>CAIQBO010000034.1 GCA_903870145.1 uncultured Burkholderiales bacterium | reverse complement strand
TGCGTCCAGTCCTTAGCACCCTGTATGAACTGAGTGTAGGCATTGCGCCGGTCCAGCACTTCAGGCACAAAGATCGAGTCGCCAGGAAAGACGGGGGCGGACATGAAACTGCTGCTGCCAAGGCCCACCCAACTGCCACCCGATTTATTGGCCTGCACAGTGCCGTCTGCGCGAATGATGAAGGCAGAGTCTACGTCAGCATCACGCGTTGGGCCAGCTTTGTCCAAATAGGCGCGCACGTTGTTGCTGGACTTGTAGATGAAGCTGGTTTCTGAATGCACAGCGCCAAACACACCCACAAAGCTTGGTCGATTGGGCACGAGGATGGTGTCGCCGTCTTCCAAGGAAATAGGCGGGAACTCAGGGTTGTTGGCTGATATTTCCAGTGCAATGCGGCCGCTTGACTTCAAGCTTTGCATGCGCCCAAGCAAGATGCGTTGGCCCGCAATTTGGGCTTGCACATTGTTGCCTTTTTCTGCATCGGTGACGTTTTGCAGTTGGGAGACGGTTTGGCTGCTGATGTCTTGCTCCATCTTGCGGATGGCGCGGTCTAAGTTGGCTTGTTGCTCTTTGCGCGTGGTCTCGCGGCTGAAAACGGTTCCGTAAGAGAAGGCTTCTGAAGTTAAGCCGCCAGCACGTTGCAACAGTTGAGGCAGCGTTTCGCCCGCGGTAATTTGGTAGAAGCCAGGCTGCTGAACTTCACCGCCAACGCGCACAAACTGTGTGCGTTTTCCAACCGGCACCGGCAGATCTGTAACGCCGAAGACGGTGACCACATCGCCCGGCAGCAGGGTCAGGTTGTGGGCAGGGTCTTTGTTTTTAATGGCTTTGCCCAGATTGAAGGGGATCAGCACAGTTTTGACTTCCTTAGCATCAAGGCGCTCGATGGAGGCATAGTCCCAGTTGATTTCTTCCAGCAAGTTTTTAACTTCGTTGAGGGAGCGCTCGGTGCTGATTTTGTCAAGCACTTGAGACTGCACCATGTTATTTTTTTTGCTGAAGTAGTCGCGCTGAATCAGCGCTTGGGGCTCAGGAATCAGGTCTGAAATGCGCATGCCCGCTTTGTAGCTAAAGCGAAGGGGGTCAGCCACGTTGCCGCGCAAAGTCACGGCGTTAGAGAATTGAGGGCTGGTGCGCAGCAGGGTGAGCACATCACCATCACGCAAAGCGTGTTGCAAACCGGGGCCGCTCAAGGCAATTTCTTGCACTTGACGTGAGGGGGTTTGGGTGTTGTCAATGCGCTCTACCAGCGCTTTTTGAGGGGCAGCCAAGGCGGGCAAACCACCACCCAAGGCCAGCAAGTCTTGCACGGTGCTGCCTGCAATGAGCTCATAAATAGCCGAATGATCCCAAGCGCCGGTCACGGCCACGCGGGGGCCGGCGGGGGGGATGGTGATGACGTCACCCGCTTGCAAGGACACATCGCGCGTTTTGTCGCCTTTGGAGATGAACTCGTACAGGTCAAAAGTGGTAACGGTTTTGCCTGCGCGTTTGATTTGGATGTTGCGCATGCTGCCGTTGGTGCTGGGCCCGCCGCTGGCAAACAAGGCGTTGACCAGCGTGCTCAGGCTGCTCAGGGTGTAGGTGCCTGGCTGCTGGGCGTGGCCGACCACATAAACCGTGATGCCGCGCAGGCGCCCCAGGTTGGCGTTGAGCGTGATGTTGGTGAACACCGTGGCCACTTGCTTGCGCAGCACGGTTTCAAGGTCTTTGACTTGGGTGCCGGCCAGGGCGAAGGTGCCAATTTTGGGCAGGCTGATTTGGCCGTTGCGGTCGATGGTGTGGCTGCCGCTGTAGTCCACCGCGCCCCAGATTTGCACGCGCACTTCGTCGCCCACGCTCAGGGCGTAGTCGGCTGGGGCGGGGGCGGCGTTGTCAGCCGTGTAGGCTTGCGGGTTTTCAAACAGCTCAGAGCCGAAATGGGGCAGCAACTTGCCCGTGCCCTCTTGAACAAAGCGCTGAAACTGGCTGGGGACTTGGATTTTGGCTGGGCGCGCGGGGTTGGCGGCGCGCGTGGGGTCTGTTGGGGCGGCCAGGGCATCGGGGCGCGCTAAGAGGGCTGTGGGCACTGCTCCCAAAAAGTTAGGCGCAGCAGCAGGCGCAGCAGCAGGCGCAGCAGCAGGCGCAGCAGCAGGCGCAGCAGCAGGCTGCGCCATCCCGAACTGAGCGAAAGCAGAAAAACTGACAAAGGCGGCGGCACAGGCCAACAGGGCTGTGCGCAAGGGAGTTTGGAGGTGGGTGCGAAGGGTCAAATTCATTTGCATTTTTATATTTTACTGCCTTACAGGCTTGCGGGCACCAAATGTTCGGCTTGAACCAACACTCTTTGGGGGCGACTGAGAATGTCAATGAGCACCATGGCGCGGGCTTCCCCGTCATGCTGCTCAAACACGCCTTTGAGGCCCCGCAAAGGGCCCCCGATGAACTGCACCGCGTCATTGGCTTTGAAATAAGGCCTGTCTTTGCCCGATGAGAGCTGGTTTTGGCTATCAATGAGCGCCTCGACCAAGCCCTCTGGCACCGGCACGGGCACACCGCCCATGGTGAGCAGCTTGACTACCCCCAGCGTAGAGCGAATGCGGCCCCAGTTGTCTTGCTCAACGTCCAGGCGCACAAACATGTAGCGGCTGAACAAGGGCTCAACCACCACACTGACGCGACCTGCCCTGAATTTCTCTAGGCTGATGACAGGCAAAAACGCCTCAAAACCCTGCGCCAGCAGGTTGCTCGAAGCGCGCGCCTCTTGCAAAGGCTTGGTGTAAACGACGAACCAATTCACTTGAGAGTTAACCTTTTGAAAGACATCTGGCACAAAGCCTGCCATTTTAGCTCGTTTTGCAGTGTTTGCAATTTTCTAATTTCTTCAGCTTCTGGCCAATACTTTGGCCAAAGCTTTGCCGGTGTGCGTGCCCAAGCGCACCACTTCTTCGGGGCTGGCACTGGCCACCACTTGGCCGCCAGCACGGCCGCCTTCGGGGCCCAGGTCGATGACCCAGTCAGCCTCGGCAATCACGTCCAAGTCGTGCTCGATCACCAGCACACTGTGCCCGGCGTTGACCAAGCGGTGCAGCACGCGGATGAGCTTGTCAACGTCGGCCATGTGCAGGCCCACGGTGGGCTCGTCGAGCACATACAAAGTGTGCGGCGCTTTGTTGCCGCGCCGGCCGATTTCGTCGCGCACTTTGGAGAGCTCTGTGACCAGTTTGATGCGCTGCGCTTCGCCGCCGCTCAAGGTGGGCGAGGGTTGGCCCAAGGTGAGGTAGCCCAAGCCCACGTCTTTTAAAAGTTGCAAGGGGTGCGCGATGGAGGGCATGGTGGTGAAAAAACCCACCGCTTCGTCCACCTCCATTTTGAGCACATCGCCTATGCTTTTGCTGCGCCATGTGACGGCCAAGGTCTCGGGGTTAAAGCGCGCGCCGTGACACGCTTCGCAGGGCACTTTCACGTCGGGCAAAAAACTCATCTCGATGGTTCGCACGCCTTGGCCTTCGCAGCTGTGGCAGCGCCCTTCGCCCGTGTTGAAGCTGAACCTTCCTGCTGCGTAACCGCGGGCTTTGGCTTCCAAGGTTTCGGCGAACAGTTTGCGGATGGTGTCCCAAAACCCGATGTAGGTGGCGGGGCAACTGCGCGGGGTTTTGCCGATGGGGGTTTGGTCAACTTCGAGCACTCGGTCTATGGGTTCAAAGCCTGTGAGTTGCGTGCAGCCGATCAGTTGCGGAAATTTGCCAGCGGCTTGCTCGTCTCTGCCGGCCTTGCTGCTGCGCTGCGCCACGTGGCTGTGCACGTTGGCCAAAAGCACGTCTCTGGCCAGCGTGGATTTGCCAGAGCCACTCACGCCGGTGACGGCCACCAAACGTTGCAAGGGCACTTGAACATGGATGTTTTGCAGGTTGTGGAGCTTGGCGCCTTGGAGTTCAAGCCAATTCAAGGTCGAAGCTTGAGTGGCTGCTTGTGTGGCGTCGGATGGTTGTGCGGGCGCTGTGTTGGCAGTGAATGCGGGCATGTCTCTTCGGGCTTGCAGTGGGTGCTTCATGGCATGCAAAAGATATTTGCCGGTTTGCGAATCAGGCGCGTCGGTGATGTCTTTCACACTGCCTTGGGCCACCAACTTGCCGCCGCGTTTGCCGGCGCTGGGGCCAATGTCAATGATGTGGTCAGCGCGGCGAATGGTGTCTTCGTCGTGCTCGACCACCACCAAGGTGTTGCCTTTGTCGCCGAGTTTGTGCAGCGCGTTCAAGAGGATTTGATTGTCTCGGGCGTGCAGGCCAATGGTGGGCTCGTCCAGCACATAACACACGCCTTGCAAGTTGCTGCCCAACTGCGCTGCAAGCCTGATGCGCTGGGCTTCGCCGCCACTCAAGGTGGGCGCGCCGCGGTCTAAGGTGAGGTAGCCCAAACCGACTTCTTCTAAAAACTCCAGGCGGCTTTGAATCTCGGGCAAGAGGTCGCGCGCGATGTCGCTTTCTCTTTGCGTGAGGGCATTTTTTTGGCTCAAGGTTTGCACCCATTGCCGGATGTCGGTCACGCTCATGCTGGCAATGTGTGTGATGGGCCAATGCGCTTGCGAGAATTTGACGGCGCGTGCCGTGGCGTTCAAGCGTGTGCCTTGGCAATGTGCGCAGGTGTGCTCGATCAAGTCTTCAATTTCAGGTTCGGCAAAGCTTTGTTCGCGGCCTTTGTTGTCGTCGTCGCGCACGGAGTCGTCAAAAACTTTGCGCTGGTCTTTGGTCAGTTGCACACCGGTGCCAACGCACTCAGGGCACCAGCCGTGTTTGCTGTTGTACGAGAACAAACGCGGGTCAAGTTCGTTGTAGGAGGTGCTGCAAACGGGGCAAGCCCTGAGGGTGGAGAAGACCTGCAGTTGGCCAATGTGCGCGGTGGGCGTGCCAAGTTGCATGGCTTGTTGCAGGCCGCCCAATTGGCTCAAGATGTGCACCACCCCTTTGCCGTGCTCCAGGGCTTTGGTCAGTGCGTTTCGAAGTTGCTGCTCGTGTTCGGGTTTGACATCTAAACTGGCCACGGGCAATTCGATGGTGTGCTCTTTGAAGCGGTCGATGCGCGGGAAGTTTTGAGTGGGTAAAAAATTGCCATCGACTCTCAAGTGCGTGTAGCCACGGGGCCGGGCCCAGTCGGCCAATTCGGTGTAGACGCCTTTGCGGTTCATGACCAAGGGCGCAAGCAGCCCGATGTGTTGACCACGAAAATTTTTGAGCAGTTGCGCGGCGATGCTGTCGGGTGTTTGAGGCTGCACGGCGCTGCCGTCGTGCACGCAGTGTTGTACGCCCAATTTGACATAAAGCAGCCGCAAGAAGTGCCAGACTTCGGTGGTGGTGCCCACGGTGCTTTTTCTGCCGCCCCTGGAGAGTCTTTGCTCGATGGCCACGGTGGGTGGGATGCCATAAACAGCATCAACTTCGGGCCGGCCTGCGGGTTGCACGATGCTGCGGGCGTAGGCGTTGAGGCTTTCTAAGTAGCGGCGCTGGCCTTCGTTGAAGAGGATGTCAAAGGCCAGTGTAGATTTACCAGACCCGCTGACGCCGGTGATGACGTTGAATTGGCCGCGGGGGATGTTGACGCTCAAGTTTTGCAGGTTGTGTTCTTTGGCGTTGACGATGCGGATGCTGTTTTGTTCGGTGGCATTTATTGGCCTTGTTGTGGGGCGGATCGCTTTTGATGCACGTGCGCTAGCGTATTGCTCTGTGCTTGCAACATTGTCAGTCACCAAAGTAGATGCGCTGGGCAACGATTTCTCGCCAGAGTATGAGGCGCCCAGCGCATCTACTTTGGTGACAGCGCCAGCAACCTCTCCCTCCATAGAAAGAGCATAGTCACGCAACGCCAAAGCAGTGTGCGAAGTCGGGTGATTGCGCACCTCCTCCGGCATACCTTGGGCCACCACATAACCCCCTGCGTCACCACCTTCAGGCCCCAGGTCTATCAACCAATCGCTTGAGCGAATCACGTCCAAATTGTGCTCGATCACGATCAGCGAATGCCCGCCCTCCAAAAGCTTGCGCAATGCGCGCATCAACTTGGCGATGTCGTCAAAATGCAGACCGGTGGTGGGCTCGTCGAATAAAAACAAAGTGCCTTTGCGAGCGAGTGCTTGTTTGCTGGACGATGCACTTTTGGCAGCGCCTGCCAGAAACCCTGCGAGCTTCAAACGCTGTGCTTCACCGCCAGACAAAGTGGGCACGGGTTGGCCCAGCTTGACGTATTCCAAGCCCACATCCACGATGGGTTGCAAGGCGCGAATCACCTCGCGGTCTTGGGCGAACAGGGTGGCTGCTTCGCTGACTGTTAAATCAAGTACATCGGCCACGTTCATCATGCGCGAAGTCACACTGCCCATGGTTTGGCGTTCGATTTTGATTTCTAAAATTTCAGGGCGATAACGCTTGCCATCGCAGTCGGGGCAACGCAAATACACATCGCTTAGAAATTGCATTTCAACGTGCTCAAAACCAGAGCCGCCGCAGGTGGGGCAACGGCCGTCGCCACTGTTGAAGCTGAACTTAGAGGCGGTGTAGCCGCGCTGTTGTGAGGCGGGCAGCACTGCAAAAAGTTCGCGCAATGCGTCCCATGCGCCGACATAACTGGCGGGGTTAGAGCGTGTGGTTTTGCCAATGGGGGACTGGTCTACAAACACCACATCGCTCAGATGATCGGCACCGAGCAAGCGGTCGTGCGCGCCCGGTGTTTCGGTGCTTTTGCCAAAGTGACGTTGCAAGGCGGGGGCCAACACGTCTTGTATCAAAGTGGATTTGCCTGAGCCGCTCACACCGGTGATGCAGACCAGTCTTTGCAATGGAAATTCGATCTCGACATTTTTCAGGTTGTGCTCTTTGGCACCTTCCAAAATCAGGCGCGGCGTGTTGTCGGTGACCAAGCGTTTGAAGCCCATGCCCACTTGCTTGCGGCCGCTCAAATATGCGCCCGTTAAGGTGTCTGCGTGTTTTAACTCTTCTGTGCTGCCGTCAAAAACAATGTGTCCGCCTTTCTCGCCAGGGCCTGGGCCCATGTCGATCATGCGGTCGGCGGCCATCATGACGGCGGGGTCGTGCTCGACCACGACCAACGTGTTGCCGGCGTCGCGCAAGCGGTGCATGGCTTGTGTGATGCGGTTCATGTCGCGCGGGTGCAGGCCGATGCTGGGTTCGTCCAATACAAACAAGGTGTTGACCAAGGAGGTGCCAAGAGCCGTAGTCAAGTTGATACGCTGGACTTCGCCGCCGCTCAAGGTGCGGCTTTGGCGGTCGAGCGTGAGGTAGCCGATGCCGACGTCGCACAAATATTTGAGTCGGTTGGTGATTTCTTCGAGCAACAATTTGAGCGCTTGGGCTTGGCCGTCTTGGCTGTTTTCTGCAATGGCGGTGGCTGACATGCGGTCGAAAAATGCACGGAGTTTGTCGATGGGCATGAGCATCAAATCATGCAGACAAAGGCCGGGCAGTGCCTCGAGTTGTGTGCGAGTCCATTTGACGCCGGCGGGCATGAAGCGTTTTTCTTTGGCGAGTACCGCGTTGGCGTCTTCGCGACTGCCAATGCGCCAGAGCAAGCTGTCTGTTTTAAGGCGCGCGCCACTGCAGGTGCCGCATGGTGTGTAGCTTCGGTATTTGGACAAGAGCACGCGAATGTGCATCTTGTAGGATTTGCTTTCGAGGTAGGCAAAAAAACGTTGAATGCCAAACCACTGCTGGTTCCATTTGCCGTTCCAGTTGGGCGAGCCTTGCAGCACCCAGTGTTGTTGCTCGGGCGTGAGTTTGAACCAGGGCGTGTCGCGCGGAATGCCTGCGGTTTCGGCATGGCGCATCAAATCATCTTGCGCTTCTTTCCATGCAGGCGTTTGAATGGTTTTGATGGCGCCGGCGCGCAGTGTGAGTTTTTCGTTGGGAATGACCAGACCAAAGTCCACCCCAATCACCCGCCCAAAACCCCGGCATGTTTCGCATGCGCCGACTGCGGAGTTGAATGAGAACATGGAAGGCAAAGGCTCTGCGTAGCGCAGATCGCTTTCGGGGCAGTGGAGGCCGGAGGAGAAGCGCCAGGTTAAATATTTAACCGGCAACGAGTCCACAATCACATAAACATTCAACCTGCCACCGCGCTTCAAAGCCACTTCAATCGCTTCAACAACCCGGGCTTTTTCAGTTTGCCCCAAGCGAAAACGATCGGCCACAACGTCCAGCACTTTGCGCGGGCCCGTGGGGGTGGCCACTTCGCGCTCTGCTTGAACTTTGGTAAAGCCGCTGGCCGAGAGCCACTGCTCGACTTGCTCGGCGCTGGTGTTCGCGGGTAGCTCAACGGGGAAGGTCAATACCAGCCGAGGGTCCCCCGCCTCTTGTGCTCTTTGGCTCAGCTCGGCGTAGATGGTCTCAGGCGAATCGTGGCGGACCGCTTGTGCGGTATCGCGGTCATACAAATGCCCCAAGCGCGCGAACAAGAGCTTCAAGTGATCGTTCAACTCGGTCATGGTGCCCACGGTGGAGCGTGAGCTGCGAACGGGGTTGGTTTGGTCGATCGCGATGGCAGGCGGCACGCCCTCGACTTTATCGACAGCAGGCTTGTCCATGCGCTCCAAAAACTGACGCGCATAGGCACTGAAAGTCTCCACATAACGCCGCTGGCCTTCGGCGTACAACGTGTCAAACACCAAACTGGATTTGCCCGACCCGCTGGGCCCGGTGACAACAGTCATCTCGCCCGTGCGAATGTCCAGGTCAATGTTTTTGAGGTTGTGCTGACGAGCACCCCGAATACGAATAAGACCTTGGGACATGAAGGCAAGCTTTTAAGGTGAAGGCCCAACATTCTAGTGTTTTAAAGGGTTAAAGGGGGGTTAAAGGGGACGCTACCCTTTTCCTCGCGGTCATTTTTTCGCTCGTTTTGTCACCAGCACAAAAAGGGTTGCGTCCCCTTTAACCCTTTAAAGAGATAGGCCACAGCAGTCGGCCTGCCCTGTGCAGCGAAGTCAAGGAGGAGGGCCAAAGGCCCGGGGGACATGAGCGGAACAGGGTAGGCCGGCTGCTCTGGCCGCCCTCCCCCAAGTAGAAATCAATTCAACTCCGACCCCAATTTAACGAAAAAGGGTAGCGTCCCCTAATTACTAATTATTTAGCAGGCGCCTGCACTGCCTCAGCGCCGTGTTTCTCACCGCCCATGTCCAAGTTGTCGCCGCCTTTGACGATGACGTACATGGCCAATGCAGCAAACACGACGAAACCAACAGCTATCTTCCACATCACATATCCTTTGAGAAATCAAGCCAGAGCAGTTGGCCTGCCCTGTGCAGCGAAGTCAAGGAGGAGGGCCAAAGGCCCGGGGGACATGAGCGGAACAGGGCAGGCCAACTGCTCTGGCCGCCCTCATCTCCAAGAATTAATTCAGCTCTGACACCAATTAGGGATTTCAGTCGTTCGCGTAGATGTCCACGTCTTTGGTTTCTTTGATGAACAAAGTACCAATCACGAAGGTCATGCCGGCGATGATGATGGGGTACCAGATCCAGTTGTACATGTTGCCGGTTTGGGCCACGATGGCAAAGCCAGTGGTGGGCAGCAAGCCGCCGAACCAGCCGTTACCGATGTGGTAGGGCAAAGACATCGATGTGTAGCGAATGCGAGTGGGGAACATCTCCACCAACATGGCAGCAATCGGGCCGTACACCATGGTCACCAAAATCACCAAGTAGGTCAGGATGGCAATCACTTTGACTTTGTCAAACTTGGCCATGTCAGCTTTGGCAGGATAGCCCGCAGCCTTCAACGCAGCGCTCAAGTTGGTCGCAAACAAAGTGGTGCCAACCGTTTTTTCGTTGCCCAGATCTTTGACAAACTTGGCAGCCGCTTCCATGGCTTTGGGATCTTGCGGTTGGGCTGCAGTCAGCTCAGCCACTTTGGCTTGGGCAGCAGCCTTGGCTTGATCAATGTCTTCCGGTGTGTACTTGACCTTCACCACAGTCTCGCCCACTTTGATTTGAGCCGTTGTGCCAGCAGGTGCCACTTCATTGGAGTAGCTCACTGACGCAGCAGCCAAGCGCTGTTTGGCGATGTCGCAAGAAGAAGTGAATTTCTTCGTGCCGGTGGGGTTGAACTGGAATGAGCATTCACCAGGATCGGCTGTGACCACAACTTTGGCTTTGGCTTGCGCTGCGGCCAAGTCAGGGTTCGCGGCATTGGTCAAAGCTTCAAACACGGGGAAGTAAGTCAGCACAGCCAACAAGCAACCGGCCATGATGATGGGCTTGCGGCCAATCTTGTCAGACCAAGCACCGAACACAATGAAGAACGGTGTGCCGATGATCAAAGATGCTGCCACCATGATGTTGGCTGTAGCGCCGTCAACCTTCAGCGATTGTGTCAAGAAGAACAAAGCGTAGAACTGACCAGAGTACCAAACCACGGCTTGGCCAGCAGTCAAGCCGATCAAAGCCAAGATCACGATCTTCAAGTTTTTCCACTGACCGAATGACTCAGCCAAAGGCGCTTTGGACGTTTTGCCTTCTGCTTTCATTTTGGCAAACGCAGGTGACTCGTTCATGCTCAAACGGATGTAGACCGAGACGGCCAACAAAGCGATAGAGACGATGAACGGAACGCGCCAGCCCCAGTCAGCAAAAGCGTCTTCGCCAATGGCTGTGCGCGTGCCCAAAATCACCATCAAAGACAAAAACAGACCCAAGGTGGCTGTGGTTTGAATCCATGAGGTGTAGGCGCCGCGTTTGCCTTGTGGCGAGTGTTCGGCCACATAGGTTGCAGCACCGCCGTACTCACCACCCAAGGCCAAACCTTGGAGCAAGCGCAAGCAGATCAAGATGACGGGAGCGGCCACGCCAATGCTGGCGTAGTTTGGCAAGATGCCCACGATGAAGGTGGACAAGCCCATGATCAAAATGGTCACCAAAAAGGTATATTTGCGACCGATCATGTCACCCAAGCGGCCAAAGAAAATGGCGCCGAAAGGACGAACAATGAAGCCGGCGGCAAAAGCCAGCAGCGCAAAAATGAAGGCAGAGCCTTCGTCCAAACCGCTGAAGAATTGTTTCGCAATAATGGCCGCGAGTGAGCCATAAAGGTAAAAGTCGTACCACTCGAACACAGTGCCGAGAGACGAAGCGAAGATCACCTTCTTCTCTTCGGCCGTCATCGGACGGTTTTCAGTTGTTGCCATAGCGTTGTCTCCAAAAATAGCTTCCGACAGGAAAGCTTGGGTTCGATTTTTAAAGCAAGCTCTGACCCTCGTCTGACACCAAACCAACAGAGACTGACGATGCAAGTATTAACCCTTATCAATAATTTCACGATACGGTATTTGACCCAAATCAAAGGGTAATCACTGATAATTCATTTGCTTTCATTGGCAGGGTGCAATGACATGATGAGGTTTATGTCGCCCCAAACACACACTCAGGAGGATGCCGACACCCCCAGCTCGCCACTTCTTCAAGCGTGCATAGAAAAACGTGTGCGCAATTTGCGTTGGGGTTTGATGCTTTTGTGGGTTGCAGCGACCTTTGGCACCGTCTACAACGCTCGCAACTTGGACTTTTCAGTTGGGGGTTGGCACTTCGGGTTTTGGATGGGCGCGCAAGGCCTGGTGCTTTTGTTTTTAGCCTTGACGTGGATTTTCGCGCTGTGTGTGAACCACTGGGAGTCGCAGTTGAATTAGCTGCCAAATTTTTCTTTGCGCTACGGCATCCATCTGGCCCCAGGCTGCAATCTCTGTGATGTTGCGCAAGCAGCCTTCGCACCATCCTGTATCAGGGTTCACAGCACAAACAGATACGCAAGGCGATGGCACATGCACAGTGTCTGAGGCCAAGACTTGGGATGCGCGCTGCTGCAAACGGCTCAAGTGACTCATGTTGTTCGGTGTCTATTGCCTGAGGCTTAGGCGCGTTTGTTCAACAAAGCCGTGGCGACACGCGAGTTGGATTTGCGCTGCAAGTGGTCGCTGATAAAAGTGCCTGCATCCACCAGTTTGTCCAGGTCAATGCCGGTCTCGATGCCCATGCCGTGCAGCATGTAAACCAGATCTTCGGTGGCCACATTGCCCGTTGCACCTTTGGCATAAGGGCAGCCTCCCAGACCGGCCACCGAGGCGTCAAATTGCCACACACCCATTTCCAAACTGGCCAAGGTGTTGGCCAAGGCTTGGCCGTAGGTGTCGTGAAAATGGCCCGACACATCGTTCAAGTCGTAGTGCTTGAGCGCCGCTTGCATGGCCGCTTGAATTTTGCGCGGGGTGCCCACGCCAATGGTGTCGGCCACGCCCACATGTTGCACGCCAATTTGTTTCATCATCAAAGCCAAACGCTCCACACTGGCCGGGGGCACATCGCCTTCAAAGGGGCAGCCCACTGCACACGACAAGGCACCGCGCACATAGATGCCTGCATCGCGCGCAGTTTGTACCATGGGGGCAAAGCGTTCGATCGATTCTTCAATGCTGCAATTGGTGTTTTTTTGACTGAAGGTTTGACTGGCCGCAGCGAAGACCACGATCTCGTCAGGCCGGCATGGCAAGGCTGCTTGCAAGCCCTGCAGGTTGGGCGTGAGCACCGAGTAGCGAATACCTGGCACGCGCGCAATGCCGGCCATGACCTGTGCGTTGTCTGCCATTTGCGGCACCCATTTGGGGCTGACAAAACTGGTGACTTCAATTTCTTTCAAGCCCGCGGCTTGAAGGCGGTGCACCAACTCAATTTTGATGGCCACAGGCACATGTTGTTTTTCATTTTGCAGGCCATCGCGCGGGCCGACATCGACCAATTTGACACGGGTGGGGAAGTTCATTGGGAGGCCTTTATGGATTGGATTTTTGATATCAACGTTCTTGCAAAATGGGCTGGCTCAGTAGCCACGCACAAGGTCGACCCGGCCCCAAATTTCCTCGCCGCGTTCAAGCGCTTTGATCTTGCCTGTGATTTGTGCAATGCTTTCGTCTCGCAAAGTGCGCGCTGAAGTGTGCGGCGTCACGGTGATTTGGGGGTGTTGCCAAAAGGCATGCGATGGCGGCAAGGGCTCGGTGCGAAACACATCCAAAGTGGCCCCAGCCATGTGCCCATTGTCCAGCAAATCGATCAGGTCTTGATCAACCAAATGGCGCCCGCGCGCCACGTTGATCAAATATGCGCCTGGCAGGAGTTGCTCTAGGTGATGTCGATTCAAAATATTTTCTGTTTCAACTGTGAGCGGCAGCAAGTTGACCAAGACACGTGTGGACTTGAGGAATGCAGGCAGTTGCTGCGCACCCGTGAAGCTTTGCACACCCTCCATGTGTTTTGGGCTGCGGCTCCATACTTGAACAGGAAATTCAAAGTACCGCAAAGCTTGCGCCACGCGCGTGCCCAAAATACCAGCACCCAAAATGCCCACTGAAAAATCACTGCGAATGGCGGGCTTGCGAAAAGACCAGCGCATGTCTTGGGTATCGGCCTCATACCCATCGAGCGCACGAAAATAACGTATCACGGCGTGGCAAACATATTCGGCCATTTGCTGCGCCATGCCCGCGTCGTTCAAACGCACAATGCGCAAAGTACTGGGCAATTGGAGTTGGAGCAAAGCGTCCACACCCGCGCCGATGTTGAACAGGTTTTGAAGCTGCGTTTGCTCGTCAATGAAGGCTTGCGGGGGTGCCCAGACCACAGCGTGATCAGCCAAGGCTATAGGCTGGCTGGGCTGAGCCGGTTGCCACTCCCAAATGTCATGGCCAGGCAAATGGGCGCGAAGCCCTTCGAGCCAAGGTTCGGCTTTGGTGTTGGTGCAGCAAAAAGCAATTTTCATGTGCGCGAGTTTACGCAAGCTTGAGCAAGGGCGCACCTTCTGCAATTTGATCCCCCGGCGCATAAAGTACTTCTGCCACCATGCCGTCATGCGGCGCGACAATGCTGTGCTCCATTTTCATGGCTTCCATCACGGCCAGGCTTTGACCGGCTTTAACTTTGTCACCCACCTTGACAGCCATCGAGACCACTTTGCCAGGCATGGGTGCTGTCAAGCCGGCTTTGTCATCTTGCTTTTCATTGGCGTCAAAGGCCAATGGGCTCACACCGCGAATGCGGGTAGCACCTTGCGCCGTGAAAACATGCGCCACATCGGCAGGCGTGCCAGGTTTGCCGATTTGCTGCACCACTTGACTGGCCACGCGCTGGCCTTGCCAGGTGACCCACAAGCCTTGGGCAGCAGGCGTGAATTCAAAATGGTCTGCGCTAGAAATGGCATGTGGCCCTGCGGCATTGCCCCAGGACAAAGTCATGCGGCCAGCGTGGCCATATTGCAGCCACGCGATGTGGCTTTCGCCCGCAAACTCCAGCGGAAATCGGCGCAGCGTTTGCGCATGCGACTGCCAGCCATCGGCACGGCTAAAAGGGTCTGCGCCCTGCTTGGCTTGTTCTTGTTGCAAGCTGTGCGCCACCCAAGCGGCAGCCGCCACGTTCAACCCCACCGGCTCTTGCTTGAACACATGCGCGGCTTCACGCGGGATCAAAGCTGTGTCTAAGTTGGCTTTGACGAATGATTCGCTGTGCAACACGTGACGTAAAAATTGCACATTGTTGTGAACGCCCACCACCTGCGTTTGCGCCAAGGCTTGGTCGAGCAAGGCCAGCGCTTGCGCGCGCGTCTCGCCATGCACGATGACTTTGGCAATCATGGAATCGTAGAAAGGGCTGATCACATCGCCCTGACGCACGCCATCGTCAAAGCGCAATGTGCCGCGCTCAAATGCGCTGTGAGCAGGCTTGCGGTAGACCTGCAAATGGCCCGTGGCGGGCAAGAAATTATGGTCTGGATTTTCTGCGCATATGCGCGCTTCAATAGCATGGCCATGAAGCTTGATTTGCTCTTGCTGCAAAGGCAGTTTTTCACCACTGGCCACGCGCAATTGCCACTCGACCAAATCCAAACCGGTAATGGCTTCGGTCACGGGGTGTTCCACTTGCAAGCGGGTGTTCATCTCCATGAAAAAGAAATTCATCTCGAGCTGCCCGGTCTTGGCGTTTTCTTTTTGCTCAACGATGAATTCGACCGTGCCCGCGCCCACGTAATTGACCGCGCGTGCAGCCGCTACGGCGGCTTGGCCCATTTGCGCGCGCAAGGCTGCACTCAGGCCCGGAGCGGGCGCTTCTTCCATTACTTTTTGATGACGGCGCTGCACTGAGCAGTCACGCTCCATCAGGTAAACGCATTGGCCGTGTGCATCGCCAAAGACTTGAATTTCAATGTGGCGCGGGCGTTGCACGTATTTTTCAACCAGCACAGCATCGTCGCCAAAACTGTTGGTCGCTTCGCGTTGGCAGGAGGCCAAGGCCTGTGCAAAGTCTGCTGACTTTTCAACAATGCGCATGCCCTTGCCGCCCCCGCCTGCACTGGCTTTGATCAGCACGGGGTAGCCAATGCGGTCGGCCTCGCGTTGCAAGAGCTCTGGGTTTTGATCGGCGCCGTGATAACCAGGCACCAAACGCACACCGGCTTTTTCCATCAAGCGTTTGGATTCGGATTTCAAACCCATGGCCTGAATGGCCGATGCAGGGGGGCCAATGAAGGCCAAACCCGCTTTGCTGCAGGCCTGTGCGAAGGCTTCGTTTTCACTCAAAAAACCATAGCCGGGGTGCACAGCTTGTGCACCGGTGGCCAGGGCCGCTTCGATGATTTTTTCCCATCGCAAATAGCTGTCTTTGGGGGCCGAGCCACCCAGATGCACGGCTTGGTCGCAGGCCATGACGTGCTTGGCTTGGGCATCTGCGTCAGAGTAGACCGCCACCGTTTGAATGCCCATGCGGCGCGCCGTAGCGGCCACACGGCAAGCAATTTCTCCGCGGTTGGCGATCAAAATTTTGTCAAACATAGGGGCTTCCGATACAAAAGCGTTGGATCATGGGTGCAAGAATCAAAGCGTCCACTGGGCTGGGCGTTTTTGCAAGAAGGACTGCAGGCCTTCTTTGCCTTCAGCGCTGGCACGCACATCGGCAATGCGCTGCGCAGTGTCTTTGCGCAAACTCTCGCTGATGACTTGGCCTGCCACGTCTTGCACCAAGCGCTTGCAAACGCGCAAGGCCTGCGGGCCGTTGGCGCACAAGGTCTTGACGAGCTCGGCCACTTTGGCGTCCAAACCCTCGGGTGTGCACAACTCGTGCACCATGCCCATGGCGTGCGCTTGCGCTGCGCTAAAGCGTTCTGCGGTGACCATGTAGCGGCGCGCAGCTTGCGTGCCCATGGCCCGAATCACATACGGGCTGATGGTGGCGGGCAACAAGCCTAGGCGTGCTTCGGACAAACAAAAAGTCACGTTGTCTGAAGCCACCAGCACGTCGCACACCGAGGCCAGGCCCATACCGCCGGCATAACAGTCGCCTTGCACGCGGCCAATGACGGGCACTGCGCACTGATCGAGCGTCCACAACATCTGGGCTAATTTTTGTGCATCAGCGCGGTTTTCTTCCCAACTGTAAGTGGACATCGTGCGCATCCAGTTCAGATCGGCACCCGCACAAAAAGCTTTGCCGTGTGCGGCCAAAACAATCACGCGCAAATCAGAGTCTTGGGATAATTTTTCAAAACACGCCGTGAGTTGTGCAATGACTTGGTCATTGAAAGCGTTGCGTACTTCAGGGCGATTGAGCCAGACTTCGGCCACGTGCAGGGACGGCCGGCGCAGTTCAACGCCATGCACAGTGCCTGGCTCAGCGCTATGTGCAGTGCCTTGTGCAGTGCCTTGATTTGCAGGGCTTGGGTGGTCTGTATTGGGCATGGTTTTATCGGATGATGCAGGTGTGGTCATGCGCAATCCTCAATAACGTTTAGCAACTTCGTCGAGCATGACTTCGGTGGCACCGCCGCCAACCGCCAAAATGCGCGCGTCGCGCCACAAGCGCTCGATGGCGGTTTCTCGGATGTAGCCCATGCCACCATGAAATTGTTGGCAGGTTTGCACCACTTCGTTGACCAACTCGCCCGTCAAGGCTTTGAGCATGGAGACTTCTTGCACGATGTCGCGCTGCTGCGTGACGCTCCACGCGCAGTGGTACATGAACTGGCGCGCCGCGCGGGTCTTGGCATCGAGCATGGCCAAGCGTTGGCGAATGACTTGCTTGTCCCACAAGGTGCCGCCAAAGGCTGGGCGTTGACGCACATAGTCCAGCGTCAGTTGCAGCGCTTGGGTGGCGTGGCCAACTGCCATGGCGGCCAATGCAATGCGTTCGGTTTGAAAATTTTTCATGACCGAATAAAAGCCTTTGTTTTCTTCGCCCAACAAATGGTGCGCCGGTATGCGCACGTTCTCAAGCACCAACTCGGCCGTGTCAGACGACAACCAACCGGTTTTCTTCAAAGCCCTGCCCACGCTAAAGCCTGGAGTGCCTTTTTCAACGATGAACATGGACATGGCGTGGCGTGCATCGCCTGTTTTAGCGGCGATGAAATACAGCTCGGCATGCACGCCGTTGGTGATGAACATTTTGGTTCCGTTCAAGACCCATTCATCACCCTCGCGTTTGGCGGTGGTGCGAATGCCCGCTACATCCGAGCCTGCGCCAGGCTCAGACACACCCACCGCTGTGATGCATTCACCCGAGATGATGCGCGGCATGTATTTGGCTTTTTGTGCGGCGCTACCTGCATGGTGCAAGTGCGGACTGGCCATGTCGGTGTGCACCAGCACGGTGATGATGAAGCCCGCAAATGTGGACTGCGACAAGGCTTCTGCAAAAACCAAATTGTCCATGGCGTTAGCGCCGCCGCCACCTTGCTCTGGGTCGTACATCAAGCCGAGCAATCCGGCTTGCCCCATTTTGCGCAAAACCTCACGCGGCACCATGCCGGCGTCTTCCCAAGCAGCCGCAAAGGGCTCGACCTCGCGGGCAATGAAGCGGGCGATTTGGTCGCGCAGCAAGCTGTGCTCGGGCGTGGTGTAAATGTTGTCAAAGTTGTAGCTCATGGGGGTCTCTTTTTTTTCAGTTGAACATCACATCCGGAATATTCCGAACTTGGTTTTTTCAGTGGGCGCATTCAAGGCGGCGGACAAGCCCAGCGCCAAGACGCGGCGGGTGTCGGCCGGGTCAATCACGCCGTCATCCCACAATCGGGCGCTGGCGTAATAGGGGTGCGACTGCTGGCCGAATTGGTCCAAGATGGGCTGCTTGAAGTCGGCCTCTTCTTGCTCGCTCCACTGCCCGCCGCGGGCTTGTATGCCATCTCGTTTGACGCTGGCCAAAACGCCTGCGGCTTGCTCGCCGCCCATGACACAAATGCGCGCGTTGGGCCACATCCATAAAAAGCGCGGGCCAAACGCACGCCCGCACATGCCGTAGTTGCCAGCACCAAAACTGCCGCCAATGATGACAGTGAATTTGGGCACCTTGGCAGTGGCCACGGCCGTGACCATCTTGGCGCCGTTGCGTGCGATGCCATCGTTTTCATATTTGCGCCCGACCATGAAGCCGGTGATGTTTTGCAAAAAAATCAGTGGCACATTGCGTTGGCAGCACAGCTCAATGAAATGCGTGCCCTTCAGCGCCGACTCGGAAAACAAAATCCCATTGTTGGCAATGATGCCCACCGGCATGCCTTCAATGTGGGCAAAGCCGCACACCAGCGTTTGGCCATAACGTGATTTGAATTCTGCAAACTCACTGCCATCGACCAAACGCGCAATGATTTCGCGCACGTCATAAGGCTTGCGGCTGTCTGCAGGAATGACGCCATAGAGCTCTTGCGCCGCGTACAAAGGTGCTCTGGGCTCGCGCAAGGCTTGATCGGTTTTTTTCAGCTTGTTCAATGAGCCCACAGCTTGGCGCGCCAAGGCCAAGGCGTGCGCATCGTCTTGCGCCAAATGGTCGGCCACGCCAGACAGGCGGGTGTGCACATCGCCACCGCCCAAATCTTCTGCGCTGACCACTTCGCCCGTGGCCGCTTTGACCAAGGGCGGGCCGCCCAAAAAGATCGTGCCTTGGTTTTTGACGATGATGGTCTCGTCGCTCATGGCTGGCACGTAGGCGCCGCCCGCAGTGCAACTGCCCATGACCACGGCAATTTGTGCAATGCCCAAGGCGCTCATGTTGGCTTGGTTGAAAAAGATGCGGCCAAAGTGCTCACGGTCTGGGAAGACATCGTCTTGGTTGGGCAAGTTGGCACCGCCCGAGTCGACCAAATAAATGCAGGGCAAATGATTTTGCTGCGCCACTTCTTGCGCGCGCAAATGTTTTTTGACCGTCATGGGGTAGTAGGTGCCGCCTTTGACGGTGGCGTCGTTGCACACGATCATGCAGTCCACACCGCTGACGCGGCCGATGCCCGTGATCAAGCCTGCGCAAGGCGCGTCGCCCACGCCGTCTTTGTTCAAGTACATGGCGTGTGCTGCCAAAGGGGCCAATTCCAAAAAGGGCGTGCCCGGATCCAGCAACATTTGCACGCGTTCGCGTGGGGGCAATTTGCCGCGCGCCACGTGCTTAGCGCGGGCTGCTTGGCCGCCGCCTGCGGCCGATTTTTGCAATTGCTGGTGCAAGTCGTCCACTGCCGCTTGCAGCGCCGCAGCGTTGGCCAAAAATTCAGCCGCCCGAGGGTTGAGTTGGGTTTGCAACACCGACATGCTTGATCTCTCCTGTGCCAAGGCCCCGACATGGGGGACCCATGGTTTCTGAGCATAGTGGTTTGGCCCTCACACCGGTGAACACAATGGTTGCAAATTGCGCCATATTTGATGCAGAATAGGCCATGCCTGCGCGCCGCCCTGCCACCTCCCAAGATCCGGCCTCTAAAGCCACAGGGCTTTCAAGTCCTGAAAAGCCGGTCTTGGCGGTTACCCCTATGGCCTTCGTGCGCGCCATTTTGCAAGCGTACACAGCCCGCGGCATGGCTTGCGATGAGGCCTTGAAATCAGCACAAATTGCGCCAAAACTTGCGCACAAAATCAGTGCGCGCATCACTGCCGCTCAAATGGAGGCCATCTCCAGCCACGCCATGCACGAATTGAACGACGAGGGGCTGGGCTGCTTCCAGCGCCGCTTGCCATGGGGCAGCTATGGCATGTTGCTGCGCGCCTGCTTGACGGCCCCCACACTGGGCCTGGCGCTCAAGCGCTGGTGCCGCCATCACGGCTTGATCACCGATGACATTGCGCTGAGCGTGAAAAACCAAGAAGGCGCAGCCACCATCACTTTGATTGAATGTTGCGATTTAGGCGCGCAACGTGAATTTGCCTTGCTCTCGGTGCTGCGCAATTTACACGGTGTGGCCTGCTGGTTGGTGGACTCGCGCATGCTGCTGCAGCGTGTGCAATTGCCCTTTCCTGCGCCTGTGCACCATGCGGTCTACCCCTTGATGTTTCCAGGGCCGGTGTTCTTTGGCCAAGGCCCCACCCAATTGGTGTTTGATGCGCGTTACTTAGACCTGCCCTTGCGCCGGGATGAAAAAGCGTTGCAACACATGCTGCAGCGCGCGCTGACTTTAACGGTCTTGCAATACCGCCGCGACCGCTTGCTGGTGCCTCAAGTGCGGCAAGCTTTGTGGGCGCACCCGCAAGAAACGCACAGCGCCAAAACTTTGGCCCCCATGCTCAATTTGTCGCCACGCAGTTTGCACCGTCAACTGCAAGAAGAAGGCATCAGTCTGCAGTTTTTAAAAGACCAAGTCAGACGCGATCGTGCCATGGAGTTGCTCCAGCGCACAGCCAAACCCGTCAAGCAAGTGGCGCAAGCCGCTGGCTTTCAAAATGAAAAAAGTTTCATGCGCGCATTCAAACATTGGACGGGTCAAACACCGGCCGCATTTCGCGACGCGCGCCACAAGTCTGGCAATGCCCCCATGTGAGCAAACAACTGCTGCGCGCCCGCATCCAGCAATGCCTGCGCTAATGCAGGCTCTGGGCAATAGGCCCAAACCGTCGCACCCGCAGCCACGCCAGCGGTGATGCCGGCGGGGCTGTCTTCAATCACCAAGCAATACGCAGGCCGTTGCGCCAAGTGAGCAGCTGCTGCCAAATACACATCGGGCGCTGGCTTGGTGCGCGCCATTTCGTGGCCGCTGAAAATACGGCCCTCAAAGTGCGGCATCAAATCGACTTGCGTCAATTGCATTTCAACCTTAAAGCGGTCTGCCCCAGAGGCACAAGCAATGCGCCCTTGCGTGATGTCAAACGCTGCAGCCACGGCGGCATGTGCGCCGGGCACCACCTGCAAATGCAAGCGCAAAGCTTGATTGCGCCGCTCCCGAAATTCGTGCAGCCATGCTTCAGTCAGCGGCTTTTTCGTTTGCAACTCAATCAGCGCACGCTCGTCTTTGACCGCTTTGCCCACAAACATGCGCATGCATTCTTCCTGCGACAAAGCCCACCCTTGCTCTTGCAGCATGTCTCGCAAAACACCATTGGTGATGGGTTCGCTGTCGACCAGCACACCATCGCAATCGAATAAAACAGCTTCAAACTTCAATTGCAACCGCCGTGCCTTCTCCGCCGCCAATGCACAAGGTGGCCAGGCCGCGTTTCAAGCCCCGCGCTTTCAAGGCATGGATCAAGGTGACCATGATGCGCGCGCCCGAAGCGCCAATCGGGTGCCCCAGTGCACAAGCACCGCCGTTGACGTTGACTTTCTCGTGCACCACGCCCAACTCTTTCATGAGGGCCATGGGCACCACGGCGAAGGCTTCATTGACTTCCCATAAATCAACGTCACTGACTTTCCAGCCCGCCTTGGCCAAGGCTTTTTGAGTGGCCCCTACAGGTGCTGTGGCAAACCACTCAGGCTCTTGCGCGTGCGTGGCGTGGCTGACAATGCGAGCCAAAATTTGGCAGCCCAATTGCTGGGCTGTGCTTTGCCGCATCAAGACCATGGCGGCGGCGCCGTCGTTGATGGAAGAGCTCGATGCAGCGGTGATGCTGCCGTCTTTTTTGAAAGCCGGCTTCAAGGACGTGATTTTGTCGAGCTTGACTTTGCCAGGGCCCTCGTCCGTGCTGACCACAACTTCGCCTGCGCGTGTTTTGACCGTGACGGGCGTGATCTCAGCGGCAAACGCACCACTGGCGGTGGCTGCTCTGGCGCGCTCGACACTGGCCGTGGCAAAAGCATCTTGCTCAGCGCGCGTGAAGCTGTATTTGGCTGCGCAGTCTTCACCGAAAGTGCCCATGGAGCGGCCCGGTTCGTATGCGTCTTCCAAGCCGTCCAGCATCATGTGGTCAAAAATGCGGTCGTGGCCCATGCGGTACCCCGCGCGCCCTTTGAGCATCAAATAAGGTGCGTTGGTCATGCTCTCCATGCCACCGGCCACCAACACATCGTGCGAGCCGGCCACCAACATGTCGTGCGCGAACATGGCTGCCCGCATGCCTGAGCCGCACATTTTGGACAGCGTGACCGCGCCAGCGCTTTGAGGCAAACCGCCTTTGAAGCCGGCTTGGCGCGCGGGTGCTTGGCCCTGGCCGGCCATCAGGCAGTTGCCAAATAAAAGTTCGCTCACCAAGTCGGGCGTGAACTTCGAGTTGACTGCTGCGCGCTCGAGCGCGGCGCGAATGGCAGCGCCGCCCAAATCGTGCGCGGCCAAAGTGGCGAAGTCTCCCTGAAAACTGCCCATGGGGGTGCGGGCAGCGCTGACAATCACAATCGGGTCGTTCATTTCATATCTCCAAAAAATGTGCGTGGTTCAAATGGAAGATTGCGCAGTGGCCAAACCACGTTGCACTGCAAATCTTTTTTCAAAGTCATAGGGAAAAACATCGTGCACATGGCCGGCCAAAATGCGGTCTTTTTGGCTTTGCCAATAGGCTGCCTCCAGCAAGTCGCCATGGTGCTGCATGAAGACCGCGCGCACCCGGTCATTGCCCAGCAAGAAGGGGCCAAAGGTTTCTGGGAAAACATCTTTCGGGCCTACTTTGTACCAAACTTCACCTGACATTTCCTCTTCTTCGGTGCGCGCCTGGGGCACTTTTCTGAAGTTGCAGTCAGTGATGTATTCGATCTCATCGTAGTCGTAAAACACAACTTTGCCATGGCGCGTGACGCCAAAATTTTTCCACAACATGTCGCCCGGAAAAATATTGGCTGCCACCAAATCTTTGATGGCATTGCCGTACTCCACCACCGAATGCGCCAACTGCGCGACGGCCAGTTCGTCTTGCGGGCCAGCATCAAAGGCTTCTTGTAAATAAATATTCAGCGGAATCATGCGCCGCTCGATGTAGACGTGTTTCAAAATCACTTCGAGTTGACCATCGCCATCGCGGTCTGAAATTTCAATTTGGCTGGGTGCGAATTTTTGAATTTCTTCAATCAACTCATCTTCAAATCGGGCCCGTGGAAACGCCACATTGCTGTACTCCAATGTGTCAGCCATGCGCCCTACGCGGTCGTGCTGCTTGACCAATAAATACTTGCCCTTGATTTGCTCGCGCGAGGTGTCTTTTTGCGCCGGGTAGTAGTCTTTGATGACCTTGAACACAAAGGGGAAAGACGGCTGGTCAAACACCAGCATGACCATGCCTTTGATGCCCGGTGCTATTCGAAATTGATCGGAGCTGTGGCGCTGGTGGTATAAAAAATCTCGGTAAAACAAGGTTTTGCCTTGCTTGGCCAAGCCCAAGGCGTTGTAGAGTTCGGCGCGTGGTTTGTGTGGCATCATGCTGCGCAAAAACTGCACATAGGCCGATGGTATTTCCATGTCCACCATGAAATACGCGCGGGCAAAACTGAACAATATCAGCAACTCGTCTTCGGACATCAAGGCCGCGTCAATCACCAACTCGCCGCGCTCGTTGTGCAAAATGGGCAGCGCAAAAGGCATCTCAAAAAAACCGTTGATCACTTTGCCGATCAAATAGGCACCCTTGTTGCGGTAAAACAAAGTCGACAGGGCTTGGACTTGAAAGTTGGCCCGCAATTTCAAATCGCCCAACTTGCTTTGCAATTCGCGCGTGACATCGGCCACATCGCGCTCTAAATTCTCAAACGGGCAACGCAAATCAAAGTGTTGCACCATGGCCAGCAAAGTTTGACCGATGGTCTCGCGCGTGGGGTACCAAGCTTGGTAAGTGGGTGCGGCTGTGGGCTCTTCGTTTTCAATGTATTCGGTGCTGACGGCAGGGCGCACAAAAATGAAATCGTTGTGAAAATAACTGCGATGCAAAATTTTGGTGGTGACCGAGTTGAAAAAAGTCTCGGCCAATTCAGGCTGGTGGTGGTCCACCAACAAACCAATGTAGTGCAACTTGATTTGTTGCCACACATCCATGCTTTGCTTGTCGGCTTTGAATTCTTTTTCAAGGCGCGCCGAGCACTCTTTCACGCGCAAATCGTAGAACTCTATGCGATCGCGCTGCGCGCGCTGCTGGCCATGCCAGTCGCACGTTTCAAAGCGGTGTTTGGCGCGCGCTGATTCTGTCCTGAACAGACGGTAATGGCGGTTAAAGCCATCCATCATCGCTTTGGCGATGTCATAGGCCACGGTCGAATCCAGGCGATGCGGAAACATGTCAGCCCCCTCGGGGATAGCGCTTGAAGGCCTTGCGAAATACATCCACCACTTCATGCGTACCCGACATGGTGACACCCAAATCTTTCACCAAACCGTCAGAAACACCGTATATCCAACCATGCACTGCGACTTTTTGGCCTCGGCCCCATGCGTCTTGCATGACATTGGACAAGGCCACGTTGCCCACTTGCTCGATCACGTTCATCTCGCACATGACGTCTTCGAGTTGGGCTTGAGGCAAATGGTTCAAGCGCTCGCGATGGCGCAGCCGCACATCTTGCACGTGGCGCAGCCAGTTGTCTGCCAGGCCAATGCGCGTACCTCGGGTGGCAGCCAGCACACCGCCGCAGCTGTAATGCCCGACCACCATGATGTGCTCAACTTTGAGGCTGTCTACCGCATACTGAATGACCGACAAAGCGTTCAAGTCAGAGTGCACCACCACGTTGGCCACGTTGCGGTGTACAAACACCTCTCCGGGCTCGAGACCCGTAATTTGGTTGGCAGGCACACGGCTGTCAGAGCACCCGATCCACAAATACTTGGGCGTTTGCAGCTGCGCCAATTGCTGAAAAAAGCCAGGCTGCTCGCGCTCCATGCGCGCGGCCCAGGCCCGGTTGTTGTCAAAGAGATGTGAAAGACTGTTGGA
The DNA here is from genome assembly GCA_903870145.1 of uncultured Burkholderiales bacterium. Classification (GTDB taxonomy): domain Bacteria; phylum Pseudomonadota; class Gammaproteobacteria; order Burkholderiales; family Burkholderiaceae_C; genus Limnohabitans_A. The sequence goes on along the minus strand of CAIQBO010000034.1, from coordinate 15,278 downwards.
GTTCATGCAGTGATTGTCGCTATAACATCAAAACCTTAGCAAGTCTGTGAGAACAGCTCACGCCCAATGAGCATGCGGCGAATCTCGCTGGTGCCTGCTCCAATCTCGTAAAGCTTGGCATCGCGCCACAGGCGGCCCAAGGGGTATTCATTGATGTAGCCGTTGCCCCCAAAAATTTGCACCCCCTCACCGGCCATCCACGTGGCCTTTTCTGCGCACCACAAAATCACGCTGGCGCAATCTTTTCGCACCTCGCGCACATGCTCACTGCCCAGAAGGTCTAAATTTTTTCCCACGGTGTAACAAAACGAACGGCCCGCTTGCAGCACGGTGTACATGTCGGCCACTTTGCCTTGAATCAGCTGAAACTCGCCAATGCTTTGGCCAAACTGTTTGCGCTCGTGGATGTAGGGCAGCACGTTGTCCATGACCGATTGCATGATGCCCAGCGGGCCAGCGGCCAAGACTGCACGCTCATAATCCAAGCCGCTCATGAGCACCTTGGCGCCCATGTTCAATCCGCCTAAAATATTTTCTGCGGGCACTTCCACGTTTTGAAACACCAGCTCACCGGTGTGACTGCCGCGCATGCCCAGTTTGTCAAGCTTTTGCGCTACGGAAAAGCCGGGCATGCCTTTTTCAATCAGAAACGCAGTGACGCCGCGTGCGCCCAGTTCAGGTTCGGTTTTGGCGTAGACCACCAAAGTGTGAGCGTCTGGGCCATTGGTGATCCACATTTTATTGCCATTGAGCAAGTAGTAGCCGCCCTTGTCTTGCGCTTTGAGTTTCATGCTGAGGACGTCCGAGCCCGCACCAGGCTCGCTCATGGCCAAAGCGCCCACATGCTCACCGCTGATGAGTTGGGGTAAATATTTTTGCCGCTGTGCAGCGCTGCCATTGCGTTTGATTTGATTCACACACAAATTGCTGTGCGCGCCATATGACAAGCCCACACTGGCCGAGGCGCGCGAAATTTCTTCCATGGCAATCATGTGTGCGAGGTAGCCCATGTTGGCGCCGCCGTATTCTTCAGGCACGGTGATACCCAAGACACCCACATCGCCCATCTTGCGCCACAAGTCCATGGGGAATTGGTCACTCCGGTCAATCTCCATGGCGCGTGGCGCAATTTCAGCCTGTGCAAAATCACGCACGGCCTCTCTGAGGGCGTCAATGTCTTGGCCCAATTGAAAATTCAGTCCTGGCATGTTCATGTTTCTTCTCCCGTGCTGTGGCTTTGAGTGACTTGAGGGCTTAATACTTTTTTGCCACTGGCACCAAAGTTTGCTGCATCACGGCGCACGCTGTGCGCTCGCCTTGCGCATCGATGTGCACCACTTCTGCGGTGGTCACGATGATGCGTTTGCCTGCCTTGGTCACTTTGCCAGTGGCACGCAGTTCACCACCTTGCAGGCTGCTTAAGAAATTGATTTTGTATTCGACGGTCACAACTTCCGCACCTTCTTCGAGCATGGTTAAACCGGCATAACCGCCAGCGATGTCAGCCAAGGCGCCGATCACACCGCCATGAAAATTGCCTTGCTGCTGCGAGACTTTGTCACTGAAGGGCAAGGCCACTTCGACCTCACCGGGCAGGGCGCGCAAGAGGCGCGCATCCAGATGCAGCATCATGCCTTGGCGGTTGAAGCTGGCTGCGACACGTTGGCCGCACGGGCTGTTCAGGTCAGAGCCGTCCATCATGCCTGCCCTTTTGGGGTGTTTGTTTTGGCAGCTTTTGCCAGCAAATTGCGCGCATCTTTTTCATGGGTTTTGACTTCGTTCAAGGTGGCTTGCAGATCTGCCAATTGCGCTTGCAATTGTCGCTGGTGCACATCCAGCACCGTTAAAAACTTTTTCAACTGCGGCACTGTATCGCGCGGGCTGTCGTACATGTCAATCAGGTCTTTGGCCTCGGTCAAACTCAAGCCCAAGCGTTTGGAGCGCAAGGTCAGCTTCAAGCGGGTGCGGTCGCGCGCAGAGTAGACCCGGTTGCGCCCACCGGGGCCAGAGCGCTGGGGCTCAAGCAAGCCCATGTCTTCGTAGAAACGAATGGCGCGCGTGGTCAAGTCAAATTCTTTGGCCAAGTCGCTGATAGAAAAACTGGTTGCCATCTGGAGTTCCCGCTCACAAGCCTGCGCACAGGCGACAGCCCGAAACTTCTGGCTCGCCCTACAATGCATGAAATTAGTTTGACGTTAACGTTAACGTCAACCCCCACATGCTACCCCAATCTGGGGCTGGTTCAGAAAAATTTGAGGCCCCATGACCGCTGCTTCACCGCCTGTTTCGCTGGAATCCCAGCTTTCCTTTCCACTGGGCCAAACGCTGCCCGAGCTTGGCCAAGTTCTGCAAGTGGCGCCCGGCATTTTGTGGCTGCGCATGAACCTGCCTTTTGCGCTGGACCATATCAACTTATGGCTTTTAAGGGACGAGCAAGACGGCCCCCATGGGCCAGTGCAAGGCTGGACAGCGGTGGACTGCGGCGTCTGCAACGACAACACCCAAGCGGCGTGGGAGAAAATTTTCGCATCAGCGCTAGAGGGTTTGCCCATTTTGAAGGTGGTGGTCACGCACATGCACCCGGACCACATGGGCATGGCGCACTGGCTGTGTGAGCGCTGGCAGGCCCCTTTGTACATCAGCAGCACCGAGTTTCAAGCGGCCTTGCTGGCCTCCTCGGGCGGCACCAATTTTGGTGGCCCCAGCACACAAGCATTTTTTGCTGTCAATGGCTGGACCCAAAGCGAAGACCAACTGCAAGTGGGCGCGCGTGTGTCTTACTACGCTGGTATGGTGCCCTTGGTGCCGCAGACGCACCACCGCTTGATGCACGAGACTGTTCTGCACATCGGCGGGCGCGACTGGCGTTGCATCAGTGGCTTTGGTCACTCACCTGAACACATGGCCTTGTATTGCGAGCCAGCCCGGGTGCTCATCAGCGGCGACATGGTGCTGCCTAAAATTTCGACCAACGTGAGTGTTTACGCCCAAGAACCTGAAGGCAACGCATTGGCTTTGTTTTTAGCCTCACTCAAAAAATTTGACGACTTGCCTGAAGACACCTTGGTACTGCCCTCTCACGGGAGGCCCTTCAAAGGACTGCACACACGCACATCGCAACTTCACGCCCACCATCAAGAGCGCTTAGAAGAAGTGATGCAAGCCTGCGCTGTCAAGGCGAGCAGCGCGCACGACATGCTGCCCGTGATTTTCAAGCGGCCTTTGAATTTTCACCAAACCACTTTTGCCATGGGCGAATCAGTGGCGCACTTGCATTTGCTGTGGTACTCGGGGCAATTGAAGCGGCGCCAGGACGCGCAAGGTGTTTGGCGTTTCAGCCCCAATTAGCCAAGTTTTCTTTTTGCAATTGTTTGCGCTGCGCATCGTAGTCCGGCAAAGCTATTTCCACGATTTTCCAAAAGGCTGGGCTGTGGTTCATCTCTTGAAGATGCGCCAACTCGTGCACCACCACATAATCAATCGCATCCAATTGCAGGTGCACTAACCGCCAGTTCAAACGAATCGCGCCGTCCACGCGCGCACTGCCCCAGCGCGATGAGGCATTGGACAAACTCAGTTTGCGCCACTGCACACCCATGCGCGGGGCGAAGTGGTTCAGCCGATCCTCAAACAAACTGCGTGCTTGCCGCATGAGCCAAGCTTGCACGGCATCGCGTATTTGCGCTGGCAGCGCGTGCTGGGGCAAGGCCAGACGCAACTGTGCGCCGCCCTCTTCGTTGTCGCAATATTCCGTGCGACCGTTTTCAGGGCACAAACGCAAGGCAATGGGCTGCCCCAAATAGTCCAAGAAAGCACCTTCGCGCCACTCGATTTGGCGAATGTTTTGTTGCTTGACTTGCACCTCAGCCCACTTGCGCAAAACCCATTCGGCGCGCTCTTGCAAAGCAGCCTCAATGTCTTTCAACGTGACCCATTTGGGCGCGCGCACCTCCAGGCCATCCGGGCCAACCAAAAACCCGATCGAGCGGCGACGCACACGCTGAAAAATATAAGCCACTCGCACACCTTGCAAAACTGTTTCGCGATTGGCCTTGGGGTGGCTCCACACTGGCAGATGGGCATCGCCATCTGCCCTGATTTGCACACTGCTGGGCTGGGGGGGCGCCGGACTTGTGGTTTTTTGACGCTGGCGTGCACGCGGGGCCGGCGGCACCTGCGGCGCACTGTGCACCGGCGCACTGAAAAAATCAAGTACGAGCTGCAGTGGGTTGCGCATAAGCATCGGGGTCGAGGCGGTGCATTTCAGCTTCTATCCAATTTTCCACCTCTTGCATCAACTCTTCGGGCTCACGGCCCGCGCTTGAAATGGCTTTGCCAATCGAGATGTCGACCACTCCGGGCTTTTTAACAAAGGCCTTGGTCGGCCAGCAACGCGCCGAGGTGACGGCCACCGGAATGACGGGCACACCCGCCTCAATGGCCAAGCGCGTGCCGCCTGTTTTGTAAACCCCTTTTTGCCCGCGTGGAATGCGCGTTCCCTCGGGAAACATGATCACCCAAACACCTTGCGCCATGAGCCTTTTGCCCTGCGTGACGACCTTGGAGAAAGCCTGTGCCCGCTGGCTGCGGTCAATGTGAATCATGTCCATGCGGCTCATGGCCCAACCAAAAAATGGCACATGCAGCAGCTCTTTTTTGAACACAAACGCCAAGGGGTGCGGCATGATGGCGGGCATTACAAAAGTCTCCCAAGTCGACTGGTGCTTGACCAACAACACCACCGGATCTTTGGCGCCTTGCGGCAAATTTTCCATGCCGGTGATGCGGTTTTCAATGCCCAAAATCAAAGTGCCTGCGTTGACCGAATTGCGCAGCCACCCGGCACACAACCAGTACACGCGCGTGCTGCTGACAAACACAGAAGCAAACACCACCACCAAAGCCCAAGGCACCACCGTCACAACCATCCACACCAAATGAACGACCGCGCGTAACCAATTCATGACAAAGCCTCAGTGGATTTTTTCAAGAAGCTGTCCACAAAGGCATTCAGATCGGTGTGCAGTTGCGTCAAAGGCGGAAAGGCATCGGGCAACGCTTTGCCTCGCAAAGGCTCGGACCATCCGGTCAAAACCAAATGCGCCGTGCAGCCAGCGGCGTGCGCGGCCTGCATGTCGCTCAAGGAGTCGCCCACAAAAGGCACACCATTCAAGCTCACGCCAAAGCGCTCAGCGACTTGCTCGAGCAGCCCAGGCAAAGGCTTGCGGCAGGTGCACGCATCGGCGGGGGTGTGGGGGCAATAAAAAATAGCATCCAAGCGCCCACCCACTGCAGCCAGTTCTTTGTTCATGCGCTTGTGGATGGCGTTCAAAGCAGCCACATCAAACAAGCCTCGGCCCAAGCCCGACTGGTTGGTAGCCAAGACCACGTGGTAGCCCGCATGGTTCAAGCGGCCTACGGCTTCTAAGGCGCCAGGCAGCGCATGCCACTCGTCTGGCGTTTTGATGTACTCGTCGCTCTCACGGTTGAGGGTGCCGTCGCGGTCCAAGATGACAAGTTTCATTTCAAGCTTCGTTTTGTTCAATGGCCATCACGCCAAGCGTGACAAGTCGGCCACACGGTTCATGGCCACGTGCAAGGACTTGAGCAATCCTTGCCGGTTCAAGCGCAAATCCAAAGCCTCGGCATTGACCATGACGTCATCAAAAAATGCGTCAACCGGTGCGCGCAAAGCAGCCAATGTTTTCAACGATGCGGTGTAGTCACCGGCTTGGTACAAAGCCTCAGACTGCGGCAACAAATGCAGCATGACTTCGTGCAAAGCTTTTTCAGCGGGCTCTTGCAACAAGCCCGGATTGACATGCGCATCCACCTCTGGGGCTTTTTTCAAAATATTGCCAATGCGTTTGTTGGCAGCGGCCAGCGCCGGGCTTTCGGGCAAGACCGCAAAGGCGCGCACCGCCGCCATCAGGCGAGGCACTTGCGCCAAACGTGCAGGTCGCAAGGCCAACACCGCATCCACCTCTTGGCTCGTAAAGCCTTGCTCGCGCACGCTGCCCGCTAAACGGTCGAACAAAAAGTTGCTCAAGGCCTCGGTCGGGTCGCTGATTTGACTGCCAAACACCGGCAAGGCAATGGCCAACAAGCGCGGCCACTCTAGGGCCAAATCTTTTTCCATCAAAAGGCGCAAAACGCCCAAGGCATGGCGGCGCAAGGCAAAGGGGTCTTTGTCGCCCGTGGGTGCATTGCCAATGCCAAACAAGCCCACCAAAGTCTCGAGTTTGTCGGCCAAGGCCAGCAGCACGCCAACTTCGTTGCGCGGCAATTCATCGCCTGCAAAGCGCGGCCTGTAATGGTCTTCAATGGCGTGGGCGATCTCTGGCGAGAGCCCGTCGTTGAGCGCGTAGTAGCCGCCCATGATGCCTTGAAGCTCTGGAAATTCGCCCACCATGTCGGTCAGCAAATCGGTCTTGGCCAACTGCGCGGCGGTGTCTGCCGCTTGCGCCAATGCAGCGCCGCCCAGCTCATGCCCAATGGCTTTGGCAATGGCACGCACGCGCGCCATGCGCTGGCCTTGCGTGCCCAATTTGTTGTGGTAGACCACCTTGTCCAAACCATCCACACGCGAGGCCAAAGATTTTTTTCGATCTTGGTCAAAGAAAAATTGGGCATCGGCCAAACGCGGGCGAACCACGCGCTCATTGCCTTGAATCACAGCGCTGGCATCATCCGGTGTGATGTTGCTCACCACCAAAAACTGGTGCGTCAACTTGCCCTCTTGCGTCAACAAAGGAAAGTATTTTTGATTGGCCTTCATGGTCAAAATCAAACACTCTTGGGGCACTTGCAAAAATTGTTTTTCAAACTCACAAATCAAGACATTGGGCCGCTCGACCAAGGCAGTGACTTCGTCGAGCAAGGCCTCGTCTTCGATGGCGTGCACATCTGGCCCGACTTGGGCTGCGGCTGCAGCCAGTTGCCGAACAATCTCCGAGCGTCGCAGCGCAAAACTGGCGATCACGGCGCCGTCCTGCGCCAACGCGGCTTCATAGGTGTCTGCGTGCGTCAGAACCACGGGCGAGACGGCTGCTTCAAAGCGATGACCCTGTGTGCTGTTGCCCGCCGTCAAGCCAAGCACTTTGACCGGAACCACAGCGCTGCCGTGCAAGGCCACCAAGCCATGCGCTGGACGCACAAAATTCACACTCGACCAGCCGGGCAACTCACAATCGACGCTGAGCTGGTAAGTCATGACTTTGGGAATAGGCAGTTTGGCCAAAGCTTCTTCCAAGGCCTTTTGCAAACCCACTGCCAGACTCACCCCGGTGGCCACGCTGTCGTAGAACAAGGCCGGTGCTTTGCCATCGGGCGCTTGCTTCAAACTGGCCACCAAGGCCGCGGGGTCTGACACATCGGCGCCCAGCGCCTGGAGCTTTTTCAACAGCGCCGGCGTGGCTTGCCCTTGAGCGTCCAGGCCCACGGCCAGCGGCATGAGTTTTTGCACAACGGCTTTGTCAGGTGCCTGCGCCGCCACCTGTGTGATGTGCGCAGCCAAGCGGCGCGGTGAGGCATAGGGCGTGACCACGGCATCTGCAGGTGTCAAGCCCAAGGCATGCAATTGCTCAGCCAGCACAGTGGCAAAGGCTTGGCCCAATTTGTTCAAGACTTTCGGAGGAAGCTCTTCAACAAACAATTCAACGAGTAGGTTTTGACGGTTCATAGTGTTGCTCGGGCCCTTCAGGCTTTCTTCGTCAATGGCGAGAGTTGCGCCATTTGCGCCACCCACTCGCGCGGCGCCATGGGAAAGCCCAAGCGCTCGCGACTCTCCAAATAACTTTGCGCCACAGCGCGCGCCAAATTGCGAATGCGCCCAATGTAGGCGGCGCGCTCGGTCACACTGATCGCGCCGCGTGCGTCCAATAAATTAAAACTGTGCGCAGCCTTGAGCACTTGCTCATATGCGGGCAGCGCCAGTTGCGCGCCAATCAAATGCTGCGCTTGTTTTTCATGTGCTGTGAAAGCGGTGAACAAAAAATCTGCGTCCGCATGTTCGAAGTTGTAGGTCGATTGTTCGACCTCGTTTTGATGGTACACGTCGCCATAGCTCAAGCTCTCGGTCCACTTCAAGTTGTACACGTTGTCAACGCCTTGCAAGTACATGGCCAAGCGCTCTAAGCCGTAAGTGATCTCGCCTGTGATCGGCTTGCAGTCGATGCCGCCAACTTGCTGAAAGTAAGTGAACTGCGTGACCTCCATGCCGTTCAACCAAACTTCCCAGCCCAAACCCCATGCGCCGAGCGTGGGGTTTTCCCAATCGTCCTCGACAAATCGAATGTCGTTTTTTTTCAGATCAAAACCCAAGGCGGTCAACGAGCCCAAATACAACTCCAAGATGTTGCTAGGCGCCGGCTTTAAGACCACTTGGTATTGGTAGTAGTGCTGCAATCGGTTTGGGTTTTCACCATATCGGCCGTCTTTGGGGCGACGGCTCGGTTGCACGTAAGCCGCCTTCCATGGCTCAGGGCCAATCGCACGCAAAAAAGTGCCGGTATGCGAGGTGCCGGCGCCTACCTCCATGTCATAGGGCTGCAACAAGGCGCAGCCCTGAGTGTCCCAATACGATTGCAAGCTGAGAATGATTTGTTGGAAGGTCAACATGTGAAAGAAAAAAAGGGGGCCACCCACGAACATCGGCGGCAAAGCTTCATTTTAAAGCGCGCGCGGTCGTTCTCGCCATGTCAGGGCGGTCAAAACCAAAACTATTGCCAAGCACAACAGCCAAAGCGGCGATAAACCCCACTTTGACACCCAGCGCGCATAAGGTGTCAGTCCGCTTCGGCCCTCAAATTCACCGACCAAGACGCCACGTGTGAACGGCTGGATGTGTTGCTGTACACGTCCTTGTGCATCGATGATGGCAGTGGCCCCCGTGTTGGTAGCGCGCAGCACGGGCCTTTGAAACTCCAAAGCCCTCATGCGCGCAATGTTCAAGTGCTGGGGCACGGCATGCGTGTCACCAAACCACGCGATGTTGCTCATGTTGACCCACACCGTGGGCGCAGTAGCCGCTTGCCTAAATTGTTTCGCGAGTTCTTCGCCAAACAAATCTTCGTAACAAATTTGCAAAGCCACGCGCTGGCCCTGCCACATTAGAACATCCGATGCAGGGCGTGCTTGGGCAAAGTCGCCCAAAGGGATGTGGAGCATGTCCACAAACCACTGAAACAGCGGTGGCACAAACTCACCAAAAGGCACCAAGTGCTGCTTGTCATAACGGTAAGCGTTAGCCTCTGCAGGCCCCAATGCCACAGCAGAATTGCTATAACCCACGCCGGGCCCGCCCATGGGCATTCCGATCAAAGCCAATTGCGCCGGCGCAGCTTTTTGCGAAAATTTCTGACGCAAACCTGCCCAATAGGCAGGCGGTAGTTGCTGCGGCAAGACGGGAATGGCTGTTTCGGGTGTGACCACCAAAGATTGCTCATTGGCCAACAACTGCGCGCCATACCAGTCGATCGCTTCACGCAGCCCTTGCGATGGCACAAACTTTTCGTCTTGCGCAATATTGCCTTGCAACAAGCGAACCGACATCGTGCCGGCCGACTCGGTCCAAGACGCCGATGTACTTTGCAAGGCCCATGGCAATGCCAAGCCCAACAACACCAAGCAAAACCCCAAGGCCCAAGACGTGCGCGGGCCGCGGCGTGAGTCTGTCTGCGCCATGCCAAAGCCTGGAAAATTCAGGGCCAGCAACATGGCCAAGCCCATGGCCGTACCAGCGGCCACACTGCCCATTCCATAGACCCCCACCCAAGGCGCATAAGCGGCCCACAGACTGTCCACATGCGCATAGCCTGCAGCGCCCCAAGGGAAACCGGTGAACCACTGCGCACGCATCAATTCAGCCAAGGTCCAAAGGGCGGCAAACCCCATGGCCCCCAGAACAAGAGCAAAGCCCTTGGTGATGCGCCCTGTTTTCAATCGGCGCCACAGCACGGCCCACACGGCGCAAGCCGCAGCGTAATAAAGCGCCAGCGCGGCAGCCAAACTCAAGATGGCCAACACCGACAAGCCCGCCGACAAACCACCATAGCGGTGCAGCGAAACATACAGCCAACCCCATGTAGCCAACAACCATGCGGTGGCAAACAAGCCGCCCAGCCAAGCGCTTTGGCGCCAATGTACGCCGCGCTGACCGTGCCTGTGTTGACTGGTATTTTGCTCGCACCTGAGCAACAAAAAAGCCAAGGTACTCATGCTGAAGGTTTGCAAAATTCCTGATGCCGTGCCTGCGCCCATGCCCAGTTCGCGCCAAGGAAGGGCCATCGACAAGCCATGCGCTAGCCCCGCCAAAACTGCCCAGGCCCAAAGCGTCCATGGCAATTTGGTTTGGCTGAACATCATTTGATTTTGGCAGCCGGTGTGGGCGAGACCTTGAACCACCGCACCGCGCCGCCCTTGGTGTGCAAGACCACGAAATCCAGGCCCGCCAAGCTGTGCTTCTCGCCGCGTTTGGGCACATGGCCCATGGCATGCGCGATCAAACCGCCCACAGTGTCAAACTCGTGGTTGGGTTCATCTTGCGCTTGCGGATTCAACTGCACACCGAAGGCTTCACTGACCCGCTCTAAGGACGTGTCACCACTGACGCGGTAAGTCTGATCTGCCAAACCAAAAATATCGCCAGCGTCGTCTTCAATGTCAAATTCATCTTCAATTTCACCCACGATTTGCTCGAGCACATCTTCGATGGTGATCAGGCCCGCGGTGCGGCCGAACTCGTCAATCACGATCGCCAAGTGCTGCCGGTTGTCGCGAAACTGGCGCAGCAAATCATTGAGCCCCTTGCTCTCTGGCACAAACAAGGCCGAGCGCAGCAAAGCGCGGATGTTCAACTCAGGCGCGCGCTGAAGCTTGAGTAAATCTTTGGCCATCAAGATGCCAATGATGTTTTCGCGGTCGTCTTCGTAAACAGGAAAGCGTGAGTGCGCTGTGTCAATGACTTGGTGCAGCAACTCGTCAAAGGGTGCGTCGATCGAGAGCAAATCCATGCGCGGCGCAGCCACCATGACGTCGCCCGCCGTCATGTCAGCCATGCGGATCACGCCTTCGAGCATGACACGGCTGTCAGCGTTGATGATCTCGTTGTCTTCGGCTTCGGCCAGGGTTTCGATCAACTCGTCTTTGGAGTCAGGGCCGGGGTGGATGAACTCCGCCAACTTTTGCAAAAAAGTTCGTTTGTCTTCGCGTTCGGGGCCGCGCGCGGGGTGTGGGTCTGACACAGTCAAGAGGGCAGTGTTTGCCTTGGTTGCAGGACCTCCAGCATAGCGGATCCAACCGCTGGCGGGGCGTGCACTGACTTAATTTTTCATTCCGCCGATTGGTGCCGGCCCAATTGCACACCGCGGCGCACGTCTTGCATCATTTTGAGGGCGGCCATGAACTGCTTGGCCCTGGTTTTGAGATGAAAATCGACATCGGCCAAACTGTCGTCAACCAACTCGCTGAACTGGCTGTCCAAATTGGCTTCGGGCAAGCTTAAATAGGCGTCACTTTCGCCGCCCTCACGCTCTATGCGTGCGCCTGCATTGCGAGCAATCTTGAGCATGGCTGTGTTCTCAGTCAGGGCGTGGATAAACAGCAGGCCCACCCCCTCATTGCGTGCGTGCACCACGGCTCTTTTGAACAAACGCCCACCCAAGCCCCGCCCACGCATGTGGGCGTCCACCGATACGCCAAACTCCGCGCAGCAAGCCCATTGGGGGTCCACTGAAAAAGCCATGTGCGCCACGGCCAGCAACTCCAAGCGGCGGTTGAAGACGCCGTAAATATCGTCGCGCTCAAAATTCAAACCCGCTACATAGCGCTCAATTTGCTCGTCTGTGGCATGAAATCCAAAGCGCAAGTAGCGATCCGTCGTGTTCAACAGCTTCAAGTGATGTGCAATGCGCTCGCGGTGGCGCGGCCCCAAACTGCGTATGGGAATCCAGCGCATCAGGCGATGCCAGAGCGTTTTGGGGCGAGTGTTTGAACTGAGTATCATAGGGTTTACCCTATTATTGCATGGATTTTCTCGGCCCATCGTACCTGCCCCGTGGCGCTTGGCCCAGAGTATGGCGACAATCGCTCTCTTACCGTTAGGAGTTGCAGCACATGGACAAGATTTGGCTCAAAAATTACCCCGACAAGGTCGCCCACGACATTCACCCCGAGGAATACAGCAACTTGACACAGTTGCTAGACAAAGCATTTTCTCAGCATGGCGACAGCCCCTTTTCTGTTTGCATGGACCGCTGGATGAGCTACCGCGAGTTGGACCAATTGTCCAGGTCCTTGGGCGCATGGTTCCAAGCACAAGGCTTGGCCCCCGGCGCGCGCATTGCCATCATGCTGCCCAACTTGCCGCAGTTCGCCGTGACCATGGCCGCCATATTGCGTGCGGGTTACACCTGCGTCAATGTCAACCCCTTGTACACCGCGCGTGAACTTGAGCACCAGCTCAAAGACTCCGGCGCCACCGCCATTGTGATTTTGGAGAACTTTGCCGCCACCTTGGCTCAAGTGATCGAACACACCCCCATTCAGCACATCGTGCTGGCCTCTATCGGTGATTTACTCGGGCCTTGGTTTGGCCGCTGGATGACTTTTGCCGTGCGTCACTTGGCCAAACTGGTGCCAGCTTTTGAGTTGCCCGTGAACGCGCAGCGCAAAGTCACGCCCTTCAAACAAGCGCTGGCCCAAGGCCGTGATTTGAATCTGAAAAAAATTCCACAAACTTTAGACAGCATTGCTTTCTTGCAGTACACCGGCGGCACCACGGGCTTGTCCAAGGGCGCAATCTTGTCTCACCGCAACATTGTGGCGGCCATTTTGCAAGCCGAGGCCTGGTTCACCCCGGCCTTTGAGCGCTTGGGCGACCTGCGCAAAGTCAACTCCATAGCGGCTTTACCGCTGTACCATATTTTTGCGCTGACCCTGTGCCTGCTGGCCATTCGCCAAGGCTCACACCTGACCCTGGTGCCCAACCCGCGTGATTTTGGCAAGTTCATTGAGGTGCTGAAAAAACGGCCCTTTCACATCTTGCCGGGCGTGAACACCTTGTTCAACGCCTTGCTGCAACACCCGATGTTCAAAACCCTTGATTTTTCTAAACTTTGCCTGACCCAAGCCGGCGGCATGGCAGCCTCGGAAGGCACGGCCAAGGCTTGGCAAGCGGCCACCGGCAGCGCCATGATCGAGGGCTGGGGCATGAGCGAGACCTGCGCCATTGGCAGCAACAACCCTGTAACGCAACAAGTCTTCAGCGGCAGCATCGGTTTGCCACTGCCCAGCATAGAGATGGCCATCAAGAACGAAGAAGGCACCACCTTACCCCAGGGCGAATCGGGCGAAATTTGCATTCGCGGCCCCAATGTGATGGTGGGCTACTACCAACAAGCCGAAGAAACCGAAAAAGCCTTCACCCCTGACGGCTTCATGCGCACGGGCGACATTGGCATCATGGACCCAGAAGGCTATTTCCGCATTGTGGACCGATTGAAAGACATGATCATCGTCAGCGGCTTCAATGTTTTTCCCTCCGAGTTGGAAAACGTGATTTCCCTCTGCCCTGGCGTGATCGAATGCGCGGCTGTTGGCATTCCAGACAGCATGCAAGGCGAGACCATCAAAGTTTTTGTGGTCCGAAGCGACGCGATGCTGACCGAAGAAACTTTGAGCCGTTTTTGCCACGACAACCTGACCGGCTACAAGCGCCCCAAGTACATCGAGTTTCGCGACGAATTGCCCAAATCCAATGTGGGCAAAATTTTGCGGCGCGAATTGCGAAGCAGCAAATGACGGTGGCCATGCATGGGCCGAGTCAAGCTCGTCACAGGCTTCTTGGCCAGGTGATAAATTGAATCCCCTGCCGCAAGGTCTGCAGGTTTTTGAGCGCGGCTGGCTCTCGTCCAACAATGTTTTATTGACCGATGCACACAGCAGCGTGCTGGTTGACAGCGGCTACGCCACCCACCAAGCCCAAACGCAGTCACTGGTTTCGGTGGCCCTGCAGGGTCGCCCACTTGACTTGTTGGTTAACACCCACTTACACAGCGACCATTGCGGCGGCAACGCTGGCTTGCAATCTGCATACCCAGATTTGCAAACCATGATCCCACCAGGCGAGGCCCCAGCCGTCTTAATCTGGAACGAGGATGCGCTCAGTTACAAGCCCACTGGACAGTTTTGCCCACGTTTTAAATTCGACAAGTTGCTTCACCCCGGTCAGGTGCTGCGCATGGCGAACTTGGACTGGCAGATCTTGGCTGCGCCCGGTCATGACCCCCACTCAGTGATTATTTTTGAGCCTAGCCACAAAGTTTTGATTTCTGCTGATGCACTTTGGGCTGATGGCTTTGGCGTGGTATTTCCCGAATTGGAAGGCAAACATGCTTTTGATGAAGTGGCCAAGACACTCGATTTGATCGAGGGCTTGCAAGCCGAATGGGTCATCCCTGGCCACGGCGCCATCTTTCAAGATGTAGCCTCAGCCTTGGCCGCAGCCAGACGGAAATTGGATGGTTTTATGCAAAATCCAGAAAAACACGCACGCTATGGTGCCAAGGTTTTACTGAAATTCAAGCTCCTAGAATTACAGCGCGCCCCACAAGCCAGCTTTGTTCTGTGGGCGACTCAGACACATTACTTCCAAGTTTTGCATCAACGCTACGGCCTTGGGCAGCCTATCAAGGAGTGGGTCGAGCAGCTTTTAGCAGACCTGCAACGCAGCCGCGCTTTGGAGCTGGTGGGCCAGGATGTGGTGAACCTTTAGCAAGTTAATACCAGGGGTTTAGCACGGGTAATTTGAGGCTGATGCCTAATTAATTGCAACCCTTGCCAAGTGAACTGACCAAAAAAAATGCCCCATCTTTCAATGGGGCATTTTTCGCTATACAAGCCTGACAATGTCCTACTTTCACACGGGAACCCGCACTATCATCGGCGCTGAATCGTTTCACTGTCCTGTTCGGGATGGGAAGGAGTGGTACCAACTCGCTATGGTCATCAGGCATAACTTTGCGTTGTCTTGACCTTGCGGTCAAGACAACAAATTCATAGAGTTTGGAATCAGATTTTTGAGTGCGTCAACTTGGCATAACATCCTTGATCATGCTGCTTCTCATTGCTGAGAATCTGATCAAAGTTATAGGGTCAAGCCGCACGAGCAATTAGTATCAGTTAGCTTAACGCATTACTGCGCTTCCACACCTGACCTATCAACGTCCTGGTCTTGAACGACTCTTTAGGGGGCTCAAGGCCCCGGCAGATCTCATCTT
>CAIQBO010000033.1 GCA_903870145.1 uncultured Burkholderiales bacterium | reverse complement strand
AGACCCAGCCTTGAAGTTGTTGGGTCAATTGGGCATGGAGCCTTTGAGCGATGAATTTGCGATAGAAGCTTTTGCAAAAGGCCTTAAGCAGCGATCGGCAGCCATCAAACAAGTCTTGCTGGCTGGCGACGTGGTGGTGGGGGTGGGCAATATTTACGCTTCCGAGGCCTTGTTTTTATCGGGCATTCGCCCCACGCTGAGAGCACAAAAATTGTCAATGCCTCGCATCATCAAGTTGCATGCTGCCATTCGAAGTGTGTTGGCCCGCGCAGTGGCCAAGGGCGGCAGCACTTTGCGAGATTTTGTCAGCGCGCAAGGCAAGACAGGGCACTTTCAATTGGAGGCGTCGGTCTACGCACGTCAGGGCCAAGCTTGCCACATTTGTGCAAGCCCCATTCGGCAAATCAAACAAGGCCAGCGCTCTACATTTTTTTGCCCTACATGCCAAAAACATTGACGCAAGCGCAGCCTGCATTTGCGCAGACCATGGTGGCTTGGCAACGCCGCCACGGGCGTCAAAATTTACCGTGGCAAAACACACGCGAGCCATACCGCGTGTGGCTCTCCGAGATCATGCTGCAGCAAACACAAGTCAGCACAGTGCTGGATTACTACGCGCGTTTTTTACAAAATTTCCCTGATGTGGCCGCATTGGCCGCCGCTTCACAAGACCAGGTGATGGGTTTGTGGAGCGGTCTGGGTTACTACAGCCGAGCGCGCAATTTGCACCAATGTGCCAAAGACGTGGTGAGCCGGTTCGGTGGTCAGTTTCCAAGCACAGCCGCCGAGTTGATCACTCTGCCGGGCATTGGCCGTTCCACGGCTGCAGCCATTGCGGCTTTTTGTTTTTCTGAGCGTGTGGCCATTTTGGACGGCAACGTCAAACGTGTGCTCACGCGGGTGTTGGCGTATGAGGCAGATTTGTCAGTGGCAGCCCATGAGAAGGCTTTGTGGATTTTGGCTGAAGCCTTGCTTCCCACCCAAGGCTTGAAAGCAGCCATGCCGCGCTACACACAGGCCGTGATGGACTTGGGCGCAACCCTGTGCTTGCCCAAAAAACCGGCGTGCGCGCAATGCCCTGTGCAGCACTTGTGCCAAGGCTTTGCCCAAGGCGAGCCCGAACGCATGCCAGTTAAAACGCGCAAACTCAAGCGCAGCAGCCACGCTCTGTGGTTGTTGTGGGCAGTCAACTCCAAAGGCCAGGTTTGGTTAGAAAAAAGAGCAGACACCGGCATTTGGGCAGGTCTTTACTGCTTGCCGGTGTGGCCCAGCCATGCCGAATTAACAAGCGCATTGCCTTCAGCGGCCAAGCAAAATTTGCTGGCGCCTTGGAAGCATGTCTTGACCCACAAAGATTTGCATTTGCACCCTGTCAAAGTCAGGCTGCAAGGCACGCCAAAATTTTTGTCAGCGCAAGGCCAAGGCCGATGGTGGAGCGCACAAGAGTGGCCAGCTTTAGGCCTGCCCGCGCCCGTGCGTCAGTTGTTGAGCGCTTGATTTTAGTTTGCGTGAGGCTGTGTATCGAGCTCGCGGTGGCGCTTTAAGGTCAACCAATTTGCGCTGAACAATTGGCTTAATTGCTCAACCAAATAGACCGAACGATGTTGCCCTCCGGTGCACCCAATGGCCACTGTGATGTAACTGCGGTGGTCGCGCTCCATGGCGCCAAGCCATTGGTTTAAAAAATTCTCGATCTGACTTTGCATCAATGCCACTTCGTCAAATTGGCCCAAATATTTTTGCACTGGCGCGTCGCGGCCAGTCAAGGCGCGCAGATCGCTTTCATAGTGCGGGTTTGGCAGCATGCGCACATCAAAAACGTAGTCAGCGTCCATGGGAATGCCCCGTTTGAAAGCAAACGATTCAAACACCAAGCTCAATTTGGAAGAAGGGGCACTGACCAAAGCTTTGACATAACTTTGGAGCTGCGCTGCGCGCAATAAACTGGTGTCAATCACATGCGCTTGCTCGCGCAGTTGCGACAAAATTTCGCGCTCAAATTCAATGGATTCCGTCAAAGCTTGGTCGCCTGCTGAGGCTTGCCGACCCGACAGAGGGTGTCGCCTGCGTGTTTCAGAATAACGCCTGAGCAAGGTCTCCGAGGTGGCGTCTAAGTAAATAGAAGTCACCAGCATGCCCATATTGCGCAGCACTTGAAGGTTGCCGGGCATCTGGGGCAATGAGGTGGCGCTTCGCACATCAATGGCAATGGCCACACGCTCTTCTTTTTGATCATGCTCGAGCTCAACGAACGGTATCAAGAGCTCGGGTGGCAAGTTGTCTACGCAATAAAAACCTGCGTCTTCCAGCGCGCGCAAGGCCACCGATTTGCCAGAGCCGGACATGCCTGTGATCAAAACAATTTCCATGTTCAGACTTTACTTGAAACTTTTTTCTTGGGCACAAATTCTGGCCCACCGAGCATCTCGCGCGCATGGGCCAAAGTGGTTTGCGAGAGCTTCTCGCCCCCTAACATGCGGGCGATTTCTTGGGTGCGCTGCTCCCCGCTGATGGGGCTCACACTGCTACTGACTCCTTGGGCTGAGTTGGTTTTAGACACCCACAAATGGTGGTCAGCGCAAGAGGCCACTTGGGGCAAATGCGTGACAGCCAAAACCTGGCGGTGTTCACCCAATTGCTGCATCAGTCGGCCCACGGTTTGCGCCACAGCGCCGCCAACACCGGCATCAACTTCGTCAAAAATCAAGGTGCCAGCCTCGCCGAGCTCGCTGGTGGTTACAGCGATGGCCAATGCAATGCGCGAGAGCTCTCCCCCGGAGGCCACCTTGCCTACTGGCCTTGGGCTGCTGCCGGCATGGCCTGCAACCAAGAATTGAACATCTTCCAAGCCGTATTGCGCCGCTTGTTCCAGGGGCTGCAGCGCCACCTCCAGACGGCCGCCCTGCATGCCCAGCTGCTGCATGGCCTGGGTCACAGCTTGGGCCAATTGGGGAGCGGCTTTTTGACGCAGCTTCGAGAGTTTTTTGGCCTCTGCCAAATACGCTTGCTGAGCCGCTTGTTCAGCCGTTTCTAAAGCAGCCAAATTACCAGCAACTTCTAAGGCGCTCAATTCTTGGCGCCAGCCTGCCAGCAGCGCTGCCAACTCTTCGGGCGGGCGCTTGTAGCGCCGTGCCAGCGACATCCACTGCGCCATGCGCTGGTCGAGTTGCGCCAAACGCGCAGGGTCCAGATCTGTTTTGCGCAAATACGCTTGCAGTGAATGCGCCGCATCTTGTGCCTGCGCCAAACTGGAGTTCAAGACCTCTGTCAAGGCTTGAAATTCTGGCTCCACATGGGCCTGCGCTTGCAACTGACCAATGCCGCGCCAGAGCATGGCCAAAGCGCCTCCAGCGTTACCAGACTCTTCAGCATCTAGCGCTGACAAGGCAGCTTGAGCCGCATCGATCAAGGCTTGCGCATGCGACAAGCGGGTGTGCTGACTGTTCAAGCCCTCCCACTCGTCAAGGGCGGGTGCAAGTTTGTCCAACTCACCAATTTGCCAGCTCAAACGCTCTTGTTCGCGGCCCAAAGAATCTTGCGCCAAGCGCGCTTGGCTGAGCGCGTGTTGCGCGCTGCGCCAAGTCAGCCAAGTCGCCCTCAGGCCAGCTGTGTCAACGCCAGCATAAGCATCGAGCAAGCCGCGCACTGATTCAGGGCGCGTCAAGCTTTGCCAGGCGTGTTGGCCATGAATGTCCAGCAGCATTTCGCCCAGGGCGCGCAATTGTGTAGCGGTGGCCGGACTGCCATTGACCCAAGCGCGGCTTTTGCCTTGGTTGTCTACGCTGCGGCGCAGCAGCAAGTGCTCTGAAACTTCAAAGCCTGCTTCTTCCAGCAATGCGTGGGCTTGCACAGGGCAATCAAATTCAGCTGAAATTTCACATCGCACAGCGCCCTCGCGCACCACACTGGCTTCAGCTCGGTTGCCCAATGCCAGTTGCACAGCATCGATCAGAATGGACTTGCCTGCGCCTGTCTCGCCTGTGAGCACGCTGAAGCCTGTGGCCAGGTTCAAGTCGAGTTCGCGCACGATCACAAAGTCGCGCAAGCTGATGTTTCTCAAGGCCACGGCTTAGACGCCCCCTTCATTCCAGTGCATTTTTTGGCGCAAAGTGTCAAAGTAATTCCAGCCTTGGGGGTGCAAGAAGCGCACTTTGTGCTCAGACTGGTTGACCGTGATTTGATCGCCCAAAAGCAAGCTGGCCAAAGACTGCATGTCAAAGTTGGCGCTGGCGTCGCGGCCCGAGACCAGCTCAATGTTGATCTTGGATGTGTCGGGAAGCACGATGGGGCGGTTGGACAAGGTGTGCGGCGCAATCGGCGCCATGACCCAGCCACCCAAAGTGGGGTGCATCAAAGGCCCGCCCGCCGAGAGCGAGTAGGCGGTGGAGCCGGTGGGCGTGGCAATGATCAAGCCATCGGCCCTTTGGGTCGAGACAAAGCGGCCATCGACCTCAATGCGCAACTCCACCATGCCAGAGGTGGCGCCGCGATTGACCACCACATCGTTCATGGCCAGGGCGTCAAACACACAGTGTTTGTCGCGCCAGACTTGGGCGTGCAGCATGCTGCGCTTCTCTTCTTCAAATTGACCCTGCAGCATGGCTTGGAGCGCCTGTGCGTAACGCTCCAGAGGGATGTCGGTGATAAACCCCAAGCGCCCCTGGTTGATGCCAATCAGGGGCAAGCCATAGCGCGCCACTTGGCGGCCAACGCCCAGCATGGTGCCGTCTCCGCCGATCACCAACCCCAGATCACATTGACTGCCAATTTCTGGCATTTTCAGGGTGGGGTACAGGCTCAGCCCCAAATGCTGGGCCGTGTCGTGCTCAATGACCACTTCACAGCCTAAGCGGCTGATGAAGTGGGCAATGTCGTCCAGAACACGCCGCGAGCTCTCCAGCGCCGCACCCGAAACGATGGGGTGGTGCTTACCAAATAGGACAACTTGACGAAATTTCGGATTCATTTGCAAATTACATCATTAAAATGAGTCAATGCTCGACGATCGTGCCAAGTTATTGCTCAAAGCGCTGGTTGAACGCTACATTGCTGACGGCCAGCCGGTAGGCTCGCGCACGCTTTCCAAGGCCTCCGGCCTCGAATTGTCCCCTGCAACCATCCGAAACGTGATGGCCGACTTGGAAGAATTGGGCTTGATCGCCAGCCCCCATACATCTGCTGGCAGGGTGCCAACCAATAGGGGTTATCGCTTATTCGTTGACACCATGCTCACCGTTCAACAGAACGACTTGCACGCTCACCGCTTGGCCAGGGACCAGCCCCAAAAGGTAATTGCCAACGCCGCCCTCTTGCTTTCCAACTTATCGCACTACGTCGGCGTGGTCATGGCGCCCAAGCGCGCGTCGGTGTTCAGGCACATTGAGTTTTTGCGTTTGTCAGAAAAACGCGTGCTCTTGATCATCGTCTCGCCAGAAGGCGACGTGCAAAACCGCGTTATCTTCACCGAGAGCGACTACTCGCAAAGCCAACTCATTGAAGCTTCGAATTATTTGAATGCGCATTACGCCGGCATGGCCATTGAGCAAGTGCGCACGCGCATCAAGCAAGAGTTGGTGAACCTGCAATCCGAAATTGCCAGCCTCATGCAAGCGGCCGTGCAAATGAGTTCCGAAGTCATGAGTGAAGAAGAGGGCGACGTGGTGATATCTGGCGAACGCAACTTGCTCTCGGTAAGTGATTTTTCCAGCGACATGGGCAACTTGCGCCAGGCCTTTGATTTGTTCGAGCAAAAAACCCAACTCATGCGCCTGTTGGATGTGTCTAGCCAAGCCGAGGGTGTGCGGATTTTCATCGGCGGTGAAAGTCAATTTGTGCCGATGCAAGAGTTGTCTGTGGTCAGCGCGCCCTATGAAGTTGACGGCCACGTGGTCGGCACCTTGGGCGTGATTGGCCCCACTCGCATGCCCTACGAGCGCATGATTCAAATTGTGGACATTACGTCGAAGTTGGTGGGCAATGCGCTGAGTCAGGCCAAGTGAGAGTTTGAGTCCTTTACAATTGAAGCTAGGGCCTATAGCTCAGTTGGTTAGAGCAGAGGACTTAAAGAGCAGGTGACCTAAAACATCAAAATGTCATGGTCATTTGCCGTTGGGTTGCATGCAGGTAAGTTAACTCTGCTGGCATGTAGAACTACTCAAATTCGGGGAAGCCTCTGCTGTTCTGTTCACAGCGTGGTAATCCCGAGCCAAGCCCAGTAGCAGTATTGGGAAGGTGTAGAGACTGTACGGGTAGGTCGTAAAGACAAGAGACAGTCCAGACTACAAACTGGAAACAGGCAGCGAAAGCTGTAGTAGTAAGCATAATCCTTTGGTCCCTGGTTCGAGTCCAGGTGGGCCCACCAATTTGAAAAGCCACTGATTT
>CAIQBO010000032.1 GCA_903870145.1 uncultured Burkholderiales bacterium | reverse complement strand
TCCACTTTCAAGGTGCCACTGGCCATGCCGCGCAGGCTGGTGGTCAACCACAGTTGGTCGTAGTTGCCAGCGCCACTGTCCAAGCAAATGACCAAGCCCACATCGCCCAAACGGGGGCGCAGCAAGTCGATGTAGGGCATCAAATCGTAAGAGCCAGACTCTTCACAAGTCTCGATCAAGCCCACGATGCGCGGGTGCGGTATGTTTTGATTTTTCAGCGCTTGCACGGCAGCAATGCTGGCGTAGGCGGCGTAGCCATCGTCGGCACCGCCGCGCCCATAAAGCTTGCCGTTTTCGTATTTCGGAGTCCAGGGGCCAAGGTCATTGCGCCAGCCATTGAACTCGGGCTGCTTGTCCAAGTGGCCGTACATCAGCACGGTTTGGCTGCTGTGCTGGTCTGCCGCGCGCGTGGCTGCAATGTCAAAAAACATCACAGGGGTGCGCCCAGGCAGGCGCACAATTTCCAAACTCAAGCCCGCTACTTTTTGCGACTCAATCCATTGAGCGGTTTGGCGCATCACGCTGTCCAAGTAGCCATTGGCTTGCCAGTTGGCGTCAAAGGACGGTGATTTGGCGGGCACTTCAATGTAGCGCGTCAACTGCTGCACGATTTGATCGTCCCACGCTTGGCTGACATCGCTCAGTGCGGTGCTGCTGTTCAGGAGGGCTGCTGGAATTTCTTTGTGCAGTGGGGCGTTCATGCAAATCTCCTAAGAGGGGGTGAAATTATTTTTTCAATGGCTGACTTTACTGCGTGCAGCGCCAAGGCTCAAGCAGGCTTGCTGGCCAAGGGATGCGCAGCGTTCCATTCTTTCAGCCAAGTCAAGCCGCGCGAGGTGCCGCCGGCGCTGGTGTCAGCGGGCACATATTCGCAACCGACCCAGCCTTGCCACTGGCACTTTGCAGCAACTTGGTCAATCAACTCGAACAAATAAGGCCAGTTCAACTCGCCAGTGCCGGGCTCATGGCGGGCGGGCACATCGGCAATTTGAAAATGACCCACATGGCCCGTGGGCAGGTACTTTTCAATTTTGGTGCTCACATCGCCTTCTACAATTTGGCAGTGGAACAAATCCATTTGTACTTTCAAATTGGGCGCATCCACCAGCGCCAAAATTTCGTGTGCATGGTCTTGCCGGTTGACAAAAAATCCGGGAATGCCGCGCGGGTTGATGGGCTCGAGCAAAACGTCCAAACCCAGCATACCTGCTTCTTGGCAGGCCCATTTCAAATTGGCCACCAAGGTCTCTTGTGCTTGCGCACGTGAAACACCTGGGGGCAGCAGACCGGCCATGGCATGGATGCGTGGGCAGTTCAAGGTTTGCGCATAACGCATGGCCATGTGCACGCCGGCCTTGAACTCGGCTTGTCGGCCAGGGGCGCAGGCGGTGCCTCGATCACCGGCCTCCCAGGCCTGCAAAGCGCCTGGCGCATCCAAGCCGCCGGGGGGCATGTTGAACAAGACTTGCTCCAGGCCATGGGCCTTTAGGCGGGCTGCCAATTCCTGCGCGGGCCAGGCATAGGGAAACAAGTACTCGACCGCTTTGAAGCCGTCTTGGGCGGCTGCCTCGAAGCGATCGAGAAATGTCAAATCGGGGTACATCATGGACAGGTTGGCAGCAAATTGGGGCATGGCAAAAACCTTGTGAATGCGTTAGAGCGTGATCGACTGGAGGATGTATTTTTTTAAAATAGTTGCAGCAGTGCGCAGCACTTGATGTCACCAGTGCGCGCCGAAATTTTCTTTCAACTCTTGCAGTTGCAACTCGCTCAAAGAAGCAGGACTTTGTGCAGCACACAAATTCATCAGCTTGGCGGTCTCTTCCAACTCCTCCAGAGTGGCCATGGCACTGGCCAAATTTTGATGCCATACATTGGGGCCCAAACGCGAGAGCATGACCGCCCGAATGGGCGTGCCTTGCTGGGCATAGCGCGTGATGGTTTGCGCTACCGCAGTGGCTGCTGCGCCATTACCGGGGCGATGGTAGGGAATCAATGGCACATGCCCCACCTTCATCACGAAATAAGGGGTGATGGGGGGCAGCAATTCTGTGTCATTGCAAGTCAAACTGCGGGCCACGCAATGCGTGCTGTGCGTGTGAATCACGCACAGCGCCGGCAGGGCTTGCGCGCTGGCATCGGAGGTGGCATAAATTTGGCGGTGCAAGGCGATGGTTTTGCTGGCTGTTGCGCCACTGATTTGTGTGCCATTGACGTTGAGCATGGCCAATTGCGCAGGGTCTAAAAACCCCAAGCATGCATCGGTTGGGGTGATCAAAAACCCCGTGCCAACGCGCAGGCTGATGTTGCCAGCGCTGGCGTGCACATAGCCGCGCTGAAACAAGCTTTGGCCGATGCGGCAAATTTCTTCGCGAGCTTGTGACTCGGTCATGACAACACCTCAAAGGCCTTGCTGAAAAAATCAGCACTGCCAAAATTGCCGGACTTCAAAGTCAAATGCAAACCCCCAAGGCCGGAACTTTCTGAGGCATAGCACCAAGGAACGCCGGGGTCAATTTGCGGGCCAATTTGCAGCTGCGTGATGCCCAGCGCCTGCGCACATGCGCCAGAAGTTTCGCCGCCTGCAAACACCCATTGCCGCACACCTGCAGCGCTGAGTTTTTGGGCGATCTGCGCCAGCGCAGACTCAACCCACTGGCCAGTTTGTGCGCTGCCCCATTGGTCGTGAATTTTTTTCAAGGTCTGCGCGTCGGTGCTGGCGTAGATCAGCACCGGCCCAAGCGTCAACAGGGGCTCAGCAAAGGCCAAGGCTTGTTCGACTTCGCGCGCAATGTCACGCTCAATGGTGTTGGCAGACCAAGTCAATGGGTTCAGTGCCCAAGCGGGTTTGCCTGCTGTTTTGAAGTGGGCCACTTGCCCCAGCGTGGCCAGCGAGCAACTGCCCGACAAAATGGCTTGAAAGCCCTGCGGCTTGGGCAGCAGAGCCGCTTGTGCTGAGGCCTTTATGCCCCAGTTGGCCGGCAAGCCCATGGCCAGGCCTGAGCCTGCAGTGACCAAGGCCATGCCCTTCACAGCCGCGCCCAGCAACAGCAGGTCTTGATTGCGCGTGGCGTCCACAATCGCCACGCCCACACCTTGCGCTTGGAGAGTTGTGATTTTTTCTGCAATGGCACCTGCGCCTTGCGCCAGCACCGTGTGATCTATCAAGCCAACTTTGAGTTGGGTTTGTGCTTGCAACACGCGCACCAAGTTGGCATCGTGCATGGGCGTGAGCGGATGGTTTTGCATGCCACTTTCGTTGAGCAGCAGGTCACCTGCAAACAAATAGCCTTTGAACACGGTGCGGCCGTTATCGGGAAATGCGGGTGTGGCAATGGTGAAGTTGCACTGCAGCGCTGCCATCAAGGCTTGTATGACGGGCCCGATGTTGCCTTGCGGCGTGCTGTCAAAGGTGGAGCAATATTTGAAATAAATTTGCTGCGCGCCTTGCGCCTTGAGCCACTTCAATGCCGCCAAGGATTGCGCAACTGCTTGGTCAGCAGGAATGGTGCGCGATTTCAGGGCCACCACCACGGCATCGACATCGGCGCTCAAAGGTGCATCAGGCACCTCTAAAGTTTGCACCACGCGCATGCCCGCGCGCACCAAATTGTTGGCCAAATCTGTGGCCCCTGTGAAGTCATCGGCAATGCAACCGAGTTTCATTTTTTGGCTTGAGGCAATTCAATGCCCGGAAAAATTTTGATCACTGCGCTGTCGTCTTCTTTGGCAAAGCCTGACGTGCTGGCTTGCATGAACATTTGATGCGCGGTGCTCGACAAGGGCAGTGGAAATTTACTGGCCCGAGCCATGTCCAAAACCAAACCCAAATCTTTGACAAAAATATCGACAGAGGACAAAGGCGTGTAATCAGCGGCCAGCACATGGGCCATGCGGTTTTCAAACATCCAGCTGTTGCCCGCGCTGTGTGTGATCACATCGTACAAAGTCTCAGGGTCCAGCCCTTCGCGCAAGCCCAGCGCCATGGCTTCAGCCGCAGCAGCAATGTGGACACCAGCCAGCAGTTGGTTGATGATCTTGACCTTGCTGCCTGCGCCTGCTGAGTCACCCAAGGTGTACACCTTGGCGGCCATGGCGTTCAAAAAAGGCGCGGCTTTGGCGCGCGCTTGCGGGCTGCCCGCGGTCATCATGGTCATCTGAGCGCTGGCCGCTTTGGCAGCGCCGCCCGAGATCGGCGCGTCGATGTACAAGACGCCCAAGTCGGCCAATTTTTTTTCCAAGCCTACGGAGAATGCCGGGTCCACGGTGGAGCACATGACAAATACGCTGCCGGCTTTCAAACTGCTCGCGCACCCGCCACGGCCCTGTTCATCGCCAAATAAAACGCTGTGCGTTTGCGCGGCATTGACCACCACAGAAATCAAAACGTCGCTGGCCGCGGCAATGTCGGCCAAACTGGTGCAAGCCACGCCGCCTTCTTTGGCAAAGGCCTGCGCCACATCGGCGCGCACATCAAACACACTGGGGTTGTGCCCGGCGTTACGCAAAGACTTCGCCATGCCGCTGCCCATGGCGCCTAAACCAATCAGGCCGACAGCCACCTTGGACGAGGTCATGCGGATGGCTCTCCTGCCACGCGCAGCATGATCTTGCCAATGTGCTGAGAAGACTCCATCAAGGCATGGGCTTTTGCCGCATCGGCCAAATCAAAGACTTGGTGAATCACGGGAGCCACCTGGCCCGAGGCCAACATGGGCCAAACTTTGTCCTGCAATTCGCGGGCCATTTGGGCTTTGTCTGCGGCGCTGCGCGGGCGCAATGTGGAGCCCGTGAAGGTCAAGCGCTTGGTCATCAAAGACACCCAGTCCACCTCCACTTTGGAGGGCTGTAAAAATGCGATTTGCAGCAAACGACCGTCTACGGCCAAGGCTTTCAAATTGCGCTGGATGTAGCTGCCCCCCACCATGTCGAGCAAAGCGTTGACCCCTTGTTGATCGGTCAACTTTAAAACTTCTTCAACGAAGTCTTGTGTTTGGTAATTGATTGCCACATCGGCGCCGGCCTTCAAACAAGCGGCCACTTTCTCGGAGTTGCCCACTGTGCAAAACACCTTGGCGCCAAACGCGTGGGCCAACTGAATCGCTGTCAAGCCAATGCCCGAGGAGCCGCCGTGGACCAAAAATGTTTCGCCCGCTTGCAAGCGCCCGCGTTGAAACACATTGGTCCAAACCGTGAAAAAGTTTTCTGGCAAAGCGGCCGCTTGCAGCATTGAAAAACCTTTGGGCACCGGCAAGGCTTGGCCTTGTGGCACGGTGGTGTACTGTGCATAGGCGCCACCATTGGTCAATGCGCACACGCGATCGCCCAAGGCCCATTGCGTCACGCCCGCGCCCAGCGCCACCACTTCACCCGAAACCTCCAGCCCGACAATGGGCGATGCGCCAGGGGGTGGTGGGTAGCGGCCGCTGCGCTGCAAGCAATCGGGGCGGTTGACCCCTGCAAAAGCCACGCGCACCAAAATTTCTCCGGCCTGGGGCTCGGGCCTGGCGCAGGTGCTTTGCTTTAAGACCTCCGGCCCACCGCCGGTGCCATGGTCGACAAAATTCATTGAAGCCGGAAGTGTCATGTGAGTCCTTGAATTATTTCAGAGTCGTTGCAATTTGAAAACCGATGTGCCCGCCATCAAGTTAGGCCAAGCGCGCACCTCTTGGCCATCTTGCAAGCCAAAACTGTCGAGCACCTTGAGTTGGTTTTGCGCTGCCAAATGGGCAAAATCGGTGAAAGTACCCACCCGGATATTGGGCGTGTCGTACCACTGGTAAGGCAAGCGGCGCGTGACGGGCATGCGCCCTTGCAGCACACTCAAGCGGTTGGGCCAATGTGCAAAATTAGGGAACGCCAAAATGCCTA
Organism: uncultured Burkholderiales bacterium; assembly: GCA_903870145.1. Lineage (GTDB taxonomy): Bacteria > Pseudomonadota > Gammaproteobacteria > Burkholderiales > Burkholderiaceae_C > Limnohabitans_A. The sequence goes on along the minus strand of CAIQBO010000032.1, from coordinate 52,944 downwards.
CGCGCCCTACCCGCACCGTTTCGCGCAGCATCACTTCGGCGTTGCGCAGGTGCTGCAGCGTGTCAATTTGCAAAACCACATCAAACGATTGATCGGCAAACATGGCCAAGCCTTCGTCCAAATTCAACTGAATCACATTGACGCCGCGTTTGACGCAAGCCTGCACATTGGCATCGGCCAACTCCACCCCATAGCCCGAGCAACCTCGCTGCTCTTGCAAGTGCGCCAGCAAAGCGCCGTCGCCGCAGCCCAAGTCGAGCACGCGGGAGCCTTGGGGCACCAAGCGGGCAATGGCTTGCAAGTTCACGTGCTCGCTCATACGCTAGGCCTGCTGACCAAGGCGTTGGCCATGTTGTCAAAATAGGAACGCACCACACCCATGTAACGTGCGTCGTTCAACAAAAAAGCATCGTGGCCGTGCGGCGCGTCGATCTCTGCATAACTGACATCGCGTTTGTTCTCGAGCAGGGCTTTGACCAGCTCGCGGCTGCGCGCCGGCGAGAAGCGCCAGTCGGTGCAAAAACTCACCAGTAAAAATTTGCAAGAAGCTTGCGCCAAAGCGGCTGTCAAGTTGCCATCGAAAGTGCGGGCCGGATCAAAATAATCCAGCGCACGGGTGATCAACAAATAAGTGTTGGCATCAAAGTATTCGCTGAATTTGTCGCCCTGGTAGCGCAAATAACTCTCAATTTGAAACTCAATGTCTTGCGTGGTGTAGCGGTAGCCTGTGGCATTGTGGTTCACGGCCTCGCGCAATTGGCGGCCAAATTTTTCGTTCATCACGTCGTCGCTCAAGTACGTGATGTGACCAATCATGCGGGCAATGCGCAGGCCGCGCTGTGGCAGCACGCCATGGCGGTAGAAATGGCCGCCATGAAAATCGGGGTCGGTCACGATGGCGCGGCGGGCCACTTCATTGAATGCGATGTTCTCTGCGGTCAAATTGGGCGCGCTGGCCACCACCACCGCGTTGGCCACGCGCGTGGGGTAACGCAGAGCCCACGACAGCGCTTGCATGCCGCCCAAACTGCCGCCCATGACCGCAGCCAAAGTCTCAATGCCCAGCGCATCGAGCAAACGTGCCTGCGCGTCGACCCAGTCTTCCACGGTGATCACGGGAAAATCCGCGCCATAAATTTCACCCGTATCGGGGTGCGTGTGCATCGGCCCAGTCGAGCCAAAGCAGGAGCCCAAGTTGTTCACGCCGATGACAAAAAACCGGTCGGTGTCCACCGGCTTGCCAGGGCCGATCATGTTGTCCCACCAGCCTTGGCTATTTTCTTGGCCCGCATAAACGCCAGCCACATGATGCGAAGCATTGAGCGCGTGACAGATCAACACCGCATTGGATTTGTCAGCGTTCAAATGCCCATAAGTTTCGTAGGCCAAGTTGTAGGCGCGAATCGAGGCGCCACTTTGTAATGCAAGCGGTGCTTGAAAAAACATCGACAACGGCAAAGCAATCAAGGTCATGACGATCGAAGCATAAAAAAACCCAGCTCAGCTTTAAAAGCGAAACCGGGTCAAGGGGTTCTCTCTTTAGCTGGATTTGGAATCTTGCTGGCACTGCACCTGCAAACTCGCGCGCCCGCAAACTGGAGCAAATCGGCGCAGGCACAGTATAAGGCCCCAGACCCTGAACGGTTGCGCCGGATTGCGCGGTTGACCGCACCCCCCTTTGGCTTGGTTTTTGCTTTATTTTGGTGCGAAATAGCTGCGCAGGGCTTTTTTGCACCAAATCAACGCAAATTCAATTGGGAGCCACATGGATGCACTGAAACAGGGCGCGGATGCGCTCTTTATTTTGTTGGGCGGGATCATGGTGCTGGCCATGCACGCCGGCTTTGCCTTTTTGGAGTTGGGCACCGTGCGCAAGAAAAACCAGGTCAACGCCTTGGTCAAAATCTTGGTCGATTTCTCGGTCTCCACCGTCATGTATTTTGTGATTGGCTACAGCGTGGCCTATGGAACTGGTTTTCTAGTGGGAGCAGAACAATTGGCCGCCAAAAACGGCTATGAATTGGTCAAATTTTTCTTCTTGCTGACCTTTGCTGCAGCCATTCCTGCCATCGTCTCGGGCGGCATTGCCGAGCGCGCCAAATTTTGGCCCCAATTGATCGCCACCGCCTGCATCGTCGGCTTCATTTACCCGTTTTTTGAAGGCATTGCTTGGAGCCAGAATTTGGGGGTTCAGGCCTGGATCAAGGCCACGACGGGTGAAGAGTTTCATGACTTTGCCGGCTCCGTCGTGGTGCACGCCATGGGCGGCTGGATTGCCTTGCCCGCTGTTTTGTTATTGGGCGCGCGTTACAACCGCTATCGCAAAGACGGCGCTGTTTCAGCCCACCCGCCTTCGAGCATTCCGTTTTTGGCCTTGGGGGCTTGGATTTTGATCGTGGGCTGGTTTGGTTTTAACGTGATGAGCGCGCAAACACTGGACAAAATCTCGGGGCTGGTGGCGGTCAACTCCTTGATGGCGATGGCAGGCGGAACTTTGGCCGCCTTGGTATTTGGAAAAAATGACCCCGGCTTTGTGCACAACGGGCCCTTGGCCGGTTTGGTTGCCGTGTGCGCTGGCTCGGACTTGATGCACCCCTTGGGCGCGTTGGTTGTGGGCGGCGTGGCTGGCGCCCTGTTCGTTGTGACCTTCACCTTGACTCAAAACAAATGGAAAATTGATGACGTTTTAGGCGTTTGGCCATTGCACGGGCTTTGCGGCACTTGGGGTGGCATTGCCGCCGGCATTTTTGGGGCGCAGGCCTTGGGCGGCTTGGGCGGCGTGAGCTTGGCGGCGCAATGCTTGGGCACTTTGCTGGGCATTTTTTGGGCGCTGCTGGGCAGCACGGTGGTTTACGGCATTTTGAAAATGAGCATGGGTTTGAAGCTCAGCCCTGAGGAGGAGTACGAGGGGGCGGACTTGAGCGTGCACAAAATCAGCGCCACGCCAGACCGTGAAGTGAGTTGGTAATTTGCCAAAAAAGGCTCAAATTTCAAGTATTTAGCGCCGATTCATAGATTTCGCTTGCCAAAGCTTTGGTTTTATGGCCCATAATGTCTTAGTGCACGCCTTTAAGGCGGGTACTTAGTTCGCGGTGTACAGGTCAGTTTCGCTTCCTTCCGGTGTTTTTTTAGGTTTGTTGAATGCGTTTTTGGGGCTCCATCGCTTTTGTTTTTGTGTTTAGAGGAGTCCCTTTCAATGGGCAAAAAACTATACGTCGGCAATTTGCCGTACTCGGTACGTGACGGTGATCTGGAACAGGCTTTTGGCCAATTCGGTTCCGTGACCAGCGCTAAAGTCATGATGGAACGCGATACAGGTCGCTCCAAAGGCTTTGGCTTTGTAGAAATGGGTTCTGATGAAGAAGCCCAAGCGGCCATCAGCGGCATGAACGGCCAGCCTTTGGGCGGTCGCAGTGTTGTTGTCAATGAAGCGCGTCCCATGGAAGACCGTCCCCCCCGCACAGGTGGTGGTGGCTTTGGTGGTGGTGGTGGCGGCGGCGGTCGTCGTGAAGGCGGCGGCGGCGGTTATGGCGGCGGCGGTGGCGGCGGCTACGGTGGTGGTGGCGGCGGCGGCGGTCGTCGTGAAGGCGGCGGCGGCGAAAGCGGCTTTCGCAGTCCCTACGGCTCTGGCCCACGCGGTGGTAGCGGCGGCGGCGGCGGTGGCGGTCGTCGCGAAGGCGGCGGTTACGGCGGCGGCGGTTATTGATCGCGCATGACTTTCAAGGGCTCACTTTGCAGTGAGCCACTGAAGCAAAAAAAGCCCTGCAAGCAGGGCTTTTTTGTTGGCGGGTAGAAACTGGCGGGTGAAGGGCTTCAATCAGGCCCACGCTGCTTTCGCACTTGGTTTTTAAAAGCGCGGTCAAAAAGCGCGTTGGGCAAAACGCGCAAAACGCGCGCGACCCAGGCCATGGGAGCTGGAATCACACGAAAACTCTCGGCCCGTTCAATGGCCCGAAAAGCCTCCTCAGCAAATGCCGGGGCTGACATCAAAAACGGCATAGGGAAACGATTTTTTGCGGTCAATGGCGTTTGGATGTAGCCCGGCGCCAGAGTCACCACCTTCACGCCTGCTGGGCCGAGTTCGCCGCGCAAACTCTCGCAATAACTGATGGCGGCGGCCTTGCTGGCGCAATAGGCCGCATGACCGGGCAAGCCCCTTATGCCTGCCACACTGGCAATACCCACCAAGGTGCCGCCAACTTGTCCAGGCTGTGCCTTGGCCCGCTCACGCATGGCTTGAATGAAGGGGTGAAAAGTTGCGGCCATGCCCATCACGTTGGTGGCCATGACTTGATGGAGCACCGCCAAGTCCTCTCGCACCGCGCTGTCCATGCCCTGACTGATGCCGGCGTTGGCGATCACCACTTGGGGCAGGCCCAGCTGCTGCATGCACAAGTGCGCAGCTTGAATCACGCTGTCGGCTTGCGAGACATCGGCGCCAAAACACTGGGCTTGCGATGCGGGGATGCCTTGCTGCGCAAGCCAAGCTTGCATTTCAGGCACGCGCCGAGACACCAAGGCCAAACGCCATCCCGCTTGGTGATAGCGCATTGCCAAAGCTTGGCCGATGCCGCTGGAGGCGCCGCTGATAAAAACCAAGGGACTCAAATCTTGCATGCGTGTTGCGGTGCTAGGGGGTTTGGGCTTGCACCACGCCGCGCACTTTGCCAAGGAGTTGGTACTGCCCCGTGCGGCTGTTCATCTCCAAGGCGTTGGCTGTGAAAACATCGGAGCCACGTTTGAATTCAACCGGGCTGTGGCTGACAACGCGATCCTCTTTGACGAAGGCTGTGAGATGCTCACTTCGCAACTCAGTGCGAACACCGCCGCGAAGCGCGTCACGCTGGACCAGCGCAGTGCCTATCAAGCTGACTTCAGTGCCATCGCTTTTGGCCAACGCGCGCGCTGCGCTGGCATGCATGCGCTGGCCTTGCGGATTTTGTGATTGCAATTGCACCGCGTTGATGTCGAGCATGTCGGTGTCTGGAAAGTGGCGTGCTTGATCACCCTGCAATTCGCGCGTTAAGCGTCCTTCAGCATCAAATGATTGGATTGAAAAATTGTGCAGAAAGTAATCTGGCTCGTGCCGTAGAATTTTTTCAGTGGGGGCCACAACAAAAGAGGGCAAACTGCGCACCAACCACCAACTGCCCAAAGCAAACATGGCCATGAGCACCGCTGGCAAGTAAAGCGTCAAGCGGTCCAATGCGTAACGCAGGGTCCCTATCATGGCGCAGCATTCTTCAATAGTTGGGCGTAGTGGCCAGTGGCCACCAGCAGCACATCGCAAAAAGCTCTGGCCGCACCTTCCCCGCCCCTTTGGGCCGTGACGTGGTGGGCAATGGCCAAGGCCTGCGCATGCGCATTGGCAGGCGCGCAAGCAAACGCCGCGCGTTGCATGACGGGCAAGTCGGGCCAGTCATCACCCATGGCCGCGGCCTGCGTCCAATCTAGGCCTAACGCGCTCAAGAAATCTTGCGCCGCAGGCAGTTTGTCCTCGGTGCCAAAGCGTGCGTGTTCCACACCGAGCGCTTTGAGGCGAACCCGCAAAGGGGCACTGTCGCGGCCCGTGATGACGACCGGCGTGATGCCCGCTTGCATCAACAATTTCAGGCCATGCCCGTCTAGCGTGTTAAATCGCTTGAGGCTTTCACCGGTTTCAGAAAAATACAAACTGCCATCGGTTAAAACGCCGTCCACATCAAAGAAAGCCACGCGAATGCCTTGCGCTTGCAGCAGCAACTCGGGGGGGTAGTTCAAAACGGGCTGAATGCTTTGCATGTCAAATCACTTTGGCACGCATCAAGTCGTTGCTGTTCAGCGCGCCGCACAAAGCGCCGTGTGCGTCAACCACCAAAACACTGGTGATGCGGTGTTGCTCCATCATTTCGGCCGCCTCGACGGCCAATGCGCCTGGCAATACCGTGCGCGGGTTGGGGTGCATGGCTTGGCCCGCGGTCAAGGCGCGCATGTCAATGCCTTTTTCAATCAAGCGGCGCAGGTCACCGTCGGTGAAGATGCCCAAGACTTTGTGCTGCGCATCGACAATGGCCGAGGCGCCCAATCCTTTGCGGCCCATCTCGCGCATCAGGTCTGCGAAACTGGCCTCTAGCAACACGCTGGGCACTGCATCGCCTTGGCGCATCACATCGCTGACATGGGTCAACAAGCGCCGACCCAAGGAACCGCCGGGGTGAGAGCGGGCGAAATCTTCCGCTTGAAAACCGCGGGCATCTAAGAGCGCAACGGCCAGCGCGTCGCCCAATGCCAGTTGAGCAGTGGTGCTGGCCGTGGGTGCCAAGTTCAAGGGGCAGGCTTCTTTTTCAACGCTGCAATCGAGCACCACATTGGCGTGCTTGGCCAAGGCGGAGTCCATGCCCCCTGTCATGGCGATCAAGGGCACGCCTTGGCGCTTGAGGACAGGCAAGATGGCAACCAACTCGTCGCTCTCGCCGCTGTTGGAGATGGCCAGCACCAGGTCGACGGGCTTGATCATGCCCAAGTCACCGTGGCTGGCCTCACCGGGGTGCACAAACATGGCCGGCGTGCCTGTGGAGGCCAGCGTGGCGGCGATCTTGCGGCCGATGTGCCCGCTCTTGCCCATGCCCGTCACGACCACCCGGCCTTTGACGGCCAGCACCATGCGCACGGCCTCTACAAAGCGATCATCGATGCGTGACTTCATGCCAAGCAAGGCGGCCGCCTCGATGTCCAAGGTGTCGCGGGCCAGTTGCAAGACTTGTTCTGAGTTCAATGACATGCGGGTATTTTATCGGGCAAGTTGAAAATGGGTAGGATGTCACGCATGAATGACTATTTAAGAAGCCATATTCGCACAGTGCCCGATTGGCCTGTGCCTGGTGTGCAGTTTCGCGATATCACGCCGTTGTTGCAAAACCCGCGCGTGTTTCGGGTCTTGATTGACGCTTTTGTGCACCGCTACATGGAGCCTTCTTTGAAGCCTGATGTGGTGGCTGGCTTGGATGCGCGTGGCTTTATTTTGGGTGCGGTGGTGGCTTATGAGTTGAATGTGGGCTTCGTTCCCATTCGCAAAAAAGGCAAGCTGCCCTTCACGGTGGTGGAAGAAACCTATGAACTTGAATATGGCAGCGCCACCGTCGAGTTGCACACCGATGCAGTGCAGCCTGGCCAGCGCGTGCTCTTGATAGACGACTTGATTGCCACAGGCGGCACCATGATGGCCGGTATGAAATTGCTTGAAAAACTGGGCGCCACTGTGATTGAGGGCGCGGCCATTGTCGATTTGCCGGAGTTGGGCGGCTCAGACAAGCTGCGCCAAGCGGGCTTGGCCTTGTTCACCTTGGTGGACTTTGAGGGGCACTGAGGGTGCCTGCGTTGTGGGCCCAATGCGCGCGCTGAAGCTGCAAATCAAGCGTTGAATTGCAGCGCCGCCAAACCAGCGTAGACACCGCCCAAAGCCACCAAGTGCGCGTGGCTGCCCTGCTCGACCAAGCGGCCATGGTCCAGCACCAAAATCAGATCGGCTTGTTGCACGGTGGCCAAGCGGTGGGCAATCACCAACGTGGTTCTGCCGCGCATGGCGGACTCTAAAGCGGCTTGCACCATGCGCTCGCTGTGAGCGTCCAAGGCGCTGGTGGCCTCGTCCAGCAACAGCAGAGGTGGGTTTTTCAGCATGGCCCTGGCAATGGCAATGCGCTGGCGCTGGCCGCCCGACAAGCGCACGCCGCGTTCGCCCAAAAAGGTGTCGTAGCCTTCGGGCAAGGTGGTGATGAATTCATCTGCAAAGGCGGCTACAGCAGCGGCGCGCACCTCGGCGTTGGAGGCCTCAGGCCGGCCGTAGCGAATATTTTCCATGGCACTGCTGGAGAACAAAACAGGCTCTTGCGGCACGATGCCAATGCGCTGGCGCAGCGCATGCAAGTCCAAGTTTTGAATCGGCACGCCATCCAGCGCAATGCGGCCCGACTGTGGGTCGTAGTAGCGCAGCAGCAAGCCAAACAAAGTTGTTTTGCCAGCGCCACTGGGGCCCACGATGGCCACGGTTTGGCCCGCTTGAATCTGGACAGAAAAATCTTGCAGTGCCAGTTGCCCGGGCCGCGAGGGATAAGAAAAATGCAGCCCTTCAAAAATCAGTGTGCTGCCAGCCACTGGCACTGGCGCTGCAATGGGGTGCGTTGGCGATTGAATGGGGGAAGTGCTGCCCAGCAATTCCATCAAGCGTTCGGTGGCACCTGCGGCGCGCAGCAAGTCGCCATAGGTTTCACCCAAGACCGCTACTGCGCCAGCAAAAATAATCACGTACAAAACCGCTTGCCCCAGCTGTCCTGCGCTGAGTTGGCCGGCCAGCACGGCTTGCGTGCCTTGGTACAAGCCCCAGAGCAAAAATGCGGCATTGGCAATGATGATGAAGGCCACCAGCACCGAGCGTGCACGGGTGCGGCGCACCGCGGTTTGAAAGCCTTGCTCGGTGGCGCTGGCAAAGCGGGCCGCTTCGCGGTCTTCGGCGGTATAACTTTGCACCACAGGCATGGCGCTTAAAACTTCGGTCGCAATGCTGCTGGCATCGGCCACGCGGTCTTGGCTGGCGCGCGACAAGCGGCGCACGCGCCGCCCATACACTGTGGCAGGCCAGACTACCAAGAGCACCGTCAAAACCAATTGCAGCATCACGGTGGGGTGGGCCCAGACCAACATCAGCAAAGCGCCCAGGCCCATCACAGCGTTGCGCAGGCCCATCGACAACGATGAGCCCACCACGGTTTGAACCAAGGTGGTGTCAGCCACCAAGCGGCTGATGACTTCGCCTGTGGGTGTGGTTTCAAAGAAGGCGGGACTTTGGCGCAGCACGTGGCTGTAAACAGCGTTTCGCAAGTCGGTGGTCACGCGCTCGCCCAGCCAACTGACGGTGTAAAAACGCGCAGCAGAAAACAAACCCAGCGCCACGGCCACACCAAACAGCATCACAAAATTGCCTTGCAAAGCCATGGCTTGCGCGCCCTTGTCGGGGTGCTGCAGTCCGTTGTCAATCAACTGACGCAAAGCCAATGGAAAGACCAAGGTCGAGGCTGCGGCCAGCACCAAAAACACCAACGCCAAACCCATTTGCAAACGGTAAGGTTTGAGAAAAGGCACAAGCCCGCTCAATGAGCGTGCACTCTTGTGGGCGGGGCGATCAAGGGCGGCAGGTTTGGCCATGGTGTTTATTTGCCGATGCAAAAACTGGAAAAAATATGGCCCAACAAATCGTCGGCATTGAAGGCGCCCGTGATTTCATTCAAGGCGTTTTGAGCCAAGCGCAACTCTTCGGCCAAGAGGTCTAGAGATTGCGCTTGCGCTGCTAAATTCAACTCGGCTTGGCCCAAGTGCAAGGCCACACGCTCAAGCGCTTGCACGTGCCGTGCCCGGGCCAAATACAAGCCTTCGTTGGCCGGCAACCAGCCAGCCGCTTGCAGCAAGCGCTGGCGCAATTGCGCCACGCCTGCACCGGTTTTGGCCGAGAGGTGGAGATCGTTGTTTGGAGCCTGCGGGCTTGACTGCATCGCATGCGTGTCCAATGTCTCGCCCAGTGTGCTTCTCGTTTGCAGGTCGCACTTGTTCCACAAATCAAGCAAAGGAATTTGGCTAGGCAGGCGGCTTTTCAAACGGATGGCAATCTGTGCGTCGGCTGCTGCATAGGCCGGCTCGTGCATGCGCGTGAGGTCGTGCAAGAACAAAACTGCATCGGCATTTTCAATTTGCCCCCATGCCCTTTCAATGCCGATTTGCTCAACCTCGTTGATGTCTGCCCCTTCGCGCAGGCCGGCAGTGTCGATCACATGCACGGGCACGCCTTCAATCTGAATGGTTTGCTGCACCACATCGCGCGTGGTGCCTGCAATGGGCGTGACGATGGCCAACTCGGCCCCTGCCAGCGCGTTGAGCAAAGAGCTCTTGCCGGCATTGGGTTGCCCCGCGATCACGACCTTGATGCCCTCGCGCAGCAAAGCGCCTTGTTGCGTGCGCTCAAGCACTTGGCGCAATTGCGCTTGCAAGCGAGTGAGCTGACCTTGCGCATCGGCTTTTTGCAAAAAATCAATTTCTTCTTCAGGAAAATCCAAGGTGGCTTCGACCAACATGCGCAGGTGCACCAACCCTGCAAGTAAGCGCGCAATGTCTTTGGAAAAATCACCCGCCAAAGAGCGACTGGCACTGCGCGCTGCAGCGCCCGTGGAGGCATCGATCAAATCGGCAATGGCCTCGGCTTGGGTCAAATCAATCTTGTCGTTCAAAAAAGCGCGTTGCGTGAACTCGCCCGCCTGTGCCAAGCGCAGGCCCGGTAAATAGGCTTGACTTGTTGGTGTTTGCAGTGAACTTGCTACCTCCATGCAGCGGGCCAACAAGAGCTGCAACACGACCGGGCCGCCGTGCGCTTGCAGCTCAAGCACGTCTTCGCCGGTGAAGGAATGGGGCGCAGGAAAAAAAATTGCCAAACCTTGATCGATGGGTTGACCCCCATCGTCATGGAATGGCAAGTAGTGGGCTTGGCGTGCTTGCAAAGGCCTGCCGCAAAGCTGCTGGGCAAAGGCCTTTAAGTGTTGCCCCGAGACGCGCACGATGCCCACAGCGCCGCGACCGGGGGCGGTGGCAATGGCAACAATCGGCTCTGAAGTGTGGGGCAGCATGGGAAGCAGGTGAAGGCCATGATCTCAATTGAACTTGGGCAAATTGAACTGCGGGGGCACGCCCATGCGGGTGTTGATGACCCACTGCTGCGCAATGGACAAAATGTTGTTGGTGATCCAGTACAGCACCAAGCCAGAGGGAAAGAAGAAAAACATCACGCTGAAGACCAGCGGCATGATCCACATCATTTTGGCTTGCATAGGGTCTGGCGGCGCTGGGTTGAGTGCGGTTTGCAGCATGGTCGAGAGGGTCATGACCACCGGCAAAATGAAGTAAGGATCTGGCGCGGAAAGATCGTGAATCCATCCGACCCACGGCGCGTTGCGCATTTCAACCGATGAGAGCAAGACCCAGTACAAAGCGATGAACACAGGGATCTGAACCATGATCGGAAAGCACCCGCCCATGGGGTTGACTTTTTCTTCGCGGTAGATGCGCATCATTTCTTGCTGCATTTGCTGCGGGTTGTCTTTCAAGCGCTCGCGCATCTCCATGATGCGCGGGTTGATGGCCTTCATTTTGGCCATGCTGGAGTAGGCTTTGGCGTTGAGCCAATAAAAAGCCAGCTTCAACAAGACCACCAGCGCCACAATGGACCAGCCCCAGTTTTGGATGAAGCCGAATAATTTATCAAGCAACCAGTAAAGCGGTTTGGCCAGCAAAGTCAGCCAGCCGTAGTCTTTGACCAACTCCAAACCGGGGGCCAAAGACTCGAGCATATTCTCTTCTTGCGGGCCTGCAAAAAAAGTTGCGCTCACGGACTTGCTTTGACCGGGCGCGATCTCAGCAAGAGGCGTGATCATGCCCACGGCGTACAGGTTGTTGTCGACTTTGCGTGCAAAGTTTTCACGCGCCGTATCTGGCGGCAGCAGCCAGGCCGCAGCAAAATAATGCTGCACCATGGCAACGTAGCCCTGCTGCGTCGTCTTTTCAAATTCAGCTTTGTTTTTCTCGATGTCGGTGAATTCAATCTTCTGGAATTTTTTGGCGTCGGTGTAAACAGCAGGGCCAGTGAAGGTGGAGTAAAACGAGGACTCGCCATCAGGCTTGTTGCCATCGCGCACCAACTGCACATACAACTGGGGTGAGGCTGGCGCACTGCCCGTGTTTTGAACTTCGTGTTTGACGCTCAAGGCATAGCTGCCGCGCGTCAAGGTGTAGGTCTTGATCAGTTTCAAGCCCCCCACATCGTCCGATTCAAAGCGCAACACCAATTCGTTTTGACCCTCTTTCATGGCGCGCTCGCCGCTGAATTTCAAAGGGGTCTTGTGGCTGGCAAAGGGCCCGCCTATCAAACCTGTTTGCGCCACATAAACGCGTGTACGGCTTTCATCGAGCAAGACGAAAGATTTTTTGCTGTCGCTCAAGTCACCAAACTTCAAGAACTCGGTGTGCACCAACGAGCCCCCCTCGGTGTCAAAGCTGAGTTTGAGCACATCGGTGCTGACTTCGATGCGCTCGCGCGATATCAAGGCCGCGGGGGCCGCCGCTGGCGCCACAACGCCGGGCACTTGCGCGGCAGCCGACGTTGGCGAAGATGCGCCCGCGCTGCTGGCCGTAACAGGCGGCGTGGCTGCAGCATTGGGGTTGGGCAGTGCAGGATCCGAGACGGCGCCGGTCGAGGCTGGCGCTGCTACGGTGGGCTTAGGGAAGAAGGTGGCTTTGTTGCCATTGTGGATCTGCCATTGGTCCCATAGCAAGACCATGGAAAAGCCAAATACAACCCACAAAATGGTGCGGCGAATATCGTTCATGAGGACTTCTTCGAAGAGGGGGTTGGAATCAAAAGGGAAAACAAGCGCGGTGCCTTTTCGGGCACAGGGTCTAAGCCCCCATCGCACCACGGGTGGCAGCGGCCAATGCGCTTGAGCGTCATGTAACTGCCCGCGCCTGCGCCGTGCTGATGCAAGGCTTGCAAAGCATAAGCAGAGCAGGTGGGCTCAAAGCGGCAAGAGGTGCCCAGCCAAGGGCTGAGCAGCAGTCGGTAGCCCTTGACCAGGCCGGTCAGGAGTTGTTGGATCATGGCAGGGCCGGCGCACTTTGGGCGCGATTGGCGCTGCAGGCGCGCTCAAACAAGTGCTCCAACTCAGCGCGGACCGCTTGCTTTAAAAGCTGGGAGGTGGCGCTGATAAATTGTGTGCGGTCAAAGCCCGAGCGCAAGCGAACCACGTGGGCAGCGCAGGGCAAGCGCTGCTCAAACAAAGCGCTGACCACATAAATTTGACGTTTGATGGCGTTGCGGGTCACAGCGCGGCGCGCCCAGCGTTTGGGCAGCATGGCGCCTAGCCATACATCTTGGGTGTGAAACAAGGGGGGGTGCTCGCTGCTAAGCTGGGGCAGGCTGACACGGTGCAAGGCAAAGTGAGGCGTGCGAGACACCGTGCCGCCAGAAAGGGCTGCCTGAAATTGCGCTCGAGTTTTCAAACGCTGCACACCACGTCCGGATTGTTTGCCTGAACAAATGGCCGCACGAGACACGATGAAGTTGTGCCAAGGGCAGCTTGGGGCCCGCCCGCTCAGGCTGCCAGGCGTTTACGGCCTTTGGCGCGGCGAGCGTTGATCACGGCGCGGCCGCCGCGGGTTTTCATGCGGACCAAAAAACCGTGGGTGCGAGCGCGGCGGGTCTTGGAGGGTTGGTATGTGCGTTTCATGGGATCAGTCCTGGCGCCGCCATGCGGCTCAAATAATTTTGGGGGAAACCCGTGATTATCGCAAACTTTCACGGCGCTGGCAATTATTCCCCATAGCCCTTGCCAACGCCCCTGAACTGGGGCCTCCTTTTCCTTGCATCCAAATCAATGTGCAGCCCCGTAAATTCTGGTTTATGATGTGGACCATATTGATGCGCCAGCTTGTGGATAAACTCTTGATAAAGTCTAAATCTAAGCTGAATTACTTCTAACTGTCCACATTCAAAAAACAAAACTATGACAGAGGGACAACGAACCCGCGGGGCGGACGATGCCGGCCAAGCCTTGTGGCAAGTCTGCCTTGATGAGCTGGCCCAAGATCTGCCCGAGCAGCAGTTCAATACTTGGATCAAACCCTTGACAGCGCAGGCTTCGGCGGACCTGTCCAAGATCACTTTGTTTGTGGCCAACCGCTTCAAGCTGGACTGGATCCGAGCCCAATACAGCGCCCGCTTGACCGATGTTTTGTCCCGCTTGCACGGCCAAAAAGTTCAAATAGAGTTAGCGCTTACTACCAGAGAGACGCAAGGTAAAACTGCATTCTCAATGGCCAGATCAGCCTTGGATGCTGCGCCCGAGCTGATCGACGTGGTGGAGGATGCGCAAGCCGCAGGCCAGCGTCACCGCCTGAACACGGCCCTGACATTTGACACCTTGGTCGAAGGCTCGGCCAACCGCATGGCGCGCGCTGCGGCCATGCATGTGGCCACCATGCCGGGGCATTTGTACAACCCCTTGTTCATCTACGGCGGTGTCGGTTTGGGCAAAACGCACTTGGTCCATGCGGTGGGCAATAAGTTGCTGGCCGATCGCCCGGATGCCAAAGTTCTCTACATCCATGCCGAACAATTTGTCTCGGATGTGGTTAAAGCCTACCAGCGCAAGACCTTTGATGAGTTCAAGCACCGCTACCACTCGCTGGATTTGCTCTTGATTGACGATGTGCAATTCTTTGCCAACAAGGACCGCACGCAAGAAGAGTTCTTCAATGCCTTTGAGGCCTTGCTGGCCAAAAAGTCGCACATTGTGATGACCAGCGACACCTACCCCAAAGGCCTGGCCGACATCCACGAGCGCTTGGTCTCGCGCTTTGATTCAGGCTTGACGGTGGCCATTGAGCCACCCGAGTTGGAGATGCGGGTGGCCATTTTGATCAACAAAGCCATCAGCGAGGGCAGCGTCATGCCCGAAGAGGTGGCCTTTTTTGTGGCCAAGAATGTGCGCTCGAACGTGCGGGAGTTGGAAGGGGCTTTGCGAAAAATCTTGGCCTACTCGCGCTTTAACCAAAAAGAAATCTCGATCCAACTGGCGCGCGAGGCTTTGCGTGACTTGTTGTCGATTCAAAACCGGCAAATCAGCGTCGAGAACATTCAAAAAACAGTGGCTGACTACTACAAAATCAAAGTGGCCGACATGTATTCCAAAAAACGCCCCGCCAGCATTGCCCGCCCGCGCCAGATCGCCATGTATTTGGCCAAAGAATTGACGCAAAAAAGTCTGCCTGAAATTGGTGAATTGTTTGGCGGGCGCGACCACACCACTGTGTTGCATGCAGTGCGCAAAATCAGCGCCGAACGCCAGCAATTGACCGAACTGAACCAGCAATTGCATGTGTTGGAGCAGACCTTGAAGGGGTGATGCCAGCCGGCGCTGGCTAAAAGAGCGCAAGCGCCTGATTTATTGATGAATTTAAGCGCTTTGAGGCCGCCAATCAGCCCAAAAAACAGCGAAAATGGGGGGTGCCCCCGATAACAGAGGAAGACATGATCGTACTGAAGGCCACTCAAGAAAAATTGCTGTCCGTTTTGCAATCCGTATCCGGCATTGTGGAGCGGCGCCACACCTTGCCAGTTTTGGCCAACGTGCTGATTCGGAAAACTGGCAAGGCCTTGCAGTTGACCACCAGCGATTTGGAAATTCAAATCCGTACCACGGCAGAAATGGACGGCGACGCGGGCGACTTCACGGCCACCGTGGGCGCGCGCAAACTGATTGATATTTTGCGCACCATGCCCTCAGACCAAACCGTGAGTTTGGAGTCGAGCCAAAGCAAAATGATCTTAAAGGGCGGCAAGTCCAAGTTCACTTTGCAAACTTTGCCTGCCGAAGATTTCCCATTGGTGCAAGAGGCGGCCAGTTTCGGGCCTGTCTTCAGCGTGCCGCAAAAAACACTCAAGCAGTTGCTGGGGCAAATCTCTTTTGCCATGGCGGTGCACGACATTCGGTATTACTTGAATGGCATTTTGTTTGTGGCCCAAGGCAAGCAGTTGTCTTTGGTCTCGACCGACGGCCACCGGCTGGCCTTTGCCTCGGCCACGCTCGAGACCGATGTGCCCAACAAACAAGAAGTGATCTTGCCGCGCAAAACCGTGCTCGAATTGCAGCGTTTGCTCAGCGACGCTGAGGGCGCCATCGACATGCAGTTTGCCAACAACCAAGCCAAGTTCAGTTTTGGTGGCATGGAGTTTGTGACCAAGCTGGTCGAGGGCAAGTTTCCCGATTACAACCGCGTGATCCCGCGCGGTCACCGCAACAACCTGACCTTGGGCCGGCAAGCCTTGTTGTCATGCCTGCAGCGCACCGCCATTTTGACCAGCGACAAATTCAAAGGCGTGCGCCTGAATTTGGACCCTGGCACTTTGCGCGTAGCCTCCACCAACTCCGAGCAAGAAGAAGCCGTGGACGAGTTGGACATTGATTACGCCGGCGACAGCATTGAGATCGGTTTTAACGTGACCTACATCATCGATGTCTTGACCAACATGGAACAAGACATGGTGCGCATCGATTTGGCTGACGCCAACAGCTCGGCCCTGATCACCATTCCCAACAACGACCAATTCAAATACGTGGTGATGCCCATGCGCATTTGACGGGCGCAAAGCCTGCCAATGTGCCCCCGAAACCCGCACTGCTTTGCGGGTTTCGGCCATTCGAGAGATTGAGAAAACGACAAATGACCGAAGAAAACAAGCCAGCCGAAGAAGAATTCACCACCCTGCAACCTGTGATTGACGCCCACCAAGCGGGCGCCTCAGAAGGCTATGGCGAAGGCGCCATTCAAATTTTGGAAGGTCTCGAAGCGGTGCGCAAACGCCCGGGCATGTACATCGGCGACACCTCCGACGGCACGGGCTTGCACCACTTGGTCTTTGAGGTGGTGGACAACTCGATTGACGAAGCCTTGGCCGGCCACTGCGACGACATCGTGGTCACCATCCACTCCGACAACTCGATCAGCGTGACCGACAACGGCCGCGGCATTCCCACTGGCGTGAAGATGGACGACAAGCACGAGCCCAAGCGCTCAGCCTCTGAAATTGCGTTGACTGAATTGCACGCGGGCGGCAAGTTCAACCAAAACAGCTACAAAGTCTCAGGCGGTTTGCATGGGGTGGGTGTCAGCTGCGTCAACGCATTGAGCAAGATGCTGCGCTTGACGGTGCGCCGCGAGGGCAAAGTGCATCAAATTGAATTTGCCCGCGGCTTTGTGCAAAACCGATTGATCGAGGTGGTCAATGGCGTGGAAGTCTCGCCCATGCGCGTCATGGGCAGCACGGAAAAACGCGGCACCGAAGTTCACTTCTTGCCCGACACCGACATCTTCACGCAAAACAACGACTTTCATTATGAAATCTTGGCCAAGCGTTTGCGCGAGCTGAGTTTTTTGAACAACGGTGTGCGCATTCGCTTGCTTGACGAACGCACGGGCAAAGAAGACGACTTCTCCGGTGCGGGCGGCGTCAAGGGTTTTGTCAACTTCATCAACGCCAACAAAAAAGTTTTGCATCCCACTGCTTTTCACGCCACGGGCGAGCGCCCTGCGGACTCTTATGGCGGCATTCCAGGCACCAGCATCGGTGTGGAAGTTGCCATGCAGTGGAACGATGGCTACAACGAAAACGTGCTGTGCTTTACCAACAACATACCGCAGCGCGATGGCGGCACGCACTTGACCGGTTTGCGCGCAGCCATGACGCGTGTGATCGGCAAGTACATCGAGAAAAACGAGATTGCCAAGAAACAAAAAGTGGAAGTCAGTGGCGACGACATGCGTGAGGGCTTGTGTTGTGTTTTGAGCGTTAAAGTGCCTGAGCCTAAGTTTTCCAGCCAGACCAAAGACAAGTTGGTCTCCAGCGAAGTGCGCGCGCCGCTTGAAGACATTGTGGCCAAAGCATTAGGCGATTATTTAGAAGAGCGCCCCAACGACGCCAAGATCATTTGCGGCAAGATTGTCGAGGCTGCGCGCGCGCGCGAAGCCGCCCGCAAAGCCCGTGAGATGACGCGCCGCAAAGGCGTGCTCGACGGCATGGGCTTGCCTGGCAAGCTGGCCGACTGTCAAGAAAAAGACCCCGCGCTGTGCGAGATTTACATCGTCGAGGGTGACTCCGCCGGCGGCTCGGCCAAGCAAGGGCGTGACCGTAAATTCCAAGCCATTTTGCCCCTGCGCGGCAAAATTTTGAACGTCGAAAAAGCGCGCTATGAAAAGCTCTTGACCAGCAACGAGATCGTCACCTTGATCACCGCTTTGGGCACGGGCATTGGCAAAGTCACGGCCGAGTCGGGCAAAAGCGGCACCGACGATTTCAACGTCGACAAACTGCGCTACCACCGCATCATCATCATGACCGACGCCGACGTGGACGGCGCGCACATTCGCACTTTGCTGCTGACATTTTTCTATCGCCAAATGCCCGATTTGGTCGAGCGCGGCCACATCTACATTGCCCAGCCGCCTTTGTACAAAGTCAAAGCTGGCAAGGAAGAGTTGTACTTGAAAGACGCGCCCGCGCTCGATGGTTTTTTACTGCGCATTGCTTTGAAAGACGCGAGCATTTCGACGGGCGGGCCTTCGCCGCAAGTGCTCAGTGGCGACACGCTGGAGTCCTTGGCGCGCAAGCACCAAGTGGCCGAAGCGGTGATTCACCGCTTGTCCAACTTCATGGATGCTGAGGCCTTGCGCGCGCTGGCCGATGGCGTGGCGGTTAATTTGGACAGCCTGGAATCTGCGGCCCAATGTGCCCCGGCCTTGCAGGCCAAACTGCGCGAACTCAACACCACTGGCGTGCCCGCTGAAGTCAATGCCGAATTTGATGCGCGCACTGACAAGCCCTTGCTGCGGATCAGCCGCCGCCATCACGGCAACATCAAAAGCAGCGTGATCACGCAGGACTTTGTGCACGGCGCCGACTACGCTGCGCTGGCCGAAGCGGCCAACACCTTTCGCGGCTTGCTGGGCGAAGGCGCCAAAGTCATGCGCGGTGAAGGCGACAAACAAAAAGAAGAAAAAGCCGGCGACTTCCGACTGGCCATGCAGTGGCTCATTGGCGAGGCCGAGCGCACCACCAGCCGCCAGCGCTACAAAGGCTTGGGCGAGATGAATCCCGCGCAGTTGTGGGAAACCACCATGGACCCCACCGTGCGCCGCTTGCTGCGCGTGCAAATTGACGACGCCATCGAGGCCGACCGCGTCTTCACCATGCTGATGGGCGACGAGGTCGAGCCGCGGCGCAACTTCATTGA
Organism: uncultured Burkholderiales bacterium; assembly: GCA_903870145.1. Lineage (GTDB taxonomy): Bacteria > Pseudomonadota > Gammaproteobacteria > Burkholderiales > Burkholderiaceae_C > Limnohabitans_A. Next base: position 34,087 of record CAIQBO010000032.1, on the reverse strand, counting down.
GAGCAATGCCTTGCGGGCGGGCAATATTGACATTTGATAAGCCTGGTAAAGGGCTTGTCTTGTCATCCTAACGGCCACGGCAAAATCAGTGACTGGCCGAGTCCTTGCCAGAGGTGGCTGCACTGCCGATGCAGGCGGCCATGATCAAGCCCATCGCGCAAAGTTGTTGCGTGCTCAACTGCTCTGACAAAACCAACCAACCGGCCAGTGCGCCCACTGCTGGCTCTAGGCTGAGCAAAATGCTGAAGCTTTGTTTGGGCAGGTGTTTGAGCGCGTACATCTCCAAGGAGTAAGGCACGGCGCTGGAGACCAAGGCCACGCCCAAGCCGGCCAACATCCACTGTGCATTGAACAAGCTGCTGCCAGCAACCCAAAGGCCTGCAGGCGTGACCACAATGGCTGCCACCAGCATGCCCATGGGTGTGGCCAGAGCGCCATATTGAAAGGCCACGCGCTGACCAAAAACAATGTACAAAGCCCAACAAAAACCAGCGCCCAATGCGAAGGCAACGCCTTGAGGGTGCAGGTCTTGCGCGCTGCCAGTCAAAGGCAAGATCAAAGCCAAGCCGAGCACGGCCAAGACGATCCATACGAAGTCAAGCGGTTTCTTGGATGACCACAGCGCCACGGCCAATGGTCCGGTGAATTCAATGGCCACGGCCAAGCCAAATGGGATGGTTTCAATGGCGCTGTAGAACAGCAAATTCATCAAGCCCAAGGTCGCGCCAAAGAGCAAAAGGAGCGGCGCGTCCGACCACTGCCAAGCTCTGCGCCAAGGGCGCCAAAACGCCATCAGGATCAGCATGGAGAAAACGATGCGGTAGGTGCTGGTGCCTTGCGCGCCGACCAAAGGAAACAAGCCTTTGGCCAAGGAGGTGCCCACGCACAAGGTGATCAAACTGCCTAATAAAGCGGCGACAGGTAAAAAAGGAAAACGCAAGGCTCACTTTCTAAGCATATCGGCGCATCATAGCGGGGTGCCGCGCTTGGATGGGTTTGCCAGGCCGCAGGCAGAGATGGGGTTTTATCAAAAGGAGTTGGACGATGCATTCAAGCAATGGCTATGCCCGCTTTGCCAAAGCAACAGCCCACATTTGTGGTCGACCACGCACGTTTTCACTGGCCGTTGGCGTGATCTTGGTGTGGATTTTGACGGGGCCTTTGTTTGATTTCAGTGACACCTGGCAGTTGGTGATCAACACGGGCACCACCATCATCACTTTTTTGATGGTTTTTTTGATTCAGAACACGCAAAACCGAGACACCGAGGCGATTCAACTGAAGTTGGACGAATTGATTCGCGCCACACAAGGCGCACACAACGCCTTGCTGGACTTGGAAGAGCTGGAAGAGGAAAGTCTGGACGTGTTCAAGCGCAAATACCAAGCGCTGGCGCAAAGTGCCAGGAAGCAACTGGACATGGGCCTGAAGGACACCGACTCGCCCGAGCCTTGAAGGCGTTAAGGGTGTAAAGGGCGCAAAGGCTATCCCTGGCGCAGGCTACAAGCCCCGAGCTTCTTCAGCCAGAACTTAGTTGGCAAGCACAATCGGCAAGCCATGCGGGGTGCGCGCAGCTGCATCTTCCCAAGCGTGTTCGAGCTCGTGGATTTGATCGGCAGTGCCCAATTGCTTGGCCAGCACCAAAGACTCCAGGGCGTTGAGCCAATGCGTGTAGTAATTCAAGCCATTGTCAACGTCGCCTGCCGCTTGCGCATGGCGTATTTCTTGGCTCAATGCGCCGGCCCATTCGGGCCAAGTGAACACACCGCATTCATGCAGTTGCAGCGTCATGGCAAAGGCAAGGGCTTGCCATGGTTGGGCAAACACGGCCGTATCGCCAGCCATGGGGGGCAGGGGCAGCGCATCACCGCAAAGGCGGGCGATGTCCTCCAAGGTCAAATGGCTGGGCATCATGGGGCAGCCGCCTCCAAATAAGATTCCCAAGCATCGACGCTGACTTGCAGCAAGGCGTCGCTGCCAGGACCCCACAACTCAGTGCCCTCAAACACCACGGTGTAAAGCCATTGCGCTGTGTCGTCAAAGGGTGGCATGGGTTTGGAGGCATGTTGGTCAGCAAAGACATGCGCACCGTGCACGGCTTGCACGGTGCCAAGGTGGCCCCGTACATAGCGCGGCAAACGCGTGTGGCCTTGCGGATTCAAATTGCGCGCACGCACGCTGTCACCGACTTTGAATTGGGCAGTGCTGGCCGCCGGCCTGTGGGTGGGGGAGCCAGTTTTCAAAGCGGCGTCCACGGTTTCTTTGCGCAGCACGTGGGCAATGGCGATAGGGGCTTGTTGCATCGAGCCTGTTTGCAACTCAGCGTGGCTAACCATGCCGCGCTCGAGCATGAGTTTTTCCAAGCCGCGAATCCAAATCTCGTAGTAAGAACTGGACAAATAAACTGGCGGGGGCAAAGACTCGCGGGCCGAGCGGCTCAGATCAATGTTCCACTGGCCGCTGGCGCCCATGGCCACGGTGATGGCCATGGCGCGGCTTTCCCACGGGGTATGAAACAGGGCTTCATCAGGCTCAATTTGCACGCGGCCAAAGCCTTGCATGCCGCCCATGTCGTGAATGCCGTTCATGCGCTGACCTGCGCAGGGCTAGGGGGCGCCAGTGCCAAGCCAGTCCCAATCATGGCGTCTCGGGTGACCAAAGTTGCCAGTTGATCTTCGCTCCAGCCTTGCGTGCCCTCAGGCTGCAGGGGCAATACCAAATAGCGCACTTCGGCGGTGGAGTCCCAAACGCGCAAGGCGGTTGCCTCTGGCAGGCGAAGCCCGAAATCGGCCAGAACTTTGCGCGGCTCGATCACGGCGCGGGAGCGATAAGCAGCGCTTTTGTACCAAACCGGGGGCAATCCCAAAATAGGCCAAGGGTAGCAACTGCACAAAGTGCAGACCACCATGTTGTGCTGCGAGGGGGTGTTTTCGACGGCCACCATGTGTTCACCTTGGCGTCCGGTAAAGCCCAAAGAGGCGATAGCGGATGTGGCGTCCTTCAATAACCAGGCTCTAAATTCGGGTTCAGACCAAGCCTTGGCCACCACTTTGGCCCCATTGTGTGGGCCGACCTGAGTTTCGTAGGTTTCAATGATGCGGTCCAGCGCGGCCGTGTCAATGTAGCCCTTGCGCGTGAGCAAGGTTTCAAGGGCGCGCACCCGCAACTCCATTGGGCTGAGGGTGGAACTCGCGTGCGAGTGATCATGGGGGTGATCAGGCGAGTAATCGGGTTCATGTGAAGGGCTGGGCATGTTGGCGGCTCCCTACTTGGGCAAGGTCTTTGGCTGTCATCATAGCGCCGCATACAATCGCCTGTTGGCCTGAGTGGGCAGCCGGTGGCTGTGCATTTGGGATTTGATATTTTTTATTTGTGGAGTTCGATGATGTTCATTTCATCCGCTTTTGCCCAAGCCGCGCCTGCAGCCGCAGCCGCTGGCAGTGATATTCAGTCTTCTATGATGAGCATGCTGCCCTTGCTCTTGATGTTTGTGGTCTTGTATTTTGTGATGATCCGCCCACAAATGAAAAAGCAAAAAGAACACAAAACCATGATCGATGCGTTGGCCAAGGGCGATGAAATCGTCACAGCCGGTGGCTTTTTAGGCAAAGTCAGCAAATTGGGCGACGGCTACTTGAGCATTGAGATTGCCAATGGCGTGGAAGTACAAATGCAGCGCTCTGCCGTGGTGCAGGTTTTGCCCAGAGGCTCTGTCAAGTAATTGCAGCGCTTTGTTTTCTTTTCTTTGAAGCCTGAGCCATCATGAATCGTTACCCGGCGTGGAAGTTCGCGATCATTGTGATTGCTTTGTGTTTGGGCGTGATCTACACCTTGCCCAATTTCTTTGGTGAAGCACCGGCGGTGCAAGTTTCCTCTGCCAAAGTCACGGCCAAGGTGGACGCGGCCACCTTGGCCCGTGTCGAGGAGGCCGTCAAGGCCGCTGGCGTGCCGTTGGTCGCCATCACCTTGGAGCGCGCCTCGATCAAGGCGCGCTTTGAAACCTCCGAGCAGCAACTCAAGGCCAAGGATGCCATTCAAAAAGCCTTGGTCCCTGAGGGCAGCGAGAGCGGCTTTGTGGTGGCGCTGAACTTGTTGTCGCGCTCACCCGCATGGCTGTCAGCCTTGCATGCCGCGCCCATGTATTTGGGGCTGGACTTGCGAGGCGGCGTGCACTTCATGTTGCAGGTGGACATGAAGGCTGCGCTGAGCCAAAAAACGGATTCATTGGCGGGCGACATTCGCACCACTTTGCGAGACAAAGACATACGCCACAGTGGCATCACGCGAAGCCCAACGGGCATTGAGATCAGCCTGCGAGATCAAGCGCAGCTGGACGCGGCCAAACGCGTGTTGGCTGAGCAGTTTCCTGATTTGCAAAGCACCGACTCGGTCCAAGGCGCAGAGTTCAAACTCGTGGCCAGCGTCAAGCCCGAGGCAGCACGCCGCGTTCAAGAGCAAGCGCTCAAGCAAAACATCACCACCTTGCACAACCGAATCAACGAGCTGGGTGTGGCCGAGCCGGTGATTCAGCAACAGGGCTTGGACCGCATCGTGGTGCAGTTGCCTGGCGTGCAAGACACGGCCAAAGCCAAAGACATTTTGGGGCGCACCGCCACTTTGGAGGTGCGCTTGGTTGACGAGAGCGCCGAGGCACGCTCGGCCGAGCGGTCCAATGGTTTGGTGCCCTTTGGCGCAGAGCGTTATCTGGAGCGCAATGGCCAAGCGGTGATTGTGAAAAAACAAGTGATTTTGACGGGCGATAACTTGACCGACGCGCAGCCAGGCTTTGACAGCCAAACGCAAGAGCCGGTGGTGAATTTGTCGCTGGACGCCAAGGGCGCGCGCATTTTCAGAGATGTGACGCGCGAAAACGTGGGCAAGCGCATGGCGATTTTGCTGTTTGAAAAAGGCAAAGGCGAAGTCGTGACAGCCCCTGTGATTCGCTCGGAAATTGGTGGCGGCCGCGTTCAAATTTCAGGCCGCATGAGCACATCGGAGGCCAATGACACGGCGCTGCTGCTGCGGGCCGGCTCCTTGGCCGCGCCGATGGAGATCATTGAAGAGCGCACCATTGGCCCTAGCCTTGGCGCGGAGAACATTGCCAAAGGCTTTAACAGCGTGACTTGGGGTTTCTTGGTGATCGTGGCCTTCATGTGCGTTTACTACATGGTGTTTGGCCTGTTCTCCAGCGTGGCCTTGGCTGTGAACCTGCTGCTCTTGGTGGCCGTGCTGTCGATGTTGCAAGCCACTTTGACGCTGCCTGGCATGGCCGCCATGGCGCTGGCGCTGGGCATGGCGATTGATTCGAACGTGTTGATCAACGAGCGGGTGCGTGAAGAGTTGCGCATGGGCGCGGCACCCCAAACGGCCATTCTCAACGGTTACGAACGCGCATGGGCCACTATTTTTGACTCCAACATCACCACCTTGATAGCAGGCGTGGCTTTGCTGGCATTTGGCTCGGGGCCGGTGCGCGGCTTTGCCGTGGTGCATTGCTTGGGCATTTTGACCAGCATGTTCTCTGCTGTGTTTTTCTCACGCGGCTTGGTCAACCTTTGGTATGGCCGGCAGAAAAAACTCAAGGGGGTCTCCATTGGCACAGTCTGGCGCGTTGACGCCGGCGCAACGCCCAAAGACACATTGACCGACTAAAGGGGAGAGACAGCATGGAATTTTTCAAAATCCGCAAAGACATTCCCTTCATGAAGCACGCGTTGGTTTTCAACGTGATCTCGCTGGTGACCTTTTTGATGGCGGTATTCTTTTTGTTCAGTCGTGGTTTGCATTTGTCAGTGGAGTTCACGGGTGGCACGGTGATGGAGGTCAGCTACAGCCAACCGGCTGATTTAGCGCAAGTGCGAAGCGTGGTCTCCGCCGTGGGCTACTCCGATGTGCAAGTGCAAAATTTTGGCAGCGCGCGCGATGTGATGATTCGCTTGCCAGCGCAAAAAGGTGTGAGCTCTGCGATGCAAAGCGAGCGCTTGATGGCCGCTTTGAAAACGCAAAACGACCAAGCCCAATTGCGCCGCACCGAGTTTGTCGGTCCCCAAGTTGGCGAGGAGCTGGTGGCCGATGGCCTGAAGGCTTTGGCCTTTGTGGTGGCTGGCATCATGCTGTATTTGGCGCTGCGCTTTGAGTGGAAATTCTCCGTGGCAGCGATCATTGCCAACTTGCACGATGTGATCATCATTCTGGGATTTTTTGCATTCTTCCAGTGGGAATTTTCTCTGGCGGTGTTGGCCGCAGTGCTTGCGGTTCTGGGTTACTCGGTCAATGAGTCGGTGGTGATTTTTGACCGGATACGTGAGAATTTCAGGCGCTATCGCAAGATGAGCACGGTGCAGATCATTGACAACGCGATCACCTCAACCATCAGCCGCACCATCATCACGCACGGATCAACGCAGATCATGGTGCTGTCGATGCTGCTCTTTGGTGGCGAGACCCTGCATTACTTTGCCATGGCACTGACCATTGGCATTTGTTTTGGCATTTATTCGTCCGTGTTTGTGGCTGCGGCCATTGCCATGTGGCTGGGCCTTCGGCGTGAGGACATGATCAAAGCGCCGATTAAAAAAGAGGGCGACCCAGATGATCCCAACTCTGGGGCTGTGGTTTAATTTTTTACCAGCCTTTGAAATTGGCCTCCGGGCAAGCGGCCGACAGCCCCAGCCAACTCCAAGTTGAACAATTGAGATTGAAGCTGTGCAGTGCCAAGTTGGCTGCGCTGCTGCAACTCGTCGAGGCCCACGGGGTCATGCCCTAGGCATTGCAACAAGAGGTGATGGTTTTCCAATGCGCCGGGTAAATTGCTGAGGCTGGCGCTGGCATGGGCGTTAGCGGGCTCATGCGCCAGGGCAAGGCCGTTGCGACTTGGCGCAGCCTGCAAATTTTGCGGCACATGGCGCAACTCTTCCAGCACATCTTGCGCCGACTCAACCAGTTTGGCGCCTTGGCGAATCAAGCCGTGGCAGCCTTTGGACAGGCTGGAGTGGATGGAGCCCGGTATGGCAAAGACATCTTTGCCCAACTCCAGGGCTTGCCTTGCTGTGATGAGGGAGCCTGAGCGCATGGCAGCCTCGACCACCAAGCAGCCCTGCGAGAGGCCAGCTATCAATCGATTGCGTTTGGGAAAATTGGCTGTGATGGGCGGTGTGCCTAAGTGATACTCACTCAAAAGCAAGCCGTTGTGTGCAATGCGGTGCGCCAAATCTTGGTGCGATTTGGGGTAGACCCGGTCTAGCCCCGTGCCGACCACGGCCACGGTGTAAATCGGGTTGCTTGGGGTGCCGCCGATCAAAGCGCCTTCGTGGGCTGCGCCATCTACGCCCAAGGCCAAGCCGGAGACAACGCTCAAGCCCGCATGGGCCAAACTCAAAGCGAAATCGTGGGCGTTTTGCAAGCCCTGCGGTGTCGGGTTGCGGCTGCCCACCATGGCCAGCGCAGCTGGCGCCTCCAAAGTGGGTTGACCCAAGCGCGCCAGATGCTGCGTTTGGCCCATCGCGTAGAGCACGCAGGGCGGGTCGCAGGTGGCCAGTAAGGGGCTGGGGTACTCTGCGTCTGCCAGCGTGAGCAAGCGCCGCTGCACGCCGCCGATGGGGCTGGCACTGAGCCACTTCCAGGTGTCTTCACACAACATGTCCAAGCCGCTTGGAATTTGCAACAAGGCCTGACTTTGCGAAGGTGAAACCACATGTTGCAACTCACCAGCACTTGCGCTGAAGATGGTTTGAGGCAAACCAAAGGCCTGCAAAAGCGAGCGTGCGGTGGTGTTGCCAATGCCAGGCGTGAGACACAGGCGCAGCCAAGCTCGCAGTTCATCAGGGGTTGAAACCATTGCGAATTCCTTTGCCCCAGAGGGGCCAATTTGCCAAAGATTTTCAAGGCGCGCACAGGCCCTTGGCAAGGCTTCTTTAAATTAGCGAAAATGGAGGTCTTGTTGAATTCAAATGACCATGGCCCTGTTACCTATACTTTGCTACCCCGACCCCCGTTTGAACACGGTGGCCAAGCCCGTGGCCCAATTCGATGCAGGCTTGCGCAGCTTGGTTGACGATATGCTGCAGACCATGTACGAGGCCGAGGGCGTTGGCCTGGCTGCTACGCAGGTCAACGTGCACCAACGTGTGGTGGTGATCGACACTTCCGAGACGCGCAACCAGCCCTTGGTCTTGATCAATCCACAAATCACTTGGCTCAGCCCAGAGCGCCTCAAGGGCGAAGAGGGCTGCTTGTCTGTGCCTGGAATTTACGACGGCGTTGAGCGCGCAGTGGCCGTCAAAGCGCAGGCCATGGATGTCAAGGGGCAGATGCAACAGATTGAAGCACAGGGCATGTTGGCCGTGTGCATTCAGCACGAGTTGGACCATTTGATGGGCAAAGTTTTTGTCGAGTATTTGTCGCCCTTGAAGCGCAATCGCATCAAGACCAAAATATTGAAAGCGCAGCGATCTGAAGACTCTTGAGCTTGTTTTAGAAAGAAATTGAATGCGCCTTATTTTTGCGGGCACTCCCGAATTTGCCCGCAGTGCGCTGGCCGCTTTGCATGCAGCAGGGCACGAGGTGTTGGGGGTCTTGAGCCAGCCTGACCGGCCCGCAGGTCGCGGCATGAAGCTGCAAGCTTGCGCCGTGAAACAATTTGCAAGCGCGCATGGTTTGCCTGTGCTGCAGCCCCACAGTTTGCGCTTGGATGGCCCCTTTGCGCAAGAGGCGGGCGCAGCGCGAGACTTCATTCTTCAAGCCAAAGCGGATGTGATGGTGGTGGCCGCCTACGGTTTGATTTTGCCGCAGTGGGTGCTGGATGCGCCGCGCTTTGGGTGTTTGAACATCCATGCCTCCCTGCTGCCGCGCTGGCGCGGCGCAGCGCCTATTCACCGAGCGATCGAAGCGGGCGACCCGCAAACCGGCGTGACCATCATGCAGATGGACGCGGGCTTGGACACGGGCGACATGCTGTTGAGTGAAACTTTGCCCATTGAACCCTTGGACACCACGGCCATGCTGCACGACAAACTGGCCGATCTGGGCGCTCGCCTGATCGTGCAGGCTTTGACGCAAGTGGGCCGCTTCAAGCCGCAGGCGCAAGCAGCGCAAGGCATCGCTTATGCGCACAAGATTGAAAAATCGGAAGCACCTGCGGACTGGACACAAACTGCGCAAACCTTGGCACAACGCATTCGCGCGTTTGACCCCTTTCCGGGTGTGACGGCGCAACTGGGGGGTCAAGTCGTCAAGCTTTGGCAGGCGCAAGCCTTGCACTTGGAGGGGCAAGGTGAGACTGCTTTGAAGACTGTTCCTGGCCAGTTGTTGCGCTGTGATGCCAGTGGTCTGTGGGTGGCTTGCGCGCAAGGCGTGTTGTGCATCACGCAAATGCAAAGGCCAGGCGGTAAGCGCCAATCGGCAGCAGAGTTTTTGCAAGGCTTCACCGGAGCGGTGGGTGATGTGCTGGCGCTGCCCAAAGACCTTTCCGCCAAAGCTTGAGCAACGCATGACTTGACGCATTGGCAGCAGCATGTTTTTCAAACCCAGTTACTACCGGCACCCTCTGTTCATGCAGGGCCTGCGCGAGATGGCGCCGCAAGCCCCGGGCGTGGCTGCGTGGGGCTTGATGACAGGCGTGGCCATGGTCAAGTCGGGCATGGGGGTGTTCGAGTCCGTGGCCATGACGCTGATGGTGTTTGCAGGAAGTTCGCAATTAGCCGCCATTCCCTTGATCGTTGCTGGGGCGCCAGCTTGGGTTATTTTGGCCACAGCCTTTTGTGTGAACTTGCGCTTTGTGGTGTTCAGTTTGCACTTGCGGCCCTACCTCATGCACTTGCCGCGCTGGCAGCGTTTGGTGCTGGGCTACCTCACGGCGGACATCAGCTATGCGCTGTTCACGCGGCGTTTTTCCCAGCCCAGCGCTCAGGCCGATCAACAAACAGCGCAAGACGCGTATTTGGCGGGCAATGATTTTTTGAATTGGGGCAGTTGGATGCTGGCCAGTTTGCTGGGCATTGCTTTGGCCAATGTGATCCCAACTTCGTGGGGCCTTGGCTTTGCAGGCATTTTGTGTCTGCTTGGAATTCAGTGTTCTTTGGCCTCCTCGCGCATGCGAATTTTGTCCTCAGTGGTGGCCAGTGTGGCGGCCATCGCGGCTTATCACTTGCCTCTCAAATTGAACATTGTGGTGGCCATTGCAGCGGCCGTGATCTTGTGCTTGACGGTAGAGCGACTGCGGCCACAGTTGCTGCCGCTCAAGCCACACACAGGGCCCACCGCGCATGAGTGAGTTAAATGCCTTCTTCAGCGGCGCAGATGTGTGGACCTTGGCCGTGATCGCGGGCATGGCGGTCGTGACGGTGGTGACGCGAAGTTTCTTCTTCATCTCCAGCCGCGAGTGGTTGCTGCCGCATTGGGCGCAGCGCGGCTTGCAATATGCACCCATTGCGGCCCTTTCAGCTGTGGTTGTGCCTGAAATTTTGATGCAGCAAGGGCTGTTCATCAGCACCTGGATGGACGCGCGGTGGATGGCCGCTTTGGTGGGCGTGGCGGCGTATTTTTGGCGGCGCAGTGTGCTGCTGACCATCCTTGCGGGCATGGCCGCTTATTTGCCTTTGCATTTGGGATTGGGTTGGTAAGTTCAGGCCAGTGGGGGGGTGGTTAAAATGGTGCACATGAACGTCATTCGCTTTTCTGATTTATGCGCCCAAGGCAAAGCCAAAGGGCAGAGGGTTTTCATTCGTGCCGATTTGAACGTGCCGCAAAACGATGCCGGGCAGATCACCGAAGACACGCGCATTCGAGCCTCTGTGCCGTGCATTCAAATGGCATTGGACGCCGGGGCTGCTGTCATGGTCACCAGTCATTTGGGCCGCCCCATCGAAGGGCAATTCAAGCCTGAAGACTCGCTGGCACCGGTGGCTCAGCGTTTGTCGCAGTTGCTCGGACGCGATGTGCCCTTGCTGTCCAATTGGGTGGGCGGCGTGCAAGTGGCGCCTGGCCAAGTGGTGCTGCTGGAGAACTGCCGCATTAACCCGGGCGAGAAAAAAAACAAGCCGGAGTTGGCGCGCCAACTCGCTGCGCTGTGCGATATTTTTGTGCACGACGCTTTTGGCACTGCGCACCGCGCAGAAGCCAGCACCTTTGGCATTGCAGAGCTTGCGCCCATCGCTTGCGCAGGCCCTTTGCTGGCGGCAGAAATGGACGCCATCACGAAAGCTTTTGCCCATCCCCAAAGGCCCTTGGTGGCCATCGTGGCGGGCAGCAAAGTCTCCACCAAATTGACCATTTTAAAAAGCTTGGCCGACAAGGTGGACCAGTTGATTGTGGGCGGGGGCATTGCCAACACCTTCATGCTGGCCGAAGGTTTGAACATTGGCAAAAGTTTGGCCGAACCCGATTTGCTGGCGCAAGCCAAAGAGGTGCTCCAGATCATGAAAGCGCGCGGTGCTCAAGTGCCTATTCCAACCGATGTGGTCACCGCCAAAACATTTTCTGCCGATGCCCTGGCCACCGTGAAAAAAGCCACTGAGGTGGCAGATGATGATTTGATTTTGGACATCGGCCCAGAAACCGCCGCTGCTTTGGCCGAGCAGCTGAAGACTGCTGGCACCATCGTTTGGAATGGCCCGGTGGGCGTGTTTGAGTTTGCGGCATTTGAAAATGGCACGCGCGTGATTGCAAATGCCATTGCCCAGTCCAAAGCCTTCAGCATTGCCGGTGGTGGCGACACGCTGGCGGCCATTGCCAAATACGGCATTGAACACCAAGTGGGCTACATCTCCACCGGCGGCGGCGCTTTTTTAGAGGTGCTCGAAGGCAAGACGCTGCCAGCCTTTGAAATTTTGAGCCGGCGCGCAGCACAGTAAGGCTGCGCGGGCTTTGGCTCAGGCGTGGGGAGTCAGGTTGCCGCGCACAGGACTGGTCATGTGGCCTTGAAAGTCGGTCCAGCATTCACGGCTAAAGTCATAGAGCTTGCACGCCTTTGCGGTGCTGAAGTACCAGCGCCAAGAAAAAGGTTGCACGATGATGCGCCCAGGGAGCATTTCCTCTAGCTTGGATTGCGCTTTTTTCAAGCGGTACAGCGGAATGCTCATGTCCACATGGTGCGCAGTGTGCTCCATGATGTGGTGCACCAACGCGCCAATGCGCATGGGAAAGGTCAGGTGCACGGTGGTTGAGACAAAGGGCTGGGCTTGGGTCCAAGCGCGTTTGTCGTTGTGCCAAGAAACGCGCACATGGGTGTGGTGCACGTAGACCACAAAACCAATCATGCTGTTCCAAAAGAAAAATGGAACGAGCACCCCCCAAAGCAAAGTCAGGGCCACTGATTGGCCGGTGGCCACAGCTGCGTAGGCCATCACGCCAACCCACACAGCGCCAAAAACCGTGACCAGCAAACTGTCTTTGAAAAAAATCGGGCGTCGCGTGGGCATGTGCTCTTTGTTCGGGAAGAACTCGCGCTTCCACCAAATTTCAATCATGTAGTAAAGACCTGGGGCCCAACCGCTGCGGTACAGGTATTGCAAAAAACGCTGGCCAGCACTCAGGTCGGCAAACTCTTGGGCGGTCAAGGGTGTCCAGACAAAGTCCACACCTTTGAGGTTGGTGTAGCCGTGGTGCACCACGTTGTGGCCGGTGTCCCACAAGCTGTAGGGCGTCAAAGAGGTTAAAAAAGCAAAGCGGCCCAGCCACTTGTTCAAGCCGCGGTGGGGTGTCAAACTTTGGTGGCAGGCGTCGTGGCCAATGATGAACATGCGGCCAATGACAAAACCTGCAGCCAAGCCGCACAGCAACTTGCCCCAGACCGATTCAACCACCACGGTGCCAGTGATGAGGGCTGTAAACAAGGCGGTGTCAATGAGCAACAAAACCAAGGCTCGCAAAGTCGAACGCTGCGACAAAGGAAGCAGCCACTGGCGCAAAGTTTTGCGGTGCGGCAAGGGCTGTTCAAGAGGGATGGGTTGCAAGTTGTCGTTCATGGGGTTGGCGTTGAATTCAATAATTTTAATCGCACAGGGCTATTCCGTGGCAGACATGGGGCAATTGTTGAGTCCAATATGATCGAGCCCAATCAAAGACCTTTTTTTCGTGAGTTTTTTCATGACCGCACGCAACACCACCGTCAAGGCTGACGCCAATGCCCCCGCCATCACCGAGATGTTGGCCCAATTTGTGGTCACCCAGCCATCACGGTCTTGGTCAGACGCGGTCGAGGCCCAAGCCCATCGGACCTTTGCCAATTGGGCTGGTTGCGCTGTTGGCCCGAGCACGCACGAAACCATCGAAGCGGCCTTGGCTGCCATCCAAGAGCTAGAGCCCGCAAAGCAAGCGGCTGTGCTGGGCCGATCTGAGCGGGTGGACATGGCCAATGCCGCTTTGCTCAACGGCATCAGCTCACACACTTTTGACTTTGATGACACGCACCTGAAAACCATCATCCATCCTGCTGGCCCCGTGGCATCGGCGATTTTGGCCTTGGGTGAACACTTGGGCTCAAGTGGTCGTCAATTGATCGACGCCCTCGTTTTGGGGGTGGAAGTGTCTTGCCGCGTAGGCAATGCGATCTACCCAGACCACTACGACCGCGGCTGGCACATCACGGGCTCCACCGGCATGTTGGGCAGTGCGGCGGCGTGCTCGCGCGTGCTTGGCCTGAGCGCTTTGCAAACCCAAATGGCCTTGGGCATTGCGGCCTCGCAACCGGTGGGTTTGCGCGAGCAGTTTGGCAGCATGACCAAGCCTTTTCACCCGGGTGCGGCAGCCAAAGTGGGCCTGATGGCCGCCTTGATGGCCAAGCATGGCTACACCGCATCGCGCCGCGCACTGGAAGCGCCGCGCGGCTTGATGCAAGTGTTCTCTGACAAAACCGACTGGCGCGAAATCACGCAAAATCTAGGCAAGACTTGGGAAATTGAGCTCAACACCTACAAGCCTTTTGCATGCGGCATCGTGATTCACCCTGCCATTGACGCCTGTGTGCAACTGCGTGCGCAGCACAATTTAAAACCAGAGCAAGTGGCCAAGGTCACTTTGAAAGCCCACCCCTTGGTGCAAGAACTGACGGGCAAAAAAACCCCCAGCGACGGCCTTTTGGCCAAGTTCAGTGTGTTTCATTCATGCGCTGTGGCCTTGCTGTATGGCCGCGCGGGCGAGCATGAGTACGCCGACAAGGTGGTGACCGCGCCCCAGGTGATCGCGCTGCGCGATAAAGTCGAGTTGATCGTGGACCGCAGCATCCATGAGGCCTCGGTCGATGTGACCATCGAGACCACTGAAGGCCACGCACATCACATTTTTGTGAAGTCTGCGATTGGCAGCATCGAGCGGCCTATGAGCAATGCGCAACTCAAAGCCAAGTTTGTCGATCAAAGCGCGCCCATTCTAGGCGCCGCGCAAACAGAAAAAGCCTGGGGCTTGTGCATGCATTTGAGCGAGCAAGAAAAGCTCGACGAGCTGCTGCAGAGCTTGACGCGGCGGTAAAGCGGCCCAGTCAAAGCAGTCAAAGCAAGCGATCAAATTTCAATTTCAACAGAGCCGCCTTGCAGGCGTGTTTTGTAAATTTTCAAAGGGACCGAGCAAGGCGAACTGACCACTTCACCGGTGCGGATGTTGAAGGCGCCGCCGTGAAAGTTGCATTCGACCACGTCCCCCACAATGTCACCCTCTGAGAGCGAACCCAGGCCGTGTGTGCACGCATCTTGGGTGACAAAATATGCCCCATCGACGTTGAAGACGGCCAGCGTCAAACCTTCTTTTTCAAGTTTGACAGCAGCGCCTTGGGGCACCTCCAAAGCGTTGCACAAAGAAATAAATTTGCAGGTGTTGGACATCCAAAATCTCCGTCGGTCAAGGGTTGGGGTTGTAAAGCTTTCCCATCGCGTGCAACTGCGCGCCTAAACGGTAGCGAGCGGTTTGCGGATTTTGCGTGAGCAAGCCCTCATGGGTCAAGGTGACAACCAAGCGGTGCACAGTGCTCTTGGCCAATGACAGGCGTTTGGCCAAACTGCTGATGCCAATTTCTGGTTCTGCAGCGCTGAAGCATTTCAGCACGCGCACAGCCGCGGTCACAGAAGACAGGCGTGGGCGGGCGTAGCTGATATTTTCATTGGGCATGTCGTCAGGGCGGTCCATTGTTCCACATGCGGGGATTATGAAGGCAACCACCTGACGCAGCAGACCGCGAAATTGGGGGCGAATCAAGGAAATGCATGGGCAGAAAAAAACTTGTTCTGCCAATGTAACTAGATTCGTGGGAAAATTGAAATTAAATTACACGGAGATGCCGCCTCATGCCAACACGCGCCACCAAAATTGTTGCCACCCTGGGCCCCGCCTCCAGCGATCCTGCTTTGCTCGAGGCCATGATTCGCGCCGGCGTGAATGTGGTTCGCCTGAACTTCAGCCACGGCACAGCGCAAGACCACATTGACCGAGCGGGCTTGGTGCGTGAAGCAGCGCTGCGCGCAGGCCGCGAAGTGGCCATCATGGCCGACTTGCAGGGCCCCAAAATCCGTGTCGGTAAATTTGCCGATGGCAAAGTGATGTTGGAGTCGGGCGCCAAATTCGTGCTGGACGCTTCGCGCACAGAGCTGGGTGATTTAACCGGCGTGGGTCTGGATTACAAAGAGCTGCCACGCGACGTGAAAGCCGGTGACGTGCTGCTGCTCAACGACGGCTTGATTGTCCTGACGGTGGACTCCGTGACCGGAGAGCGAGTCAACACCAGCGTCAAAGTTGGCGGCGTGTTGTCCAACAACAAAGGTATCAACAAGCAAGGCGGCGGCTTGACCGCGCCAGCACTGACGGGCAAAGACATGGAGGACATCAAAACCGCCATGAGTTTTCAAGCCGATTACTTGGCCGTGAGTTTCCCCAAAAATGCCACTGACATGGAAATGGCGCGGCAGTTGGCCAACGTGGCCGCAGCGCAATACAACCACAAGCCGGGCTTGATTGCCAAAATCGAGCGCGCCGAAGCCATCCCGCGTTTGGAAGAAATTTTATTGGCCAGCGACGGCATCATGGTGGCCCGGGGCGACTTGGCCATTGAGGTGGGCAACGCGGTGGTACCCGCTTTGCAAAAGCGCATGATCAAACTTGCGCGCCAGCATGACAAAGTGGTGATCACCGCCACGCAAATGATGGAGAGCATGATCACCAACCCGGTGCCCACGCGCGCCGAGGTCAGCGATGTGGCCAACGCCGTGCTCGACGGCACCGACGCCGTGATGCTCAGCGCAGAAACGGCAGCAGGCAAATACCCTTTGGAAACGGTGCAAGAGATGGCCAAAATTTGTTTGGCCGCTGAAAGTGCCGAGCACGTGGAGTTGGACGCCGACTTCAATGGGCAAAGTTTCAGCCGCATCGACCAGTCCATTGCCATGGGCGCACTCTTCACGGCGCACCACTTGGGCGCCAAAGCGATTGTGGCTTTGACAGAGTCAGGCTCGACCGCTTTGTGGATGAGCCGCCACCGCGTGCAAATTCCGATTTATGCCGTCACCGCGCAACTGAGTTCGCAGCGAAAAATGGCCTTGTACCGCAACGTGCGACCTCTTTTGATGGACACCAGCGCCGACCGTGATACGGCTTTGCTGCAAGCCGAAACTGATTTGAAAAAGCGCAACATCGTCAGCTCTGGCGATGTGTATGCGATCACCAGCGGCGAGCCCATGGGCGCGCCTGGGGGCACCAACACCCTTAAGATTTGCCGGGTCGAGTAAGGCGTTTTAAAACCCAGGCCTGCATCAAAAAATGGGCAACGCCGCCCATGCTCCAGCTCAGCCATGCGGTCCACAGTGTGTGGCTCATGAAGTGGGCGCCGCGCACTTGCTGTGACAAGCCCAGCACCGTGCCCACCAACAGCGCAGCCCCTAAAACCCAGCGCGCGCTGGGAGAGCCTGCGCTGCGCAGGCCAAAATACGCGGCCACAAAGGCAAAACCAGCCGAGGCATGGCCGGCCGGGAAGCAATGCCCGCCGCCGCCATCGCGCTGTCCCAAAGCCCAGTGCGAAACGTAGGCTGCGCTGCCGCCAAAGGCCTGCAAGTCCCAGGGGCAACTGGTGTGGCTCAGGCCCTTGAGCAGCGTGACTGAGAGCAAGGCGGCCAGCACCGATAAAAACAGCCTGACCCGGGCATTCAAGGGCAGGCTTGCAAGCACGCCCCATGGACGCCAAATCCCTGCAGCCAAGGCCAGAAACACAAGCCAGGCCAAGGCTCGTGCGCCTTCGTGCATGATTTTGGACAGCCACCAGTCATCGCGCAGTGCGAAGCCGCCAGGGCCGCCCCAGGGGGCTGCCAAGGCCATGTCCAAGCCCAGCCCGTCCCAGGCCAACAAGGCCGCCAGCCCCAAGCCGCAGACGGCTGTAAAAAAGCGCCAAGAGACTGAATTTGTGTCGGAGGTCTGATCCATGGCCTCAAATGATAGCTGCGTCCTTAAAAATCTATAAAATCCCAGAAAGTTACAAGCCGGTTACATGATTTGAAAAGCTGCTTTGAAGTGCAGTGGCGCAGTCTGTTGGGGCTTGGAAAAAGATCATTCACTCTCTGGGAAATTACCATGGCACTCGTATCGATGCGCGAGCTGCTGGACCATGCCGCGGCCAATGGCTACGGCATTCCAGCTTTCAACGTCAACAATCTGGAGCAAGTCCAGGCCATCATGGAGGCGGCCAAAGAAACAGGTGCACCTGTGATCATGCAAGCCTCTGCTGGCGCTCGCAAATACGCAGGCGAGGGGTTTTTAAAGCTCTTGATTCAAGCCGCGGTGGAGTCCTACCCCAGCATTCCGGTGGTCATACACCAAGACCATGGGCAAAGCCCCGAGGTGTGCCAAGGCGCCATCAATCTGGGCTTCAGCTCGGTCATGATGGACGGCAGCTTGGAGGCCGATGGCAAGACCATTGCGAGCTACGAGTACAACTTGGATGTGACGCAAAAAGTGGTGGCCATGGCGCACAAATTGGGCATCACCGTGGAGGGTGAGCTCGGCTGCTTGGGCTCTTTGGAAACCATGAAGGGCGACAAAGAAGACGGCCACGGCACCGAGGCCACCATGACGCGCGAGCAGTTGCTGACCGACCCCGAGCAAGCCGCAGATTTCGTCAAGCGCACGCAACTCGACGCGCTGGCCATTGCCATTGGCACCAGCCACGGCGCTTACAAGTTCTCGCGCAAGCCCACGGGCGATATCTTGGCCATCGAGCGCATCCAAGAAATTCACCGGCGCATTCCCAACACGCACTTGGTCATGCATGGATCTTCCAGCGTGCCACAAGACCTGCTGGCCATCATTCGCGAGTTCGGTGGCAACATGAAAGAAACCTACGGCGTGCCAGTGGAAGAAATTCAAAAGGCGATTCAGTTTGGCGTGCGCAAGATCAACATTGACACTGACATTCGCTTGGCCATGACGGCCGCGGTGCGAAAATACATGGCGCAAAACCCCGACAAATTTGACCCGCGCGATTGGCTCAAACCGGCGCGTGAAGCGGCCAAACAAATTTGCAAGCAGCGTTACATGGAGTTTGGCTGCGAAGGCATGGCCGGCAAAATCAAGGGCCACAGCTTGCAAGTGGTGGCGGGGCAATATGCAAAGGGTGAGTTAGCGCAAGTTGTTCATTGATCGGGCTTCATTGAACTTCAAGAGGTGCTGCGCAGAATGGCGATAATATAGCCATGACAAATGTGCCCGCTGCGCTTCACACCTCCGCTTTAAGCTCCTTGATTTTGCTCGCGCGCGGCAAGGTGCGCGACAACTACGCGGTGGGCACCGACCGCATTTTGATGGTGGCCTCAGACCGCATCAGCGCCTTTGACGTGATCATGGGCGAGCCGATTCCGGGCAAGGGTGTGCTGCTGACGCAAATGGCTTTGTATTGGTTTGACAAATTGGGGCCAAAGGGCCTGAACTTGTGCCCTACTCATTTGACGGGTGATGCGCCCGAAAGTGTGGTCAGCGCAGCCGAAGTCGAGCAAGTCAAAGGCCGCTCGATGTTGGTTAAACGCCTGCAGCCCATCCCGGTGGAAGCCGTGGTGCGCGGCTACTTGGCTGGCAGTGGTTGGAAAGAATACCAAGACAGCCAATCGGTGTGCGGCGTGCCGCTGCCGCCAGGCTTGAGCAACGCCAGCAAGTTGGACGAGCCCATTTACACACCGGCGGCCAAAGCCGCTGCAGGCGAGCACGATGAGAACATCAGCTTTGAGCGCACGGTGCAAATGATTGGCTTGGACTTGGCCACGCGCATCAAAGACATCAGCATTGCGATTTACAAAGCGGCCAGCGCCATCGCTTTGGAAAAAGGTATTTTGATTGCCGACACCAAGTTCGAGTTTGGTTTGGACGCCGATGGCACGCTCGTCTTGATGGACGAGGTGCTCACGCCCGACTCCTCACGCTACTGGCCTGCTGAGAGTTATGTGCAAGGCGTCAACCCACCGAGTTACGACAAACAATTCTTACGTGATTGGCTAGAGAGCACTTTGATCAACGGCAAACCGTGGGACAAAACGCCGCCAGCGCCGCGCTTACCGCGCGAAGTGATTGAGAAAACCGCGGCCAAATACCAAGAGGCATTGCAGCGCTTGACGCGCAGTTAAATTCAATTGAGCGCCATGCTCAATTTGCGCCGATAACTCGAGACCAGCGCGGCTTGCGGGTCTTCTTGCACCGCGCTTTTGCCCATCAATTCAATGCCGCCAGCCGATTTGCCCGTGTGGTCTTGTCCGGCTTTGGGGGTAGGCGGTGTGAGCAATTCCAAAATGGCCACCAAGGTTTTGCGCGGTGCTTCGTCGGCCCATTTTTTGTCGCGCATGATGATCTCGAGCAACTCGTCCATGGCGCCGGTCCAGTCGTCGCTGGCCAGAAGCACGCGGCTTTTGTCAAAGCGGGCGTCAAAATCCCGCTTGTTGGCGGCGATCAAGGCGTCAAACTGCCCGGTGGTCCACTGCCCGCGTGGGTCTTGCGTGACAAACAGCAGCGCTTGCAGCCAATGCTTCAAAGCTTCAAAACGCAATTTGGGTGGAATTTGCGACAAGCCGGGGCTGAGCACGGTTTGCGCAGTTTCGAGTTGGCCCATGCTGATCAAAAGTTTGACCAAGTCAAAGCGTGCGTCGTCGTTCTCGGGGTTGGCTTGCAGGACCTCTTGCAATTTGGTTTGCGCGGTTTCCAGGTCGCCCGATTCGAGCAGTTGCTCGGCTTCTTGAACTTCTGTGGCTGCCAGCACTTCGTTTTCACTGGGCAGGTTTTTGTCGAGGAATTCGCGCAATTTGCCCTCAGGCACAGCGCCCATGAAGCCGTCCACGGGTTGGCCATTTTTGAGCAAAACGCAGGTGGGAATGCTGCGAATGCCAAAGGCGCTGGCCAATTGCTGCTCTTGGTCAGAGTCGATCTTGACCAATTTGAAGCGCCCGCCATAGGCCTCTTCCATCTTCTCAAGCAAAGGCCCCAGGGTTTTACAAGGGCCACACCATGGGGCCCAAAAATCCACCAAAACAGGTGTGGTCATGGAGGCGGCAATCACCTCGGTTTCGAACGTTTGGACAGTAACTTCAATCATATTTAGGAGACCTGAGGGTGAAACCTTAAAATTCAAGCATTCATTGAAAAAAGCCAGCCATGCCAAACACAGCACCACTTGACAAAAAACGCATTGGCGTGGTCATGGGTTCCAGTTCAGACTGGGACACCATGCAACACGCAGTGCAGATTCTCCAACAGTTTGGCATAGCGCATGAAACCAAGGTTGTTTCGGCGCATCGAATGCCTGATGAAATGTTCGAATATGCGCAAACCGCTTTAAGCCGCGGCTTGTTTGCGATCATTGCCGGGGCTGGCGGCGCAGCGCACTTGCCAGGCATGTTGGCGGCCAAAACCGTGGTGCCCGTGCTGGGCGTGCCGGTGGCCAGCAAGCACTTGCAAGGCGTTGACTCCCTGCACAGCATCGTGCAAATGCCCAAAGGCGTGCCGGTGGCCACCTTTGCCATTGGGAATGCGGGCGCGGCCAATGCCGCCTTGTTTGCTGTGGCCTTGCTGGCGCAAAACGACCCGCCCTTGCAGGCCAAGCTGCAACAATTTCGGGCCGAGCAAACGGCCGCAGCCAAAGCCATGAGCTTGCCGCCGGTGGGTGCGGCTTGAAGCCCTCTTTTTCTGAGCCACTTTGGCCTGGCACGACTGTGGCCGGCCAACCCATCACCTTGGGGGTGATGGGCGGGGGCCAGTTGGGCCGCATGTTTGTGCACGCAGCGCAGGCCATGGGCTACTTCACCGCGGTGCTCGACCCCGATCCGCAAAGCCCGGCCGGGCGCGTCAGTCACACGCACATTCAAACCGATTACCTCGACCCCGCAGGTTTGCAGCAACTGGCCCAGTGCTGCGCCGCCATCACCACTGAATTTGAAAACGTGCCTGCGCCAGCACTGCGGCAACTGGCTTTGTCAAGGCCTGTTGCGCCCGGCGCCGATGCCGTGGCCATTGCCCAAGACAGGGCGCAAGAAAAAGCCCACTTCGTGCGCTGCGGCGTGCCCTGCGCACCTTACGCTGTGATCGACAACGCGGCGCAGTTGGAACAAGCACTGAGCCAAAACCTGTTACCAGGCATTCTTAAAACAGCGCGCCTGGGCTACGATGGCAAGGGCCAAATGCGCGTGGCCGATGCCCCCGCTTTGCGCACGGCTTGGGCTGCATTGAAACAAGCCCCGTGTGTGCTGGAAAAAATGCTGCCGCTGGCCCTTGAATGCTCAGTGATCTTGGCCCGAGGGGCCGATGGCACTGTGGTGAATTTTCCGGTGCAGCGCAATTTGCACCGCGATGGCATCTTGGCCGTGACGCAAGTGTATGAAGGCCACTTGCCTGCTGGCTTGGCCGCGCAAGCGATCGATTGCGCACGCTCGATTGCGCAAGGCCTGAACTATGTGGGCGTGATGTGCACCGAATTTTTTGTGTTGCAAGATGGCAGTTTGATTGTCAATGAAATTGCGCCGCGCCCGCACAACAGCGGACACTACAGTTTGGACGCTTGCGATCAATCGCAATTCGATTTGCAAGTGCGCAGCTTGGCCGGCCTGCCCTTGACCATGCCGCGTCAGCACAGCCCAGCCATCATGCTCAATCTGCTGGGTGACATTTGGTTGGATGCCCACAACGCGCCGCGCACGCCCGATTGGCCTGCGGTCTTGGCATTGCCCGGCACACACTTGCATTTGTACGGTAAAACCCAGGCGCGCAAAGCGCGCAAGATGGGTCACTTGAATGTCACGGGCGTGAGCATTTCTCAAGTCCGCCAGACAGCGCTCAAGGCGGCTTTGATTTTGGGTATCGAGGCATTTTGATCGTCATGACAATGCACGGCAAAACTGAACTGGGCAGCTTACCCTTTGGCGCTTGGGATCGGTGTTGAGATGATTTTGTCTGGCGACAATGCAGCCCATGTGCAGCAAGCTGCGCAAGCGCTTTGCAGCGGAGAATTGGTGGGCCTGCCCACGGAGACGGTGTACGGCTTGGCTGCAGATGCATGCAATGTCGCAGCGGTTGCAAAAATTTTCCAAGCCAAAGGCAGGCCGGTCAATCACCCCTTGATTGTGCACGTGGCCGATGCGCCAACCGCCATGCACTTTGCGGCGCAAGTCCCTGACTTTGCATGCAGCTTGATGGCTGCTTTTTGGCCCGGACCTTTGACCTTGATCTTGCCCCGAAAACCCGAACAAGCCGCGGCAGCCGCTGGCGGACAAGCCTCGGTGGGGCTGCGCTGCCCTTCGCACTCTGTGGCCCAACAAGTGCTCAAGGCTTGCGCAGAAAAAGGCGTCTGGGGCTTGGCCGCGCCCAGCGCCAATGTGTTTGGCCGTGTCAGCCCCACCAGCGCGGCGCACGTGCAATCTGAATTTAGCAATGTGCTCTTGATTTTGGATGGCGGTGAGTGCCAAGTGGGCATTGAATCAACCTTGATCGACTGCACGCGCGGCCAGCCCGTGATGCTGCGCCCCGGGCACATCAGCCGCATGCAAATTGAACAAGCCTGCGGCATGAAAGTGCGCGACCCGCAAGACCTGGACAGCCAAGCACCGCGCGCTTCGGGCACTTTAGAGTCGCATTACGCGCCCAAAGCCAAAGTGCGGTTGATGACAGAAAATGCTTGGCGCAAAGCCTTGCTGGCCTTGGGCCCGCACACCCAAAATTTGGCTTTGTGGTCAGCGGAAAAACCTGATGAAAGCCTTTTAGGCGCAGGCTTGCTTTGGCGCGCCATGCCCACGCAAGCCGATCAAGCCGCGCACGATTTGTTTGCCGTGCTCAGAGATTTTGATGCCCACGCAGCCAGCATCATTTGGGTTGAAATGCCTCCGCACACGCCCGAGTGGGAAGGCGTGCGCGACAGGTTGCAGCGGGCAGCAGCCTAGACTTAGAACAAGCGCCCGATCCCCAAGCTGATGCCGATGGGGTTGAGCGTGATGTCCAGCGTTTGACCGGTGGACAGTGTGTTGCGCGTTTTCAAAGGCGTTTTGGTGATGGCGCCATCGATGAACCAGCGCTCGTCAATTTTGTAAGATGCGCCGACTTGCAGGGTCGCAGCCAATTTGGATTGAATCGACAAGCGGGTGGGATTGCCGGGGGTGCCGCCGGTTAAGCCTGACAGCAGCGCTGTGCTGTGCTCGCCGTCAAACTTGGCGTAGGTAGCGCCCAAGCCCAAGTAGGGGCGAAACACCGCACCGGCTGCGCCAAAGCGGTATTGCAGCATCAAGGTGGCGGGTATGACTTGGGTGTCGCCAATTTTGCCCACGCCAGTGATCGAGCCTGCGCCATACAAGTCGTGCTGGAATGGCAGTGCCAAGGGCAAGTCCATGGCCAAGTTGTCGCTGACCATGTAAGTGATGCCGCCAGCAAACTGGGTGCTGTTGCTCACGCTGGTTTGCACGCCAGCCAAGGAAGGCGCGCTCAAGACGCCGCTGGTGACCTGGGGTGCCAGTTGCATGAAGCCCCCGCGCACTAACCAGCTGCCCTGAGATTGGGCGTAGGCGCTGGCGCTCGACAAAGCGGCCACAGCTGTCAAAGCCGACAAGGCAAAGCAGAATTTAGATTTCATGAGTGTTCTCCTTTGCGTGGGTTCAAAGCCAACCGGCGGTGGCCAAAGATTTTGCGACCAATTGACTCAGCAACTGGTAGCCATAAGGCGTTGGATGAAAGCCATCCGCGAAGCCATAAGTCTGCCACCAGCTGGAGCCGCCTGTGGCCCCTGTGGGCGGAGTTTGCGCTGTCAAAGCCGCTGCTGTACAGGTTTGGAAGTTGTAGCTGGGCAAGCCGTCTGTGCCTAAGCCCGTGATCGGGCAAGCGGGCGTTTTCACATTGGTCAAACCGTATTGCGCAGGGTTGGCCACTTGGTCGTTGAAGGCGGTGTAGAAGTCCACCAGCACCACGCGTTTGTCGCCAGCCACTTTGATCGCCAACTCGGTGTTGAAGGCCTCCACCCACGACTTGAACAAGGCCTCAGACTGGGCCCGAGCGCCAGCCCCGGTGGTGCCGCCGCCGTAGGCCGTTGAAATGCTGTCAAGCACCATTTGAAAGCGCGGTGTGTTGGTGATGCCGGGCATGTTCAAGATCGCCACGTGCTCAGCGCCTTTGTCCAGTGCGCTGGCCTTGATGCTGGCGTAAAACTTGTCAGCCAAAGCCACCATGTAAACACCGCCGATTTGAGCCAAACCGGTTGCACCACCAGCCAGTAAGGGCGTCAAGGTGGCAGTGGGGATCAGGCTACCGGCCATGCTGGCATAACTGGCACCGCCGTCTTTGGCTGCAGCCAAATAAGCGCCAACCAAGTCGGCTGCGTCATTGCCCCCGCCATCGATCAGCAACAAGTCACTGCTTTTGTAATTGCCTGCCGCTGAAGCGATTTGCAATTGGTAGACCACCGAGAAAGGTGATGCAGCGCCGCCCGTCAGTGGATCAATGTTGTTGATGCGCCCGCCGCCCACGGCATAACTGGTGCAGCCCGCGGTGGTAGAAAAAGGCGTGGCAGCAATGCCGGTGTATTTGAAGAAGTTGCACAACTGCGGCGCGCCAAACAATGCGCTCAAGCGCTCGGTCCATATGGCATTGGGCTCGCTGCTGCTGCCTTGCACTGAGAAGATACGGCCATAGCCCGGGATGCCCTTGAAGGTGCCGCTGTCGGCCAAGCTGTCGCCCATGACTTTGACTGATGCAATGCCAGCCCGCACGCTGGTCTGATCGCCAGAGCCGCCGCCGCAGCCCGCCACCAATGCGGCTGCTGTGAGCAGCGCGAGTTTCCAATGCATAGATTTCATCTATCACCTCTTGAATATGAAACTTTTAAAAAGAACGACCGTACTTTTGTGACAATCTTAAACATTGGCTGTGCTTGACCGTGATGGGGTAATTACTGAGCTTGCGCAAAGACTTCATGAATCTTTGATCTGAGTCTTGTTTTGTTGTTTGTTTGTCGAATCAGTGGCGTGCCTTGTCTTGCACAGTCCATTCCAACAAGCGGTCTAAAGCCGGCCGCGCAAGTGCTGCCTGCGGGTGATTCACGATGGCCACAAAAACATAGCGCTGCCCGCTTTGCCCTTGCACATAGCCGGCCAGCGCGGCCACATCACGCAGGCTGCCCGACTTGAGCCAGGCTTGCCCAAGGGCGGCAGAGTGGGGGCTGCGCTCTTGCATGCGCGACAAAGTGCCGTCCACACCCGCAACCGACAAGGAGTTTTGCAGTGCGCCAGCGTAGGGGCTTTGGGCGGCCACTTGGAGCAAAGCGCTCAAAGCCTGCGCGCTGCTGCGCTCATGGCGCGACAAGCCCGAGCCGTTGTCCAGCACAGGCTCGGTTTGATCTGGCAGGTGCTGACGCCACCACGCCAACACGCGCTGGCGCGAGGCCTCAAACCGCCCTCTGGCAGCAGGCTCACCGGGGGGAGCTTGGCCAACACCCAGGCCTTGCGCGCTGGACAAGGTCAAAAACAATTGCTGGGCCATCACGTTGTTGGAAAACTTGTTGATGTCGGACACGATCTCAGGCAAGGACAAAGAAGGCGCCTGCAGCAGGAGCAGCGCGCTGGCGGGGGTGAGGCCTTCGCGCACTTGACCGCTGAGTTTGCCGCCAGCGGCGAGCCAGGTGGCATGCACCATGCGCGAGGCAAATGTTTCGGGTTGCACAAACGCCACCGGCCAACTTTGTTCACCGCAAGCGCGAGGGTAAGTGCCGCTGAAACGGATCTGCCCGGCTTGGCTGAAATCGCCCTTCAAAGTGCTGCGCCAATCTTGGCAGGGGCCGCTGGACATGGGCACATCGGCGGGCACCTGAACTTGCCAAAGTGGGGGCTCACTTGTGATATTGGCTTTTCCAGCTAAAGAATCTGGCGTAAATTTAAAAATCATGGCTTTGAAGTTCAGCAGCAAGCCGCTGGGCGCCGTGTTGTAAGGGCGCAGCGGCTCGTCGTCAAAACCGGCGGCATTGGCGGGGGGCAGATCAAACACGCTGCTGTCCAAAATGATGTCGCCGCGCACCTCGCGCACCCCCAGACGCATCACCTCAGCCCATAACTCTTGCACCCGCTCAACCACCAGTTTGGGGTCACCGCTGCCGCGCAAAATCAAGTTGCCTTGCAGTACGCCGCCTTGCACCGGGCCATCGACATACACACGGTTGCGCCAAGTAAAGTCGGCACCCAACAAAGAAAGCCCAGCAGAGGAGGTGATCAATTTCATGACCGAGGCGGGGTTCATGGGGGCGCCCGGGCGGTGGCTCAGGCGTGGCTTTGTGGCCCCCCTGCCTGGCGCAGCCTGCATGGGTGTGACCAAAACACTGACTGAATCCAAGGGAATGTGGGCTTGCTGGAGGGCTTTTTCTACACTGACGGGCAAGGCTGCGTCAGCTGTAAGAGTGGGCAAAGCCCACAGAAATAAAATGGCAAGCGGCAGCTTGGGGCTTGGCGTTGAAGGGCGAGAAGGCATGCCCAAGTCTATCGCTCGAAAGGGCCGCGAGGGCGCATTCTAGTGCCGGCATATTGCTTTTTTGTGTCGCAAAATAAGTACAGTGTGCAAGGGATATACCGTGCAAAATGGGTGAAAGTATGATAAATTGACAGGTTAGGTGTTAATTTTCCATATCTTTGTTTCTATTCTGGAGCGCAACATGTCATCAAAACCAGCAAACAATCGCGGTTTGAAATCTTCTGGTACAAATTTTCTGGCAGGTCGAGGCGTTACAGGGTGGGTGCAATCGATGTCGGGCCTGGCCATGATGGCGCTTGCACAGCAAGCCTTGGCCAAAATGCAAGACAAAGGCGTGACGCCTGCGCAGCTGCTGAACAAATTGGCGGTCACTGATCTGGCCCCTGCAACTGCTCAGCCAGTGGCGGCTGAGGCGCAAACTCAGTACATCAACACCCTTGCAGCTGCTCAAGACCAAGACACTTTGATGGTTCAAGACTTGCTGGACAGCATTGCCCGCGATGCACTGGCCTTGCAAGGTGAAGAATTCCAGCAAGATGCGCAAACGGCGGATCTGATGGCGCCAGCCTACTTGCAAAGCATGGGCCTGAATTTTGAGATGATTCAGCAGTCCACAGATCGTGTTTTGCTCGCGCAAGCGGCAAGCACAGCCAAGACAGCTTCGGATGCGGGCACGGGCGCCGCTGCGCCTGCTGCTGCTTCCGCCGTAGACGCGGCTTTGGCCGGCATGAGCTCCCCCATGATGGTGGGCTTGGCAGTGCTGGGCGCCGCAGCGCTGGCCTCCGGTGGTGGTTCTTCAACCGCCGCAGTTGTTCCCGTGCCATTGACTTTGGCAATCACTGGCCTGCCAACTACCTTGGCTGCTGGTGCCACCGCTGTCGTCACGTTCACCTTCTCCAAAGCACCTGTTGGTTTTGCAACTTCCTTCATCACTGCAACTGGCGGTACTATTTCTGCGCTGGCTGTCTCCTCCAGCAACCCTGCCGTTTACACCGCCACCTTCACCAAGGGCACGGACATGACGGCCGTGGGCGCCATCACGGTGAGCAAATCCATCACGGATGCCTCAGGCAATGCCATGTCGGCCGATGTCAGCGCATCTGTTGGCACGGTCAATGCCGGTAAGGTCGTTGATGGCTACGTCAAAGACGCAACAGTTTTTGTTGACTTGGACAGCGACGGTGTCAAAGACGCCAACGAGCCCACAGCTGTGACAGACGCCACTGGCGGCTACAGCATGGCCTCCACGGTCAGCTTGGCCGGTGCGAACCTTATTTCTTTGGGCGGAACAGACACGCAAACTGGCGCACCTGTGAATTTCATGATGGCACCGGCTGGCTTGGCGGTCATCACCCCCATCACCACCGTCTACGCAGTGGCTTACAGTGCGACCACCGGAACTGCGGCTCAAAAGCAAGCGGCGGCGGCGGCTGTGCTCACCTCGCTGGGTTTGACGGGAACAACGGCCAGTGCGCTGTCATTCGATCCAGTGGCATCTTTGGCTGGCGCCACCACGGCCACAGCGGCTGCGGCTGCCACCTCCTTCCAAACCTTGGCACAAAATATCATGCTGGCAGTTCAAACTGCCAACACACTCGCTACGGGCTTGGGCGCAACAGGCACTATCTCGCTGGCAGCCTTTAACAGCATTGCCTCCTTGAGCGCAACCCAGTTGACGGCCCTGAGCTCTGGCAGTGCAGCTGACGTGACAGCCGTGATGAACACCATCATGACTGCAACAGTCAAGTCGGCCCTGAGTTTGGCCGACGGCAGTGCCACTTTGACTGGCCTGAGCACACTGATTGCAGCGACTGCAGGGGCCACAGCCAATGTGGCCACACTGGCCACAGCACAATCAACTGCAGCCACCGCAGCCGCAACTGCCGGCGGCACTTTGGCCAGCATCAAGGCCTTTTCAGCCAATGTGACTGACATCGGTCAAGTGGGTTTGAACAGCTTGTCGCAAAGCGTTACAACCAGCGCTGCTGCTGTGAAGACAGTCATCACAGCCGGTGGCGACGTGGCTGCGGCTTCTGCCACTGCGTCCACAAGTTTGAATACCACCTACACCACGGACGCTATTACCACCTCAGCCAGTGACAAGATTTCGCCCACAGTGGTAGTGACTTCTGACCTGAGCACGATTGCCACAGGCTTGGTGGCCACCATCACGTTCACATTCTCTGAAAATGTGATTGGTTTCACAGCAAGCGACATCACGGTCACAGGCGGCACGCTTGCAAGCTTGGCCCAGTCCACTGCCAACAGCAAAGTCTACACAGCCAAACTCACACCCACCGCCAACTTCAGTGGCGCCGTGACTGTAAGTGTGTCTGACCAGTACTATGACGCTGCAGGTAATTTGGGAACGGCCGCATCGCTGGCTCTGGCTGCAATCACATCGCCTGGTGTGCTGATCACAACCGACAAGACCTTCTTCAAGGTGGGCGACACAGCTGTTGTCACATTCACCTTCAGTGCTGTACCAACTGGGTTTGACGCCAGCGACATCACAGTCACGGGCGGTGTTATTTCTAATTTGACGGCTGACACAACAGGCAAAATTTACACAGCCAAGTTCACGCCCACCAGCGCGGTCGACTCTTTAACGGGTGCCATCAGCATAGCTGCTGGTACCTTCACAAACTCTACCAGCAATGCCAACATTGCCAGTAATTCCATTGCCATCACCGGCGACACCTTGGCGCCTACCGCGCCGACCATGGCCTTAAGCATAGACAGCGGAACAAGCACCGATCTGATCACCAACAGCGCAGCCTTGACAGTCAGCGATGCCGCCACCGGCATCACGCGCACCTACACGGTGGACAGCGGCACGGCCGCAAGCACCTACACCGCGCCTACGGCAGACGGCAGCCACACCGTGGTGGTGACTGATGCGGATGCAGCGGGCAACACATCTTCCGCTACATTGACATTCACGCTGGACAAAACGGCGCCTACGGTGGCCATTACCTCCACTGCAGCCACCTTCAAATCGGGCGACTCTTCCGTACTGACCTTCACATTCTCTGAGGCGCCAGTCGGGTTTGCAGCTGCAGACATTGTGTCTGCCACAGGCGCTACCGTCTCAAACTTGGTGCAGTCCACCACAGACTCCAAAGTTTGGACCGCCACCTACACGCCTACAGCTGTGAGCGACACGTTCACAGGCAGCGTGACCGTCACAGCTGGCGGCTACACCGACACGGCCGGCAACGCAGGCTTGACTGCAGTGCGCAGCTTCACAGGCGATACCTCGATCTCCACGCCCACCTTGGCACTTGCCACAGACAGCGGCGTCAGCACCGACAAGATCACCAACGTCGGAACTGTTTCAGTTTCTAATCTGGACACAGGTGGCACCTACTCTTACTCCACAGATGCTGGTGCGACTTTCACCACATTCACTGGCAGCTCGTTCACCTTGACCGGCGACGGAAGCAAGAGCGTTTTGGTCAAACAAGTTGACACAGCAGGCAACAGTGCAACATCTGCAGCGCTGGCCTTCACGCTGGACACAGCGGTTCCCACCATCACCATCACCTCGGCCCAAACTGCAGTGGCATCGGGCGGCACATCGTTGATCACTTTCACAGCATCTGAAGTGCCTGCAACCGCTTTGACCGCTTCCAACTTCACCGTTGCGGGCGGCGCGCTCAGTGGTTTTGCAGTGTCTTCTTCGAACTCCAAGGTCTATACAGCCACCTTCACGGCGGACGGCACCAGCGCAATCTCAATTTCTTCAGCTGCCAGCGCCTTCACTGACGTGGCAGGCAACGCCAGCACGGCAGGCGCATCGCCATCGATTGGGCTGACCTATTCTGTGGTTGCATCAGACGCTTACGCTTCGGGCGCTACCGTGTATTTGGACGTCAATGCCAACGGCGCGTACGATGCTGGAACAGACATTGCCGCCACAGAGAGCACAACAACAACCGGTACGTACACGTTCACGGTGCCCAAGGGCCAATCGACCAGCGGCGCCAAGATCGTGACATCGGGCGGCTACGACACCGTTTCTGACGGTGCAGTCGGCACCATGACAGCCAGCTTTGGCCAGACTGTGGTCTCTGCCATCTCAACACTTTATGCGGCAGCGACAACCGATGCGGCCAAAGCCGCAGTGTTGACCAGCTACGGCTTGACCGCTTACAGCGATACCGACCCGTATGCCGCCCTGAGCAGCACCTCGGCTACGACGGCAGCTACTGCGCAGGCGACTTTGGTTAAAAACCAAGTGTCGCTGGCGGTGGTTACGAACATCAACACCATCGTCCCCTTGTTTTTAACCAAACTGGGTGTGAGCAAAACGGCTCTTGAAGTTCAAAATCAGATCAACAAGGAAATTGCTGCTTTGACGTTGTCAGCGCCCAGCACCGCTGCAAATCTGTATTCGACAACCACAACAAGTGCCGCCACATCCATTCAAACCGTTTTTGACAAGGTCATGACGGCCTTTGGCGTGACCAACGCAGCGCAATACGCAGCAGCCTCGGGCGCAGCTGCCACCGCCATTGCATCGGTCAGTGCCAACTTGGCGCAGTTTGCCTCTTCCACCACCAACTTGGCTTTGCTCAAGTCGGGTGGCAATGCGGCGGTTCAGCAAACAGGTTCTGACGCGCTGGCGTCTGACTTGGGCACCTTCATCAATGCCTATTTTGCAGCCACCACAGATGCTGCAAAAACTTTGTTGGTCACCAACCTGAATTCCACCTACAGCAGCAGCACCATGCCAACCGCTGGCTCAAGCTTGAACTTGAAACAAGCGCTGGAAAAATTGGTGCAATACCGCACTGATTATCTGAAAACCGCCGGCAATGCTAATGCGACAGAACAACAGATCAATACAGCCTTAGGCAACGCAACGCCTATTTCCGGAGCAACCGGTAACACGGGCCTACTGTTCGGGCAAGAGATCGGCAATCCCAAACAGGGCATCACGCGCCGCGATGTGGAAGACATTGCCGCTGGCAAGGGCTTGATCATTGGTGACGACATCACGATGGTCTTGTCTGCGAATGACCAAACACCTAACGCGCGCGCGATCTCATTGCTGAAATACTCATTGTCCAAGTACATGGACTCTGGCCTTGACTTCGTCAAATACCAATCAGACTTCGCCCCTGGCGGCGTGACTCTGACGGGCGCTGCCAAGACGTCTATTTCAGCGGTGCCTGTTGCACCCTCAGCCACCGACAAGGTGATTGAAGTTGACATTGGTGGGTTTGGTAATTTGGCGGGTGACAATGCTCTGGGTACGGTTGCCGCTCCTGGTGCTGTCGGTCCTAAGACCAAGAAAGTTCCAGTGTTTGACGACAACCTCAAAGTGGTGGTGATGGTCACCGAAGCCGATGACAACTCCGATCACACCAACGACAACAGTGTCAGCCTCAAGCCTAGCGTGATGAACTTGGAAGATGCGCACATTGACTTGGTCGACACGCAGGCTGAAGGCAGCGGGACAGCAATTGCATACAGCGTGCTCCTGAACTTGGGCAAGTACGACGCGATGTACAACAAGGCATTGACCAGCAATGCTTCGACCGTGTCGCATGGCCTGACCTTTGGCACCAACCTGGATGTGACCTTGCAGATCACTGCTGACATGGCACCCACAGGTGGCACGTGGAGCACATTGACAGCGGTGCAGACAAAGAACTTGGTCAAGTTTTTGAACACCTTGGACGCAAGCGGGGTTGACAATGTTTCGATCGACGACGCAGTTCAAACCAGCATCAACACCTCGCTGACCGCAAATGGTTTAGAGGGGTTGAGCTTGCAACTCAACGCGGCTCACCAAATATATCCAACCGGTTATACGCCTGGGCACCATGACGTGACCCTGCTTGGATCTACCAGCATTGGCTCTGGCTCTGGCTCTGGCTCTGGCTCTGGTACAGGTTCGGGCTCTGGTTCGGGCTCTGGTTCGGGCTCGTAATCTTTCGGGTTTGATGCAAGGTCACTGATCCTGGAAGGGGTCAGTGACCTTTGTTCTTTATTTGGCTGAAAATTAGTTTGCTTCCATGACCCCATTTTTCAAAAGCCCTGTGGGTGAGGTGCTTTTCACGCAAGCCAGAGTGTTGTGGGCGAGTTTCATTTTGACTTTTGTGATTGAGATGGCGGCAATCACACCGATTTTGTACATGCTCAACACCTACGATAGGGTGCTCAGCAGCAGAAGCCTGATCACCTTGATCTCGCTGACCACGGTCTTGGTTCTTATTTTCCTTTTCAGTGGCTTGCTCGAATGGCTGCGAGCCCAGGTTTTGATCCGCTTGGCTTTGAAACTCGACTGGGAGTTGGCCCCCGACGTGTTTGATGCAGCTTACCGCAATCAATTGCGCAGGCGTGATGTGAACATCCACCAATTGCTGGGGGACTTGCTGGCGTTCAAGCAGTTTGTGTCAGCCGGACCGGCGCTGGCCCTGATGGAGTTGCCGATTGCCTTTTTTTATGTGGGCATTGGCTTTATCATGCACCCGGTTTTGGCCATCTTCACCTTGGTATCGATTTTGGTCATGATGATCACAACGTACCTGCAGCAGCGCTGGACATCGGCTTCCATCATGGCGGCCAATGACCAATTTGCGGCGGCCAATCGCACGGCGAGCCAGTTTCTGCGCAATGTGGAGAGCAGCTACGCCATGGGCATGGAGTCCACCGCTAGGCAGCGCTGGTATGAGTCGCACAAGAAGTATTTAGAGCTCCAAACCTCAGCCTCGGAGTCTGCCGGTGGGATGGGGAATTTTTTAGGCTTGCTGCAAAAAGTGTTGCCGTCTTTTGCCTTGGGTTTGGGGGCGTGGTTGGCCATCAATGACCAGATTTCAGCCAGCATGGTGTTTGCCGCGTCCATGCTGATCAACAAAGCCATTGCACCAATTCAAAAAACCTTGGGCCACTGGAAAACCATCATTGGCGCCAAACAAGCTTTTAACCGGCTCAACAGCCTGTTGATTGACTACCGCAGCAACACCAAGGGAATGCCATTGCCCAAGCCCGTGGGCCAGATGGTGATCCATGGCTTGTCGCTCACACCCCCGGGCCATACCAAGCCGGTGGTCAGTGGGGTCAATGCCGTGTTGGAGCCAGGCAGCGTGAATGTGATCGTAGGCTCGATGGGCAGTGGCAAATCTTCACTGGCCCGTGGCTTGCT
>CAIQBO010000031.1 GCA_903870145.1 uncultured Burkholderiales bacterium | reverse complement strand
TGGGGTGGCTGATGGGGCTCGAACCCACGACAACAGGAATCACAATCCTGGACTCTACCAACTGAGCTACAGCCACCGCAGAAGCAAAATTATAACGCAAGCCCTTAGGAGGCTGCTCCTTTGGTTGCCTCAGGTGCGGGCTTGGAGACCAAAATTTCCGCCTTCATGGAATGCTTTAACTGGGCCAGGTAAGCCTGCGCTTGGGCCGAGGCCCACAGCTGTGTGAATTGTTGCTGGGCTTGCATGGCGTCTTCTTTTTTATCGGCCTCGCGGGGCAGCACTTTGTTCACGCGCAACACAGCAAAACCTTGCGCACCCAAATCAACTCCCACCCAAGCTGGCAATGCGCCAGGGTCTGCACGCAAAGCAGCTTCAATCACTTGCGGGGCTTGGCCTTGCGATTGATCGCGTGACAAGCTCATAGCGCCAGGCAAAGTGGCAGCACTTGGATTGGCTTGCCATGCTGTTAAGCGCTCTTGCCCCTGCAGGCGAGCCATCTCTGCTGCACGGGTTTGCGTCAATCGGCTGCGCACGGTGTCTTTGACCTCAGCCAAGGGCAAAGTGGCAGCAGGATGGTGCTTGAGAACACGCGCTGATACCAGCGTGCTGGCGGCCACCTCAATGGCCTCGGTGTTGCGCTGCTTTTGCACGGATGCCTCGCTGAACAATGACTGCAGCAAGCCGGGGTGGTTCAAAACTCCTTTGGCCCCAGGCATGGCAGTGCGGCTGACTTGGCTGGCTTTTTGTATGCTGAGTTTGAGTTTGTCCGCCACGGGTTTGAGGCTGTCGGATTGTTCATAAACCGTATTGGAGAATATTTCGGCCAGTTCGGCAAATTTGCGCTGTGCTTGTTGTTTTTTAAGGTCGGCCTCCAATGAGGGGCGCAAGGCTTCAAAGCTCTGCGTTTTAGGCGCCTTGATGTCAGTCAGTTGGATGATGTGAAAACCAAATTCAGACTCCACCACGTCGCTGATGTCTGATTTTTTCATGCTGTAGGCCGTGTCTTCAAACACTTTGACCATGGCGCCGCGCGGGAAAAAATCGAGGTCACCGCCTTTGGCTGCAGAGCCAGGGTCTTGCGAATTTTTGCGCGCCACTTCAGCAAAACTGCCGGGCTTGCCGCGAACAGTTTGCAGCAACTCTTGCACTTTGGCTCGGGCTTTTTCGCGCTCTGCGGCCGGCGCATCTTTGGCTGCAATGATCAAAATATGGCTGGCACGGCGCTCTTCTTGGCTGGCCAAGCGCTGCAGGTTTTGCTCGTAGTATGTCTTTAATTCTTGTTCGCTGACCACCATGGATTGGCGCAGCGTCTCAAGGTCAAGCACCACGTATTCAATGTCGGCTGTTTCGGGGGATTGAAACTGCGTTTGGTTTTTGTCGTAATAGGTTTGGAGCTCGTCTTGACTCAAGTTGACTTTGCCCAGAAACTCAGAGGCCGGAAACTTCACAACTTGCACTTCACGCTTTTGCATGAAGGCGTCTAATGCGGTTCGCGTTTGCGCAGTGGTTGCAAAAGCAGAGCCCTGAACGCCTTGCACCACTTGCCGGGTTGACAGATCACCTCGTACTTGCGCCTCAAACATTTCAGGTGTCATGCCTTGGGTGGACACCATCTGCTTGTAGCGCTCCATGTCCAGTTTGCCATCGGGAGACCGCAAGGCCGCAATGGCAGGGCTTTGCTGCAATTCACGCGCCAAGCGCGTATCGCTGGTGATGAGTTGCAACTTTTTGGCGGCAGCTGCCAAGACCTGATCGCGCACCAAGCGCTCCAAAGTGGCGTAGCGAGCTTCAGGCGTATCGAGTAACTTCATGTCAATGTTGGGCATGGCCGCGCGGATTCGGTCGGTCTCGCGCTTGTGCGCGGCGTCCCACTCGGCTTGGTTGATTTTGTTGCCATCGACTTTGGCAACCACCGCACCTTGGTCTTTGAAACGGCTGTAGCCCTCAATGCCAAACATGACGAAAGAAGGAATGATGAGCAAAAACAAAAGACCCATCATGATCTTGGTGTTGTTACGGACAAAATCAAACATGCGAGGACTCTCTGTAGACTGGTGCAAAAACTAAAAAACAAAAAGGCGAACAACCTGTTCGCCTTTGCTCGGAGTGGTGGGTGCTGACGGGGTCGAACCGCCGACCTACGCCTTGTAAGGGCGCCGCTCTACCGACTGAGCTAAGCACCCCACCTTCAAACGAGGATCAGTTCAGGGCGTCTTTGAGCGCCTTGCCTGGACGAAACTTGGGCACCTTGGCAGACTTGATCTTAATGGCTGCACCAGTGCGAGGGTTGCGGCCCGTGCGCGCCGCACGCTTGGTGACTGCAAAAGTGCCAAACCCCACCAAGGCAACCGTGCCGCCTTTTTTCAGTGTGGTGCGCACCGCGCCAATGGTTGCCTCCAGCGCACGGCCAGCAGCAGCTTTAGAGACGTCAGCATGCTTAGCAATGTGCTCGATCAGTTCTGTTTTGTTCATAGAGAGCCTTAAAAATAAAGTGCCTGAAAATCAGATCACTTGTCAATGTTGAAATTATTTGAAGCTCATCAGAACTTCGGTGACAACTTAATTGTCTTCACAATGCAATTTGTCAGTTCCAATTTAGCCAGACAAACCGCGTCTGTCAATCGAGTTTTCTCCTAGAAACCGCATTGCGACTCGAATTCTAGACGCAATAGCATGACCATAACGGCCCGAGATGAAAAAAATTATGAATTGCTGGACTTGTGAAAATAAAGTTCTCACAAGGCTTGCGCAATGGCTTTGCCTACGTCTTGGGTGTTGGCAGTTCCGCCGATATCAGCCGTTCGAGGGGCACCACTTTCAGGCGATAAAACTTTTTCAATGGCCGCCAATACCGCATCATGGGCGGGCTTGCAGCCCAAGAATTCAAGCATCATTGCACCGCACCATATTTGCCCAATCGGGTTGGCAATGTTCTGGCCAGCAATGTCGGGGGCTGAGCCATGAACGGGTTCAAACAAGGATGGAAATTTGCGATCCGGGTTCAAGTTGGCGCTGGGCGCAATGCCAATGGTTCCGGTGCAAGCGGGGCCCAAATCACTCAAGATATCGCCGAATAAGTTGGTCGCCACAACCACGTCAAAAAACTCTGGGCGCTGCACAAAGTGCGCAGTCAAAATGTCAATGTGAAATTTGTCCAAGCGCACGCCAGGGTAGGCTTTGGACATCTCCAGCACGCGCTCGTCCCAGTATGGCATGGTGATGGCAATGCCATTGGATTTGGTGGCGCTGGTCAAGTGCTTTTTAGGGCGTGATTGCGCCAATTCAAATGCAAATTTCAAAACGCGGTCAACGCCAATGCGAGACATCACGGTTTCTTGCATGACGATTTCTCGCTCTGTGCCGGGGTACATGCGCCCGCCAATGCTAGAGTATTCCCCCTCAGTATTTTCCCGAACAATGTACATGTCAATTTCACCCGGTTGGCGGGGGCTGCCGTCTCTTCGCACCACCGGCGCGATGATGCCGGGCATCAAGCGCGCAGGTCGCAAATTAATGTACTGGTCAAACTCTCTGCGAAACAGCAACAAAGAGCCCCATAAGGAAACATGGTCGGCAATTTTTTCTGGCCAACCTACTGCGCCAAAATAAATGGCGTCATGCCCACCGATCAGATCTTTCCAATTGTCGGGCATCATCTGGCCGTGCTTTTCACAGTAGTCCCAACTGGAAAAATCAAAGTGGTCAAACTGCAAATCAAGGCCAAATTTACCAGCTGCGGCCTCCATCACGCGCAGGCCTTCGGGCATGACTTCTTTGCCAATGCCATCACCGGCAATGACTGCAATGCGTTTTTTTGTCATGATTGTTTCCTTTTCAAAATGAAATAAATCAGGGTTGCCGGCTCACTTCTATCTCAAAGGCTGCGCCGGGCGCACAACCCAGCTGACACCCCATGCCGTCAAAGCAATGCCCATCAAGGTGATGGCAGTCACTGGCTCATCGAATAAAAACCAAGCCATGATCGCGGTGCAAGGCGGCACCAAATACATGAGGCTAGTGACGGAAGCGGCTGCACCTTTTTGAATCAACAAATAAAGCAGAGAGCTCCCACCCAAGGTCAAGCCCAAAACTGACCAGGCCATGGCCCCCACCAATTCAACGTTCCAATGCATTGTCTCAGTTTCAAGCCAA
This sequence comes from uncultured Burkholderiales bacterium, assembly GCA_903870145.1. Taxonomy (GTDB): domain Bacteria; phylum Pseudomonadota; class Gammaproteobacteria; order Burkholderiales; family Burkholderiaceae_C; genus Limnohabitans_A. Next base: position 16,333 of record CAIQBO010000031.1, on the reverse strand, counting down.
GCCAAGGGGGTGGTGACCAGCAGCGCGGCTATCAGTTGAACGCTGTTGGCTGAGCGCACATCACACGGTTTGACAAAGCGCTTTTGGTACAGCGTACCCAGGGTGATAGCGAACAAAGCCGTCACAGCAAACATCAAGTTCACGGCATTGACATGGTCCAGGGCGCTGCCTGCACTCAGCTTGTTCCAAACCACCATCAGCAAACCGGCGAATCCCAGGGTCAAACCCAGCCATTGACGAGAAGTGACCGCTGCGCCTGGGGTTTGGCTTGATGGCTCGCCGGATCGGCTGGACAGCCAGATGGCCGTGAGCACCGGCTGAATACCCACAATCAGGGCGGACAAGCCCGAGCCCATACCGGCTTTGACTGCAGCCCAGACCCCGCCCAAATACCCAGCGTGCATCAAGATACCCGTGACAGACAGGTGCAGCCAGGCCGTACGCCCTTGCGGCCATTGAACGCGTGCCCACAAGATCCACGGCAAAAAGCACAGGATAGACAAGGCATACCGAACCCAGAGGAAGGAGAACGGTGGAGCGTGGGGCATGCCAAAGCGCGCCACGATGAATCCAGTGCTCCAAATCAGCACAAACACAGCCGGCATAGCGCTGACCCAAGCGCCGGTTTTGGCAGCTTCGGTCATTTCACGCGGGCACGAATTTCCGGCAAGGCTTTTTGCATGTAATAGACCATGGACCAGACCGTCAAAATGGCTGCAATCCAAATCAGCACCGTGCCCCATAGGTGCGTGTTGACCAAGGTGAAAAGCCATCCGTCATACAGCAAAAAAGGAATCGCCACCATTTGCACGGTGGTCTTGAGTTTGCCGACAAAATGCACCGCCACGCTTTTGCTCGCGCCCAGCTGCGCCATCCATTCACGCAATGCTGAAATGGCGATTTCACGGCCAATGATCACCAAAGCCACCATGACGTGAACGCGGTGCATGTGAACCAAAACCAGCAAAGAAGCGCAGACCAAAAACTTGTCAGCCACGGGGTCTAAAAAGGCGCCGAAAGATGAAATTTGATTGAGTTTGCGGGCCAAATAACCATCGAGCCAATCGGTGATGGCAAACACCACAAACATCACGGTGGCCGCCAAATTGCGCGTGTCTTCAGGCAAGTCGGTGTAGAAAACACCCACAATGAGTGGAATCGCCAGAATGCGCGTCCAAGTCATCAAGGTGGGGATGGTCAAAAACATAGGCCTATTGTGTCATGGCTTGGGTCAATGCAGGGCCTGGTAAATGCTTTGCGCCAACTCCCGCGAAATTCCCTGAACTGACATCAAATCTTCCACGCTGGCGTCTTCTACGCCGCGCACGCCGCCAAAGCGCTGCAGCAGGCTGGCGCGTTTGCGCGGGCCAATGCCGGCAATCTCCTCCAAACGGCCGCCTCCCACGCGCACCCGGGCTCTTTGCGCGCGCATGCCTGTGATGGCAAAGCGGTGCGCCTCATCGCGCACTTGTGCCACCAGCATCAACGCGGCAGAGTCTTTGCCCAAATAAACTTTTTCACGGCCATCGGCAAACACCAATTCCTCTAGGCCCACCTTGCGGCCTTCGCCTTTTTCAACCCCCACGATCAAAGCCAAATCTAAGCCCAAACTTTCAAAGACTTCCCGGGCCATGGACACTTGGCCTTTGCCGCCATCGATCAAAACCAGGTCGGGCATGTGCACATTGGCTGGCGCCTCGCCCGAATTCAAAGCCTGGGCCAACTTGCCATATCGGCGAAGCAAAACTTGGCGCATGGCAGCGTAGTCGTCCCCCGGGGTGATGCCCTCGATCTTGTAGCGCCGGTATTGGCTGTTTTGCATTTTGTGATTCTGAAACACCACGCAAGACGCTTGTGTGGCTTCGCCTGAGGTGTGGGAAACATCAAAGCACTCCATGCGCAAAGTATCGATATCGTCGGGCGCCAAATCCAATGCCTCTACCAAGGCCCGTGTTCTGGCTTGCTGCGAGCCCTCTTCTGCCAACAAGCGGGTCAATTGAATCGAGGCATTGTTTTGAGCCATCTCCAACCACACCCTGCGCTGCTCGCGGGGGTTGTGCACCGCGCTGACTTTGACGCCGCTTTGCAAGGACACCGCTTTGATCAGTTTTTTATCGACCTGCTCGCTGGTGATCAAAGACGTCGGCACCGCAATGCCCAAGTAGTGCTGCGCAATGAAGGCCTCCAAAATCCGGACCTCCAGAGTCTGTGGTTGGGCCTCTTCACCCTCTAAAGTGGTCATGCTGCCTATGGCGTGAGCGTCCTCCACGTGAGCAGGAAAATACGGCCGGTCGCCCAAATGGCGCCCTCCCCTGACCATGGCCAAGTTGACGCAGGCCCGCCCCCCCTGCACTTTGACGGCCAAGATGTCGGCATCGCTGTCTGAGACTGTGTCCACCGACTGCTGGTGCAACACGCGAGACAAGGCCGTCATTTGGTTGCGCACTTGCGCGGCCTGCTCAAATGCCAGTTGATCGGCCAGGGCCATCATGCGCGCCTCCAATGCTTGCAAAACAGCTTGCGTCTCCCCCCGCAAAAATTCTTCGGCGTGGCGCACATCTTGGTCGTAGTCGGCCTGCAAGATCATGCCCACGCAGGGCCCCGAGCAGCGCTTGATCTGGTAGAGCAAACAAGGCCGTGTGCGGTTAGAAAAAACAGTGTCTTCACAGGTTCGAAGGAGAAACACCTTTTGCAGCAATTGAATGGTTTCTTTCACCGCCCAAGCGCTGGGATATGGGCCGAAGTAGCGGTGCTTTTTCTCGACACCGCCTCGGTAATAAGCGATCCGAGAAAATGCCTCGGCCTGTGGTTTGCCTGGCGTTCCGGTCGCATTCGCTGTGCTGGTGCTTTTGCCTGGGCCTGAAACTTTCAAATAAGGGTAACTTTTATCGTCTCTGAACAAAATATTGAACTTGGGGTTCAAAGTTTTGATCAAGTTATTTTCCAGCAGCAAGGCCTCAGCTTCAGATCGCACCACCGTGGTTTGCATGCGCACGATCTTGCTGACCATGTGGCCAATGCGCGTGCCGCCATGGTCTTTTTGAAAATAACTGCTGACGCGTTTTTTTAAATTGCGCGCTTTGCCCACATACAAGACTTGGTCTTGCGCGTCGAAATACCGGTAGACCCCAGGCAAGCTGGGCAGCGCGGCTACTTCGGCCAACAAGGTTTCTGAATGAACACTGGGCATGGGCGCTATTGTGGCGCCAAGCAAGCCACAATAGCGCCCATGCTTTGGGACATTTTTTGCAAGGTGATCGACAACCACGGAGACTTGGGCGTGTGCTGGCGCCTGTGCGCCGATTTAGCCCAGCGCGGTCATCATGTTCGCTTGTGGGTGGACGACCCCCAAGCCCTGGCCTGGATGGCGCCTGGCGCCCTGGAAGGGGCCTACAAGCCAGAAGGTCAGGCAGCAGCGGCAAACATTCAAATTCGCGCATGGGACAGCGCATTGCAAGCTCCGCAAGACATCCCTTCCGATGTATGGATAGAAGCCTTTGGCTGCGAATTGCCGGCGCATTTTCTCACCCAAGCGAGCAACACCTTAAACCGCGCGAAGCTGCCGGTGTGGCTTAACTTGGAGTATTTAAGCGCTGAGTTTTATGTTCAGCGCAGCCACCGCCTGCCCAGCCCGGTGCAGCACGGCCCTCTGCGAGGCCACACCAAATGGTTTTACTACCCCGGGTTTAACAACCGCACCGGCGGCTTGCTGCGCGAACCAAACTTGGCGGCACGCCAAGCTGCATTTGATGCGCCAGCTTGGCGCGCAAGAGCAGACGCCTTGGCCTTGCCCAGCCAGCGCGAGGCTCCCACCCCACCCGCTTCAGGCTGCAGAACCAGCTTGTTTTGTTATGAGCCAGCCGTCCTTGGGCAAGCCCTTGCCTTGAGCGATTTAAACCCCGAGGGGCACCGCTGGTGGGTCACCCATGGGCGCGCGCACCAAGCCGTTGTCCTAGCCTTGAATCAATTTGACTTGGCCAGCCCGAAGCCTTCGTGGACTGCCTTGCCGGCATTGAGCCAATTTGAATTCGACCACCTGCTGTGGGCCAGCGATTTGAATTTTGTGCGCGGCGAAGACTCTTTGGTGCGGGCCCTTTGGGCCGGCAAGCCACTGGTCTGGCACATCTACCCGCAAGAGGACAATGCCCACCACGCCAAGCTCGAGGCATTCTTGGACTGGCTGCAAGCCCCGGCCAGCCTGCGCGATTTCCACCGCGTATGGAACGGTATTCAAAGCACCCCCTTGCCTGCTCTGGACCTGCCGGCATGGGGCATTTGCGTGCAAAAAGCCCGCGAACGCTTGTTGGCACAAACCGATTTGCTGACCCAATTGCTTCAATTTGTGGCTGAAAAGAGCTAAAATAGCAGGCTTTGGGCAATCAGCCTGATTGCGCCGCCAAATAAGGCCGCAACTGATAAAACCCACACCCATCACTATTGGACCCCTATGAAAGTAGCTCAAGAAATTCGCGTTGGCAACGTCATCATGCACGGCAAAGACCCCATGATTGTGCTGCGCACCGAGTACAGCCGCGGTGGGCGCGGCGCAGCCACTGTTCGCATGAAGCTCAAGGCCCTGCTCAACAACATGGGCACCGAGGTGGTGTTCAAAGCCGACGACAAAATGGACCAAGTCATCTTGGACCACAAAGAGTGCACTTACTCTTACTTTGCTGACCCCATGTATGTTTTCATGGACACCGAGTACAACCAATACGAAGTCGAGTCAGAAAACATGGGCGACGCGCTGCACTACTTGGAAGACGGCATGTCGGTTGAAGTGGTGTTTTATGACGGCAAAGCCATCTCTGTGGAATTGCCCACCAGCGTGGAGCGCGAGGTCACTTGGACCGAACCCGCCGTCAAAGGCGACACCTCTGGCAAAGTTTTGAAACCCTCCAAGATTGCCACAGGCTTTGAAGTGCCTGTGCCCTTGTTCGTCAATCAAGGCGACAAGATTGAGATCGACACCCGCACTGGCGAGTACCGCAAGCGCGTCTAACTCTGCGCCCGGTCATCAGGGCGCAATTTCCAAGCTTGGGGTGCGCCACTGGCCACCGCCAAGCCCACCACCCAAAACACGACGCTGACACCGACCACTGCGCCTGCAAGTCCAAACAGCAAAGGCATGACAACGCTTGAAGCGTTGACGGTCATGATGCGAAGCCCCAAGGCTTCGCCCTGCCGATCTTTCGGCGTTATTTGATGCAAGGTGCTCATCACCATGGGTTGCACCACCCCCAACACCACGCCCAAGCAAACCGAACAAAGGCCCATGGCCAGCGGTGTTTCAAAAAAGGGATAGATGGCAAATATCGAGCCTGCACAAAGCATGGCCATGGTCAAAATTAAATACTCCTCTATGTGCCTGGCAATAAAAGGCAAAATCACCCGAATGAAGGCTGAGGCTGCTGCAAATGAACCCAAAATCAAACCCACCACCGAGGCGCTGAAACCGCGTTCGTGGCCCAACACGGGAACCACAAAAGTGTGCACATCCCAGCAAGACGACATCAGCCAACTGACCAGCAGCAAACGGCGCATCAAAGGGTTTTTAAAAAGATCGATGATCTTGCCTGGCGGGCCCTTGAACACGCTGATTTCGATCGGGTGTTCATGCTGCTTTCGAATCCAAGCCCAAGCGATCAAAGGAAAGATCGACAGCATCAGAAATGCGGCCATGAAACCCGTGGCATCGGCTGGCGAAGCGCCCGCGTGGTCGATCATCAAACCGGCAAACAAAGGGCCGATGAAGTTGGAGACTGCTGGCCCGATGGCCAGCCAACTGAAAGTTTCCTTGAGTTGATTGGTGTCGGCGGCAGCGCGTCCCACGTGGCGCTGCAAAGCAATCACTGTGATGCCTGTGGCACCTCCGGTGGCCAAAGCGCTGACACACAGGATTGGGAAGATGGGCCAGACAACCGCCAAGCCTGCGCCCGAGCAAGCCAGCATCACACTCAAGCGCACCGGGCGCTTAAGGCCATGCCGGTCAGTGAAGCGCCCCGCAGGTATGGCCATGAAAACCTGAGTGAGTGAAAACAAAGACAACAAAACCCCCACCGCCATGGTGCTGTAACCCTGCTGCAAGGCCAGCAAAGGTGTTGCCAAGCGCATGCCTGTCATGCAAGCATGCAGAAATATCTGGCCTGCAATCAGTTGGCTCAAACTTTTATTCACAGGGGATCGCTGCCACTTTCGCCAGGCTCCATGGGCAACAGGCCTGGTGTCTGTGCTTCGGGCAGGGCCTCAACTTGGCGCAAGGCCCGGTGCATCACATTGCTGCGCGTTTGGGCTTTGTCCAATGTATTCAAAACCCCTTGAGTTTGCTCTTTGACTTTGGCCAAGACTTCGCCAAATTTCCCAAACTCGGTTTTGACCGCGCCCAAAACTTGCCAGACTTCACTCGAGCGTTTTTCTAAAGCGAGAGTTCGAAATCCCATTTGCAAAGAGTTGAGCATGGCCATCAAGGTGGTGGGGCCGGCCAGCGTCACGCGGTGTTCACGCTGCAAGGACTCGATCAGGCCAGGCCGGCGAAGGACTTCGGCATACAGCCCCTCGGTGGGCAAAAACAAAATGGCAAAGTCGGTGGTGTGCGGAGGTTCCACATATTTTTCCGCAATCGATTTGGCCTCTAAGCGAACGCGCGCTTCCAAGGCCTTGGCACACACCTCTGCTTGTAGCGCATCGGCCCGCGATTGGGCCTCCAAAAGACGCTCGTAGTCTTCATTCGGAAATTTGGCATCGATGGGCAACCACACCGGATGACCATCTTCAGACCTTCCAGGCAAACGAATGGCAAAGTCCACTCGGTTTTTACTGCCAGGGCGGGTTGCACATTGGGTGGCGTATTGATCCGGCGCCATGACTTGCTCGAGCAAAGAGGCCAATTGTGCTTCCCCAAACATGCCGCGTGTTTTGACGTTGGTCAGCAAGTGTTTGAGATCCCCTACGCCTTGCGCCAAGGTGTTCATCTCGCCCAAACCTTTGTGCACTTGCTCCAAGCGATCGGCCACTTGTTTGAAACTCTCGCCCAATCGCGCTTGCAAAGTGGTTTGCAATTTTTCGTCAACGGTTTGACGCATTTCATCGAGCTTGGCAGCATTGCTCAACTGCAATTGGGCCAACTGCGTCTCCAGCGTGCCGCGCATCTCGCTCAAGCGGCGGGCATTGGCCTCTGAGAGTTGCTGCATTTGCAGCGTGAGCGTTTCAGACAGCGTTTTTTGCAGCAATGACAGTTGCTGGGCAAAAGCATCCATTTGGCTGTTTTGCGTTCGAGTGGCCTCACCGCTTTGCTGCACCAAGCTTTGCTGGAAAGTGCCTAGAGTTTGAACCAGCTCTTGCCGCCCGCCTCGGGCCGATTCACTGATCGCAGCACGCAGCTCACGCTCTAAGCGCTCGTTGCCCGATTGCAGGCTAAGCGCTAATTCTTGCATGGGGCGCGCAGCTTCGTGCGCTTTGCTCTGATAGCGCCACAAGACCAGCAGAACGATCACGATCAAGACATTCAAGAGGCCCAAAAAAGCCAGCCATGTTGCTGCAGAAATGTCCATCAAGCACGCCCTGCGGCGACGGTGTTCAAGGGCGTCAAGGCATGGCCCCGGCTGAAAAAAGCGATGATGTTGTCTGCAGCCAAATCGGCCATGGCCAACCGTGTTTTGACGGTGGCACTGGCAATGTGCGGGGTCAGTACCACATTGGGCAGTTTGAGCAATTCAGGGTGCACCGAAGGCTCGCCCTCATAGACGTCCAAGCCGGCGCCAGCAATGCGCTTTTCAAGCAGCGCTTGTGCCAAGGCAGCGTCGTCCACAATGCCCCCGCGTGCAATGTTGATCAAGGTCGCTGTGGGTTTCATTTGCGCCAATTCAGCAGCGCCGATGCAGTGGTGAGAGGCATGGCTGTAGGGCAAGACCAAAATCAAGTGGTCGGCGCTTTGCAGCAGTGTTTGTTTGTCGACGAAACGCGCCTTGCATTGTGCCTCTTTGTCAGCGTCCAAGCGGCTGCGGTTGTGGTAGATCACCTCCATGCCAAACCCATGGGCCGCACGCTTGGCAATGGCTTGGCCGATGCGGCCCATGCCCAAAATACCCAAAGTACTTCCATGCACTTCGGCACCTGCGAACATGTCGTAGCGCCACTGCTTCCACAGCCCGGCTCGCAAAAAATGCTCGCTCTCGGTCATGCGCCGCGCTGTGGCCATGATCAAGGCAAAACCAAAGTCAGCGGTGGTTTCGGTCAGAACATCGGGGGTATTGCTCGCCACAACACCGGCAGAAGTCATGGCCGGTACATCAAAATTATTAAAGCCAACAGCCATGTTGGCTGCAATCTTCAGGCGCGGTTGGGGGCCTAAAACAAGGGCATTGACAGGGTCTGAGCCGGTGGTCAAAGTGCCGTCGTGCTGGCCCAATTGCCGCGCCCATTCAGCCGGCTCCCACGCGTGGTCTATTTGGTTGTCGGTGACTTCAAACGAGACAGCTAATTTTTGCAAGACCGATTCAAAAATCGGACGCGCTACCAAAATTTTAGGTTTCATGCAACTGACTTTCAGTGTTTCAATGTTTCAAAATTGCATTCAATGCGTCAATTGAAATTCAACAATGTAGAAAATGGCGCCACTCAAATACCCGAGCAAGGCCAGGGCACTGATTTTTTTCATGTACCAAATGAAATCAATTTTCTCTAAGCCCATGGCGGCCACACCGGCGGCCGAGCCAATGATCAAAATGGAGCCGCCCGTGCCCGCGCAGTAAGCGATGAACTCCCACAAGAAACTGTCAGGTGGGTATTGGGCCAAGCTGTACATGCCCATAGAGGCGGCCACCAAGGGCACGTTGTCCACCACCGCACTGACCAAGCCAATCAAGATCACGATCACATCCAAGCGCCCCACCGTGGTGTCCAACCACTTGGCCACGTCGGTCAAGATATGCGTGTGCTCCAAGGTGGCCACCGCCAGCAAAATGCCAACGAAGAACAGCACCGAGCTCATGTCAATTCGGGTCAAGGCACTGGCCAAAGTCAGGTGCTCTTTGTGCTCATCTTCTTTTTCGCGGTGAATCAAATCACCCACCAGCCACAAAATGCCCAGGCCAAACAAAATACCCAAAAATGGTGGCAAATGGGTGATGGTTTTAAAGGCAGGCACGGCCACCAAAATACCCAAACCCAAGAAGAACATCAGTTGTCGCTCAAAGACGGAGGTTTCAATTTTCCCTGCATTGTCCGAGCGCACAGGGGCCTGTACAAGCCGGCCACGCAACATCCAAGCGGTAACGGACAAGGGCACCAGCAAATTGATCATGGAAGGAATGAACAAGCCCTTCATGATGGCCGCCGTGGTGACCTGCCCGCCGATCCACAGCATGGTGGTGGTGACATCACCAATGGGCGTCCAAGCCCCGCCGGCATTGGCCGCAATCACAATCATGCCGGCAAAAAACAAGCGGTCCTCCCGTTTGTCCAAGAGTTTTTTCATCAAGGACACCATCACAATGGTGGTGGTCAAATTGTCTAGAATTGAGCTGAGAAAAAAGGTCACAAAACCCACCAACCACATGAGCCTTGAGAGCTGCGTGGTTTTGATTTTGGCGGTGATCACTTCAAAGCCGTTGTGCGCGTCTACCACTTCCACAATCGCCATGGCCCCCATCAAGAAGAACACAATTTGTGCGGTGGACATGAGCGACTCCCCCAACTCTTGCCCCACCACATCGGCATTGGGTGCAGCCAATGCATAAACCGTCCACAGCAACCCAGCCCCAAGCAAGGCGGTGGCGGTTTTGTTGACCTTCAGCGGATGCTCCAAAGCAATGGCTGCATAAGCCAACACAAAAATCAAAATCAAGATGGTGTTCATGGAAAATTACTTTCTGTACATTGGGTTTTTCAGCCGCAGGACGCCCTGGCCCACTCAGGCACTCTCTTCAATTTCAAACACTTGGCGCAAATAAGCCAAATAATTTTGATCTTCGCACATGCCCTTGCCCGGTGAGTCAGACAGTTTGGCCACAGGTTGCCCATTGCAGCGGACCATTTTGATCACAATTTGCAAAGGCTCATAGCCCAAATCATTGGTCAAGTTGGTGCCAATGCCAAAAGCCAACTGACAGCGCCCGTTGAATTGCCGAAACAACTCGATGGTGCGCGGCACGGTCAAGCCATCGCTGAAAATCAAAGTCTTGGTCAGCGGGTCCACCCGGTTGCTGCGGTAGTGCGCCAGCATTCGCTCTCCCCAGGCGAAGGGGTCGCCGCTGTCGTGACGCGCGCCGTCAAAGAGTTTGCAAAAATACATGTCGAAGTCGCGCAAGAAGGCATTAAAGCCATAGACATCGCTCAAAGCGATGCCCAAATCTCCTCGGTACTCACGTGCCCAAGATTCAAAAGCAAAGACTTGGCTGTCGCGCAGTCTGGGCCCCAGTGCTTGGCAGGCTTGCAAATACTCATGGGCCATGGTTCCCAAGGGCGTCAGGCCCAACAGGTAAGCGAACTGCACATTGCTGGTGCCGGCAAAAATGCCATTGGGGCCCGCGCCCAAGCGCCCCGCCAACACGCGCAAAACTTCTTCATGCCAGGCCTTGGAAAATCGCCTGCGTGTGCCGTAGTCAGCAATTTTCAGCGCATGAAGATCTTCACTTTGCAACTGGATGATTTTGGCCTCTAAGCGCTCACGGCCTTGCATCAAATTGGGCATGCGCTGCGTGTTTCTGAAGTAGACCTCATTGACAATGGCCAGCACCGGAATTTCAAACAAAATGGTGTGCAGCCAGGGGCCTTGAATCACAATTTCGATTTCACCCGTGAGCAAGGGCGTGACATGTATGTATTTTTCGTTGAGCCGAAACAGACCCAAAAAATCCACGAAATCGCTTTTGATAAAGCGCAGAGACCGCAAGTAAACCAATTCAACTTCTTTGAAACTCAAGCTGCAAAGTGATTTGATTTCACTTCGAATTTCATCGACAAACGGCGCCAATTCAACACCTGGGTTGCGGCACTTGAATCGGTACTCCACTTGCGCACCCGGAAATTGGTGCAAGACCACCTGCATCATGGTGAACTTGTAGAGGTCAGTGTCAAGCAGGCTGGTGATGATCATGGCTGGCAACAGGTCTTTTTGGGGGTGCTATTCACTCCACCCAATGGGTGAAGGTTTTGGCATCCACCCGCGTGGTCTGGAAGGTGTTGACCAAAGCAGCTTCGTCGGCATAGCCCAAAGACATGCTGCAAACCAACATTTCATTCTCGCCCGCGCCAACGTGGGGCATGATGATTTTAGAAAAACTGTTCCAAGCCGCTTGCGGGCAAGTATGCAAACCCCGGGCGCGGGCTGCCACCATCACGCTTTGCAAGAACATGCCGTAGTCGAGCAAACTGCCGCGGCCCATGATGCGGTCAATCGTGAAAACCAAGCCCACCGGTGCACCAAAAAAACGATAATTTTGCTGATGTTGCATATGCATTTTTTCTTTTTCACCTTTGGCAATGCCAAGCACGCCGTACAAACCAAATCCGCACTCGCGGCGGCGCTCAATGTAGGGGCTGACCCATTCTGAAGGGTAATAGTCATAGGCCTCTGCATAGTCTGCGGCCAAGGCCGGGTTGGCTGCGAGTGCATCGTGGGCTTGGCAAACCGATTGAATCAATTGGTCTTTTCGGGCGCCTTGCAGTACATAGACATTCCACGGCTGGGTGTTGGTGCCACTGGGCGCCCTGCCAGCAACTTGCAACAAATCTTCCAAAACTTCTTTGTCCACTTCTCGCGGCAAATAGGCCCGCGCCGAAAAACGGCTTTGAATGGCCACATCGACGCTGAGTGGATCGGCAATCACGGTGCTGACTTGGGAACTTGGCAATGCGCTCATTGGAGGCTTTCTAAAATTTGAATCAATGAAGGAGGCAAGGGCTTGGGGCGTCTTGTGACTTTGTCCACATAGACGTGCACGAAATGGCCATGAGCTGCGCTCAGATCCTGGCCTTGAGCAAACAAGCCCACCTCGTAGCGCACGCTGGAGGTACCGCAGTGTGCCACTTTGATACCGGCATCCACGGTCTGAGGGAAAGCCAAGGGGGAGAAGTAATTGCAGTGGGTCTCAACCACCAAGCCAATGGTCTGGCCTTGGTGGATGTCCAGCACACCTTGCTCGATCAAGTGAGCGTTGACGGCCGTATCGAACCAACTGTAATAAACCACGTTGTTCACATGCCCATAAGCGTCGTTGTCCATCCATCGGGTGCTGATCGATCTGAACACACGGTAATCGCTTCGGGGGCGTGCGTGAATCTTGACTTGGGGGCTCATGCCCTTGATTTTGCCAGTCTTCCGAAGCCACCCCAAATGACTCGCTTGTGACTCCAACAGAAAGCGGGCAATTTCTAGAATGCCGACTCTAAAATGCTGCGGTGCAACAAAAACCCCTTGTAATCGGCCCAATAGTCCCTAAAATTCAACCCATGCTGCACTGCAACAAGAAGTTAGGCGCAAGCCGGTTCAGAGCAGTCCCATTGACCCTTATCTTTTCTTTTACTTAACGGAGATTCTCATGATGACTACTGAACAAATCGTTGCTTCCCACAAAGCCAATGTCGAAACACTTTTCGGCTTGACCAGCAAAGCCTTTGAAGGCGTGGAAAAATTGGTTGAGCTGAACCTGACTGCCACCAAAGCAGCCTTGAGCGAGTCTGCTCAAAGCACAAAAGCAGCCCTGAGCGTGAAAGACGCCCAAGAATTGCTGGCTTTGCAAGCCAACTTGTTCCAGCCTTTGGCCGAAAAGACAGCTGCTTACAGCCGTCACCTGTATGACATCGCCACTGGCACCACCAGCGAATTCACAAAAGCCATGGAAGTTCAAGCTGCCGGCGCTCAAAAACAATTCGCCAACCTGTTGGACACTGCCACTTCGAACGCACCTGCTGGTTCTGAAACTGCTGTTGCCGTTATGAAAGGCGCTGTGACTGCTGCCAGCAACGCTTTTGAATCTGTTCAAAAAGCTGTCAAGCAAGCCACTGACATGGCCGAAGCCAACTTCGCTGCTGCGACCAACACAGCTGTGAGCGCTGCCAAAACAACTGCCAAGAAGCGTTGATTTAACCTCTTGAGGCTGAGCACCCTCGGGTGCCTAGGCCCCTCAAAAGTCGGCTTTGCAGCCGGCTTTTTTTCGTTATGGCGCTGCCTCATAGGCTTTGAGCAACTCTTTGAGGCGTGGCAGTTGTTTGAGCATGGCCTCTCGGCCGGCCTCAATAGACTTGCGACGGGCTGCGAAATCAGCACTTTTAACCCCCGACAAAGAGGGCCGGACCACCAAATCTGCATCTTTGAGCAGCAAATTGTTCAAGCTTTTGCCCATGATGGTGAAGGTTTGCATCAAGATATCAAACGTATCCGAGGCGGGGTTGGACTGGGGGTCGCTGGAAATGTCCACCGCGATTACAAAGTTGGCGCCCATCTCGCGAGCTTGGCGCACCGGCACAGGCGCAACCAAACCGCCATCGACATACTCTCGGGTGCCAATGCGCACGGGTTGAAAGACCGCTGGCACTGAGCTCGAAGCTCTGACGGCCGAACCGGTGTTGCCGCGGCGGAATAAAACGGGCTCGCCGCTGTTCAAATCAGTGGCCACAATGCCCAGCGGAATTTTCATTTGCTCAATCAAGCGGCCCCCGACTTGGGTGTTGACGTAGCGCGCCAAAGCCTCGCCGCGCAAGGCCCCGCGGTTCAAGATGGGCATCATCCAGTCGGTGATTTCGGCCTCTTCCATGGTCTCGGCCACGCGTTGGAGTTGGCCTGCATTTTTGCCACTGGCGTACAGGGCAGCCACCAAACTTCCAGCCGAGGTTCCGACCACCAACTCGGGTTGAATACCTGCTTCCTCCAAGACTTGAATCACGCCCACATGGGCAAACCCCCTTGCCGCACCACTGCCCAGGGCCAGGCCCAAATGCAATACTTTTTTCTCTGCCGCAGGAGGAGCTGGAGTAGGCGCTGGGTCAGGCGGCTTGACACTGGCGCAACCCACCAAGCCAAGCGCCGCGCACAGCACGCCTGCTCGGTAAAATTTGAAATGCATCAACACTTGATAACCGTCATCTTTGAATCTGCTTAAGGCTTGGGTTTGACAGTTTAAACCCTGCCACTTCAAGCATAATTGGCCCTTGAATTCGCGCTCACTTTGACGTTGATTTTCAAGCCCTCCACAACACTCACTCGATTAGGTTTTTCCATGAACATCCAAGGCAAAGTATTCATTGTCACAGGCGCAGCTTCCGGTTTAGGCGAAGGCACGGCCCGCATGCTGACCAACGAGGGCGCAAAGGTCGTGATTGCAGACATGCAAAAGGAAAAAGGCGAAGCTTTGGCCAAAGAGCTGGGCGGCGCTTTTGTGCTTTGTGATGTGAGCCAAGAAGCCGATGGGCAAGCGGTGGTGGCCAAAGCCACATCCATGGGCAAACTGATGGGCTTGATCAACTGCGCCGGCATTGCACCTGCTGAAAAAACCGTGGGCAAAAACGGCGCCCATTCTTTGGGAACTTTCAGCAAAACCATCATGGTGAACCTGGTCGGCAGTTTCAACATGATTCGCTTGGCCGCAGACGCCATGTGCAAAAACGAACCCGAAGCCACAGGCGAGCGCGGCGTGATGATCTCCACTGCATCGGTGGCCGCTTATGACGGGCAAATTGGCCAAGCAGCCTACTCTGCCTCCAAGGGCGGCGTGGTGGGCATGACGCTGCCCATCGCACGCGATTTGGCCCGCAACGGCATTCGCAACATGACCATTGCGCCTGGCATCTTTGGCACACCCATGGTGTTTGGCATGCCGCAAGATGTGCAAGATGCTTTGGCTGCAGCAGTACCCTTTCCTAGCCGCTTAGGCACGCCTGCTGATTACGCCAAACTGGTCAAGCACATCATTGAAAACGACATGCTCAATGGCGAAGTGATCCGGTTGGACGGCGCCATTCGGATGGCTCCGAAATAAAATGCGCTTGCAAAAAACCGCGACCCTGGTCTGCCTGTGGCTGCTGACCAGTTGTGCGTTGACTAGGCCTGATTTTCGATACGCTGCGCCAGAGCAAAAAGAACAACCCAAAGGCTACCAAGAAAAGCCAGGCTGGGCCACCAAGGGTTTTGCAGTTGCAGCGGCCAACCCCTTGGCCACAGATGCGGGCTACCAAGTTTTGCTTGCTGGGGGCACTGCCATCGATGCAGCCGTTGCGGTTCAAATGGTTCTGACCTTGGTCGAACCGCAATCGAGCGGCATTGGCGGTGGGTCATTTGTGCTGCACTACAACGGCAGCAAAGTACAAGCCTACGATGGCCGCGAAAAAGCACCTGCCTTGGCCACTGAAGACTTATTTTTAGATGCCCAAGGCAAACCCCTGCCCTTCATCGAGGGCGTGGTCAGCGGCAAGTCTGTGGGTGTGCCCGGCACATTGAGCGTGCTTGAAATGACGCACAAAGAGCACGGCAAATTGCCTTGGGCCAGTTTGATGCAACCGGCCATTGTCTTGGCTGAACAAGGCTTTAAGGTCAGTCACCATTTGCACACGCAGCTGCTGGCTGAGACCTACCTCCAAAGTGACTCAGATGCTGCCGGCTACTTCTACGATGCGCAGGGCAAGCCGTGGCCCGTGGGCCATCTCTTGAAAAACCCAGAGTTGGCCGCTGTTTTGCGAGAGGTGGCCGCCAAAGGATCCTTGGCTTTGAAAGAAGGCCCGATTGCACAAGCCTTGGTGAACAAAGTGCGTCAGCACCCTACTCGGCCAGGCACCCTGAGCCTGAGCGATCTGGCCCAATACCAAGCCACACAACGCGAAGCTTTGTGTTTTATCCACAAAGTGCAGCAACCCGCATTGAAAGAGTACCGACTGTGCGGCTTTCCTGCACCCAGCTCGGGCACTATTGCCATTGCGCAAATGTTGGGCATTTTAGAAAACACGCCCGCCCGCCAGATGCCTTTGTCCAACGGCTTGCCCTCAGCCGATTGGTTGCACTACTTCACCGAGGCCGCCAGACTGGCTTTTGCCGACCGCGGCCAGTACGTGGCCGACCCTGACTTCGTCCAAGCCCCAGGTGGTGACTGGCGCAATTTGCTCAGGCCCGATTACCTCAAGCAACGCAGCGCGCTGATTGGCCAGACCAGCATGAAAGTAGCGCAGCCAGGCCAGCCCCAATCTAGCGCATTGGCGTACGCCGCCATGCCCGAGCAAGAAGAGCACGGCACCAGCCACATCAGCATCATCGACCGCCAAGGCAATGCACTGGCCATGACCACCACCATTGAGGCGGTTTTTGGATCGCGCCTGATGGTCAACACGGGTCAAGGAAGAAGCGGTG
>CAIQBO010000030.1 GCA_903870145.1 uncultured Burkholderiales bacterium | reverse complement strand
GAATGCTTGAGACGCTTCGGCGCAAGCGTGAAGCAGAGATCAATAAAGCAGCACGGGGGTCAAAGTTCGGAGGGGTCATCCCTCATTATTTCACTTTTTCTTGATCGAACCGCTTGACAGTGCGGTTCCGAAAATAATGACTCCAGTAAACAAGAGCATATTGAGTGTGACTTTTTCTCCCAAAAAAACCACGCCGTAAGTGATCGCAAACACGGGGATTAAGAAAGTCACAGTCAAAGCCCGTGCTGGGCCGGCTCGGGCAATCAATCGAAAGTAAAGCACGTAGGCAATGCCGGTGCAGGCCACGCCCAAAAATGACAAAGCCAGTATTGCCTGTAGGCTGGGCATGGTGTTGGGCATCCCCCACAGGGCCGGCAGCGCCAAAGCCAATGCGCCGCCGCATTGACTGCCGGTGGCAATCACCAAAGGAGGCAGGCTGGGCAGGTGCCGCTTCGTGAAGCTGGCAGAAAGGGCATAGCAAAGTGTGGCAGCCATGCAGGCAACGACAGCGGTGAATTGGTGCGTATCAGGTGGCGAATGGGGGGTGCCAGCTTGACCCCAAATTTGAAAACCTGTTTGGTCGCCTGCTAGCAACAGTACCCCTAAGAAACCAATGCACAAACCCAGCACTCGCCAAGTTGTCAAGCGATCGCCTAACCAAAGCCAGGCCACAAGCGCAGCAAACAAGGGCACTGCCGCGTTCAAGATCGAGGACAGCCCGGTGCTGATGTGCATGACAGCATAGGCAAAAAAAGAAAATGGCAAAGCTGAGTTGACCACGCCCACAGAAAAAGTCAACCGCCAGTTTTCATTGAATACGGCTTTGTGACCTTGCCACAGCATGAGTGGCAACAAGAATAGGGCTGCCACGCAAACCCGAACAAAGGCCGTGGCAATGGGGCTAAATTCAGAGGCGCCCAAACGCATGAATAAAAATGATGAACCCCACAATGCGCCCAGTAAAAAAAAATCAAACAGCCACGGCTTGGATGCAAATTCAAGGGCAGGGGTCAAGGGTGATGCAAGCCTTGGGCTGTCGATGTGTTTCATGCAGCCAAGGCCTGATCGAACAGGGCTTGCTTCACAATTTTTTGTGAACCCGATGCTTCCAACTTGAGCAAAGCTTCTTTGCGCCACAGACCGCCGGCATAACCCGTTAAGTTGCCGCGACTGCCGATCACGCGGTGGCAAGGGATCAAAATGCTGATGGGGTTGCGCCCAATGGCGCTGCCGACAGCTCTGACTGCACGGGGCTTGCCGATGGCTTGCGCCAACTCGGCATAAGAGCAGGTTGTGCCGGCAGGTATTTTTTGCAATGCTTGCCAGACTGATTGTTGGAAAGAACTGCCTAGCTGAAGGTCGAATGGCAGGTGCAGTTGAGATAATTTTTTCACATCTGAATGCGCGAAAAAACCGGACAACAGGGTGTGCACTTTTTTCAGGACGGGATGATCGGGCTCAGTGCGCCAAAGGGCCATGTCCGGCCTGTGCTGCTGGTCTTCAAACCAAATGCCACAGAGGCCAGCCGGGCTGGCAGCCAAGGTGATCGGGCCAAGTGGGCTGGGGGTCAGGGTGTAGACAGTTTGAGAATGAAAACGCATGCCCCCATGCTACCGGATTTTCTGCTTGTGTTCAGGCTTGGCCAATCAGCAGGGAGCCTACAATGCACAGGCCACTTCGGGGCTGACTGGCACCTGGCCAACTCCTTGTCAATCAGCCATGCCCAAAGGGCTCACTACCAGCGATACGGGAATTTTCAACATGCAAATCACAGCTTCTATTTTCAAGGCTTATGACATTCGGGGAACCTTTCCCAAAACCCTGGACGAAGCCTTGGCCGAAGGTTTGGGCAAAGCCTTTGGCACCTTGGCGCTGGCTGAAGGCCGCGCCACCGTGGCCGTGGGGCGCGACGGTCGTTTGAGTGGCCTGGTTTTGTCGCAGGCCTTGATGCGTGGCTTGAAGGCCGCAGGCGTGCAGGTGATCGACGTGGGTTTGACCACCACGCCCATGCTGTATTTTGCGGCGCACACCTTGTGCGACAGCGGCATTCAAGTCACCGGCAGTCACAACCCCAAAGATGACAACGGTTTCAAAATGGTGTTGGGTGGGCGCGCCGTGTATGGCGACGAAATTCAAGCTCTGCGTCAAATGATGACCGACGAAACTTGGGTGCTCAAGGGCGGCGGCAGTGTCCAAGCGCGAGATGTGTTGGCTGCTTACACAGCCCGAATTGTTTCGGACATTCATTTGACTCGGCCCATGAAAATTGTGGTGGATTCGGGCAATGGCATTGCAGGGGCCACCGCCCCCGGCATCTTCAGAGCCATTGGCTGCGAGGTGATTGAATTGTTCAGCGAAGTCGATGGCAATTTCCCCAATCATCACCCCGACCCGAGCAAGCCAGAGAACTTGCAAGATCTGATTGCCGCCTTGAAAAGTTCAGGTGCTGAATTGGGCTTGGCTTTTGATGGTGACGGCGACCGTTTGGGCATCGTCACGCGCGATGGAGAGACCATCTACCCTGATCGGCAAATGCAGTTGTTTGCGCAAGATGTGCTCAGCCGCGTGCCCAATGGCACAATTTTGTTTGATGTGAAGTGTTCACAGCGCTTGGCACCGGCCATCCGCGCGGCAGGCGGACAAGCCTTGATGTACAAAACGGGTCACTCACTCATCAAGGCCAAAATGAAGGCGATCGAGGCCGCCGGTGGGCAAGCGCCTTTGGGCGGCGAGATGAGCGGACACATTTTTTTCAAAGAGCGTTGGTATGGCTTTGACGATGGCACCTACGCGGGTTGTCGTTTGCTGGAAATTGTCAGCAAGAGCCCGGATGCCAATGCTGTTTTGCAAGCCTTGCCCACCAGTCACTGCACCCCCGAGTTGAATGTGCCGTGCCAAGAGGGAGAACCGCACAGCGTGACGCAAAAATTATTGAAAGTGGCGGGTGCCGCATTGGTGGCTCCTGCGCAAATCTCCGACATCGATGGCCTCAGAGTCGATTGGCCCGATGGCTTTGGTTTGATTCGTGCATCTAACACCACACCTGTATTGGTCTTGCGTTTCGAAGGACATACGCCGCAGGCCTTGCAACGCATCGAGCACGATATGATGACTTTGCTGCGCACGGTCAAGCCCGATGCGGCTGTGCAGTCCGCCGCGCACTGAAAAATGCGCGACTTCAAAGCCAAGTTCTCTTTGTGGCTTTACAGTGTTTTGATGCGGGCTGCGCAGCCCTTGCTGCACCTGAAACTCAAGCGCCGTGCCAAGGCCGAGGCCTTGTATGGCCAACATATCCCGGAACGCTTTGGCCACTACACCCAAGGGCCGCAAAGTGACTTGATTTGGGTGCACGGCGTCTCTTTGGGGGAGTCACGCACAGCAGGAATTTTGCTCCAAGGTTTGCGGGCCGAGTTTCCTGGCATGCGCTTGCTGCTCACCCATGGCACGGCAACCGGGCGCAGCGAAGGCATGCACTTGTTGCAAGAGGGCGATGTGCAAGTTTGGCAGCCCTGGGACAGCCCTGAAATTGTGGCCCGATTTTTAACGCATTTCCAACCCCGTGTGGGCTTGCTGCTTGAAACCGAAGTCTGGCCCCAGTGGGTGGCGCAGTGTGCTGAGAGGCAAATTCCCTTGATGCTTTTGAATGCGCGCATGAGCGAAAAATCGATGCGTCAAGCTTTGAGGTGGCCAACGCTTTTAAGGCCAGCCTATGCGGGTTTGCAAGGCGTTTGGGCGCAAACCGACACTGACGCGCAGCGCTTGCAGCAATTGGGCGCGTCGGTGCAAGGTGTTTTGGGCAATCTCAAATTTGATGCGCAGGCCGACGCTGGGCAAGTGGCGCAAGGACAAGCTTGGCGGCGGGCCCTGAAGCGCCCCGTGGTGATGCTGGCCAGTTCGCGTGAAGGCGAAGAGGCAGCTTGGTTAAAAGCTTGGCAAGTTCTTCAAGCGCAGGTTCAACAAGCACCCGTGGTGGGACAAGATGCGGCACAAGGGCCGGCGCACCCATGCGTTCAATGGCTGATTGTTCCCAGGCACCCACAGCGCGTGGCACAAGTTCAAGCCCTGCTGCAAGCGCAGGGCTTGAAGGTCTCTCGGCGCAGTGCATGGCACCAAGGCCCAGCGCAGGCCTTGCAAGAGGGCGACATTGCCTTGGGCGACAGCATGGGGGAGATGTCGCTTTACTACAGCATGGCCGATGTGGCTTTGCTCGGAGGGAGTTTCGAGCCCCTGGGTGGGCAAAATTTAATCGAGGCTGCGGCATGCGCATGCCCCGTTGTGATGGGGCCGCACACGTTTAACTTTGCACAAGTGGCCTCAAGTGCGCAAGAGGCAGGGGCGGCCGTGCAGGTTGACAATTTGTTGGCCGCTGTGCAAGTGGCCATGGACTGGTTGCAAGCGCCTCAGGCGCTGGTGGAGCGGGGCCTTCAGGCCCAAGCCTTTGCGCAACAATTCGGTGGGGCTACGCAGCGCACAGCGCAAGCGGTGCGGCTTCGCTTGGCGCAATTAAAAGCTTAGTGCTTGCAATTGCGCAGTTGTTTCAAGGGTTGAGCAAAGCGTTGATGTTGGACAGATCGACCTGCGACAACGTGCCACTGGCTTGGCGCAATTTGAGTTGCCCCATCAGCACGTCGTAACGCGCTTTGGCCAAATCACGTTTGGTTTGGAACAGCTGACTTTGGCTGTTGAGCACATCGATGTTGATGCGAACGCCCACTTGGTAGCCCAGTTTGTTGGCGTCCAAAGCACTTTGGCTCGAAGCCTCGGCTGCTTGCAATGCATTGACTTGCCCCAAGCCTGATTGCACGCCATAGAAAGCGGTGCGTGTAGCTTGCGCCACGGCGCGCTCAGCAGCGTCTAAATCAGAGCGGGCTTTTTCTTCCAAGGCCACCGTTTCTTTGATGCGGTTTTGCGTGGCAAAGCCGGCAAACAAAGGTATGTTCAAGGCCAAGGTCAAGCTGGCGCTGTTGGTGTCAATTTGAGAGGTGTTGATGCCCTTGCCATCTTTATAGCGAATAGGCGCATACGACGCTACCAAATCGAGCGTGGGTTTGTGGCCGGCTTCGGCTTTGGTGGTTTCCAGTTTGGCAATCTCCAAGGCCACACGGCTTTGAATCACATTGGGGTGTTGCTCGGAAGATTGCTGCACCCATTGATCTACATTTTGAAGGTCAGGCCTCGTTAAGTTGGCTTTGGGCGACAAGCCTTTGGGCTCAATGTTGTTCAAGCCCACCAGTTGGTTCAGTGCCAAGCCCTTGATGCGTAAATCGTTGTCAGCTGCAATTTCTTGTGCCAAGACCAAGTCAAAGCGGGCCTGCGCTTCACGGGTATCGGTGATGGTCGAGGTGCCGACTTCAAAATTGCGCTTGGCTGCAGCCAATTGTTCACTGACAGCGGCCTTTTGGGCTTTGACAAATTCAAGACTTTCACGTGAGGCCAAAACATCGAAGTAGGTTTGACTCAGGCGAACGATCAGGTCTTGCTCGGCAGCTTTTAACTGAATGCTGGCGAGTTCGAGTTGTTTTTCGCCTTGTCGATACGTTGCCAAATTGGCAGGCCGGTACAAAGGTTGGTTGGCGCTCAATGTGGCCGATTGACTTTGCGAGGTGGCCGTCTGGTTGGCTGAAATTAATTCAACGTTGGTGCGGTTGAGGTTGGCACCCAAATTGGCAGTGGGCAACAAACTGGCGCGAGCTTGCGCACCCTTGGCCAAGTTCGCGTTGTATTGCGACTGCGAGGCCTTGTAGGTTGCGTCATAACCCCGTGCAGTTTCGTAAAGGGACAGCAAGCTTTGAGCTTGGGCTGCGCCGCAAAGGGCCGACGAAATGGCCAATGTCAAAGGAAGAAAGCGCAAATTCATGGAAGTCTTTCGGCAAAGCGATCAATAGAGGGGTGATCTTAACGGTTCAATAAGTCGGAATACTGGCGTCTACTTGCGCAGACCAAGCGTGAATGCCACCACTGATGTTGGTGATGTTCTCAAAGCCTTGATGCTCAAGGAAGGCGGCAACTTGCTGACTTCTGCCACCATGGTGGCACAAGCACGCAATAGGGCGGGTGCGGTCAATTTCATGCAAGCGGTTTGGAACGGTTTGCATCGGCATGATTTGAACTTCACATCCCACAGGCGCGATGCTGGCAACTTCACATTCCCAAGTTTCACGCACATCGAGCACCAAAGGCTTGGCTTGCTGGCTGGCTTGTTCGGTCCATTCGTTAAATTGTGCGGGGCTGATATGTTGCATGCTGCAGAAGTGGCAATGGTGTTGAAGAATAATTAAAAGCTGAAGGCACTGGGTTCTGCGAAGCCTTGTAGGCGCGGCGCCACGGTGTCCCAAGCTTGGCTGGTGGCCCATTCCTGCGCGCCAGTGCGCGTGATGACGCAGGCGCGCATCACGGGCTCTTGCCCCACCACGGCGGCCAAGCGGCCACCTACTTTGAGTTGGTCCAGCAGATACTGGGGCACTTGGGCCACAGAACCACTGAGCAAGATGGCATCAAAGGGCCCATCATTTGCAGCACCTTGGCTGCCGTCAGCTTGACGAACTTGCACGTTGACAATGCCAGCAGCTTGCAAATTTTTGCGGGCTTGTTCGGCCAATTGGGGGTCTATTTCCAAACTTAAAACCGTGCCCGCACGGTGTGCCAACAAGGCGGCCATGTAGCCCGAGCCGGTGCCAATTTCCAAAACGCTGTCTTGTTGCTGCAAGTGCAAATCTTGCAGTAAGCGCGCTTGCACACGGGGCGCCAACATCACTTGGCCCGACGTGCCTTGTGCTTGCAAAGGGATTTCCATGTCGACAAAGGCCAAAGCTTTGTGCGCCAGAGGCACGAAATCTTCGCGTTTGACCACGCTGAGCAGGTTCAGTATTTGTGCATCCAGCACCTCCCAAGGGCGAATTTGCTGCTCGATCATGTTAAAGCGTGCTTGTTCGATGTTCATATATACTCCATGGGGTATTGTATTCATTTCTGCTTGATTTTACCGTTTGTGGCCTGAATTAGCCTGACTGTCAGCAGGCCCGGACCAAAATCGGCGAATAGATTGAGCCAAGTCGTCCATGTAGCAATAAACCACAGGCACCACCACCAAGGTCAGCAAGGAAGAGGTGATCACGCCGCCAATCACAGCTTGGCCCATGGGGGACCTCTGCTCAGAGCCCTCGGTCAAAGCAAAAGCCAGGGGCATCATGCCGAAAATCATGGCCAAGGTGGTCATCAAAATAGGGCGCAATCGCACTTTGGCGGCCATCAGCAAAGCCTCGGTGCGGCCAAGGCCAGGCACCCATTCGCCATCAGGCCCGGTGCTGTCCTCACGGGCGCGGATGGTGAAGTCCACCAACAAGATGGCATTTTTGGTGACCAAGCCCATGAGCATGACCACGCCGATGATGGAGAACATCGACAGCGTTGAGCGAAAAGCCAGCAGCGACAAAACCACACCGATCAAGGTCAGTGGCAAAGCTGTCATCAAGGCCAGAGGTTGCAAGAAGCTTTTGAATTGGCTGGCCAAAATCATGTAAATGAAAATAATGGCCATGATCAAGGCCGTGATCGCATAACTGAAAGATTCCGTCATGCTTTTGGTCGAGCCGCCAAATTGATAGCGGTAGCCCGGTGGAATGGCCATGCTGTCTAAAATTTTGCGGATGTCATTGGAAATATCGCCTGCAGCGCGGCCCGAAGCGTTGGCATTGATGGCCACCTCGCGCATCAAATCGCGCCGGTTGATTTGGTTGGAACCTGTGGTCTCATTGACCTGTGCGACTTGCCCTAAGCGCACATTGCGAGTGCTGCCGTCGAGCGGCATCGTCACACTGAAAGGCAAGCGCTCCAAGTCTTGAGGGCTGTTGCGAAAATCTGGCGACAGGCGCACATTGACGTCGTAAGTCTGATCGTCGGGCGCACGCCAGTTGCCCACAATTTGACCAGCAACCAAGGTGCGCAATGGACCCGCCAAGTTAGCCACGTTCAGGCCCAAGTCGGAAGCCGACTCACGCAGCACGGTGATGCCAATGGTGGGTTTGTTGGCTTTGACGCTGGAGTCCAAATCAACCAAGCCTGGAATTTTTTTGATTTTTTCCATGGCGATCAAAGTCAAGCGCTCCAATTCGCGTTGGTCCGGGCCTTGCAAAGAAAACTCAATTTGCTTGTTGCCGCCCACAGAATCCAAGGTTCCCACATGCGTGACGGTGATGCCAGCCACGCGGCTCAAGCGTTCGCGCAGCAATGTGGCAATGTCTTCGACCGTGCGCTTGCGCAGGGTGCGATCTGTAAAGCGCATGTAGATGCTGGCGCTGTTTTTGCCTTGTGCGTTAGGGGTGTTCATGCCCGTCAAGGTGTATTGAATTTCAGGAAATTCGCGCACGATGGCTTCGACTTGCCGCGCTTTGATCGCAGTGCTTTCAAGCGAGGTGCCCACAGGTGTTTGAAAGCTCAATGTGGCTTCAGAGTAATCGCCTTTGGGAATGAACTCAGTGCCCAGCAGCGGCACCATGAATAAACTGCTGACAAAGACCACGAGGGCCATCAACACGGTACTTTTCTGATGCGCCAGCGCCCAGGACAACATGTGCTGGTAAAAATCAACCAAGCGCTCGGTGCTGCGCTCAAACCAAGCCGTCACCCGGCCAACGGTTTTGTCGTAAAAGCTTTCAGGCGCGGCGGCCTGACCCGGCTTGTGAATGCTCGGGTCGTGCCAAATGCTCGAGAGCATGGGGTCCAAGGTGAAGCTGACAAACATGGAGATCAAAACCGCCGCAACGATCGTGATGCCGAACTCATGGAAAAATTTTCCGATGATGCCCTCCATAAAGCCAATGGGCAAAAACACCGCCACGATGGACAAGGTGGTGGCCAGTACGGCCAGGCCAATTTCTTGAGTGCCTTGCATGGCAGCATCAAAGCTGTTTTTCCCCATTTGAACATGGCGCACAATGTTCTCTCGCACCACAATGGCGTCGTCAATCAGCAGGCCCACGCACAAAGACAAAGCCATCAAAGTGATCATGTTGATGGTGAAGCCAAACAGGCTCATGAACCAGAATGTGCCAATCAAAGAAATGGGCAAAGTCAGGCCCGTGATGACGGTGGAGCGCCAAGAATTCAAAAACAAAAACACGATCAAAATGGTCAAGAGCGCGCCTTCGATCAAAGTTTTACGCACATTGTCAACGGCCACTCTGATTTGCCGCGAGCCGTCTGAGACCGGTTCAAGTCGAATGCCCGGGGGTGCTTGTTTTTGCAAATCTCGCAGAAGGCGAGTCAGGTTGTCGACCACTTCAATGGTGTTGGCATCTTGTGATTTTTGGACTGACAAAACCAAGGTGCGCTCACCGTTGTACAAGGCCATGTTCTCGAGTTCTTGGGCGCCATCTTTCACGCTGGCCACTTGCGACAAGCGGATCGGTGTGCTGCCTTTGCGCGCCACAATGATTTGCCCAAAATCTTCAGGCCGTTGCATGCGCGATAGAACTTGAATCACTCGCTCTTGGGTGAACGAGCGAAGCGCCCCGACGGGCAAATCTTGGTTTTCATTGCGCACGGCATTGGCCACTTGGTCCGCGCTGACACCCAGGGCTTCCATGGCGTCGGGTTTCAAATAGATGTTGATCTCTCGCCGGCTGCCCCCCAGCACGTTGACAGCGCCAACGCCGCGCACATTCTCTAGGCGCTTTTTCAACACTTGCTCGGACCAATTGGTCAACTCCACCAGACTGGGGGCTTGCCCTTTCTCACCAGACACCGGGATCACAGCCAGCGACCAGATGGCCTTGCTGGTAGGGTCAAAACGGATGACGCGTGGCTCTTTGACTTCGGTGCGTAAATTGGCGCGAATGCTGGCCACTTTTTCGCGCACGTCATCGGCCGCTTTGCGCCCATCTATGTGCAACTGAAACTCGATCACGACCACCGATTGATTTTCATAGCTGCGCGAAGTCAGGGCGTTGATGCCAGCGATCGAGTTAACGCCTTCTTCAATTTTTTTCGAAACTTCACTCTCAACGATTTCAGGTGATGCACCGGGGTATTCGGTGACAACAACAACAACAGGAAAATCGATATTGGGGAACTGGTCAACCTTCAAATTTTGAAAAGCAAAAAAGCCCATCACCACAAAGGCGAGCATGACCATGGTCGCGAAGACCGGATTTTTCAGACTGACTTGGGTGAACCACATGGTAAGCGTTCTTTCAGCGCACGCTGGTGGTGTATTTGACTTGCGTGCCCTCGCGCACCGAGCCTGCACTGGGCGCTAAAACTTTCATGCCCTCTGGCACGGATGAGACCGCAATCATGGCGCGGCCGGCGATTTCGCCGCGAATGCCTGTGCTGACCTTGACGTGCATCACGGCATTGTTTTGAATGGTTTGAACATAGGGCTCGGGCTTGTCGGTGCGTACACTTTCTAGCGGCAGCACGATGGCTTGTACCGATAGGGTGCCCAGGCTGCCTTGCACGAACACACCTTGGCGCAAACTGGGGTGGGCTTGCAGTCCTAAATAGACCAGCACACTTCGGCTGCCAACTTGTGTGCTGGGGTTGATTCGCAGCACTTTGGCGCTGACCTCTTGTCCCGAGCCTTCCACTCTCAATGTGGCGGTTTGCCCCAACTTGACCAACATGGCATCGGCCGATGTCAGGGTGGCTTCGAGTTCAAGCTGCGACAAATCTACGATTTCTAAAATTCGGGCATCGGGCGAGACTCTCTCGCCCGGCTGTGCCAAACGCTGACTGACCCAGCCGCTCAAAGGGGCTTTGAGGGTGGTGTCGTCCACCGCCTTGCGCGCCACATCCAAAGCCGACAAGGCAGCTTGGTAGGTGGCTTTGGCGCCATTCAAATTGGCCAGTGATGTGTCTAGCGCTGTCTTTGAAATAAAGCCTTGATTGACCAGCGCATTGTTGTTGTCAAACTGACGCTGAGCGACCTCGACTTGCGCTTGCGCGGCTTGTGCTTGTTGCTGAGCTTGACTCTGTCTGGCTGTGTATTCGGTGGGGTCGACACGGGCCAATATTTGGCCGACTTTGACGGCGTCGCCCTCGCGCACTTCCAGGGCCATCAATTCACCAGCCACGCGGGCCTTGACCATGGCACTTCGCACCGCCTTCAAAGTGCCTGAAACAGGCAGGCCCTGGGTCATGCTTAATTTTTGAGCGATCACTTCGTCGGTCAATGCCAACTCAATCACGTTCTTGGCTTGGCTGGCGGACACAACAGTGGCAGCCTCTGGGGCTGAAGTTTTGCCGATGTAGCCGCGCTGAAGTGCCCAGCCCAAACTCAGAATCACAGAGACTGAAAGCACGGCGAGCGCAATGTTTTTTGGACGCAAAAACGACATTTTTTATTTCTCTTTAGACAAGCCTTGCACAATCAAGTCGGCATGCTGCGCGATGAATTTTTCTGGGTCAAGTGGGCTTTCTTTGGGGCCGCACAAAGCCATGGAATGCTTCCACATGATCAGGAACAGCAGCGGCGAAATCACGGCCAACACGGTATAGCGCAGATCGACAATTTTGAACTCTGCTCGGTCGATGCCCCGCTGCAAAACCCGTTGCACCAAAAGCTCCGCAGGCAGAATGACTTCTTCTTGGTAGAACGCGGCCAGCTCAGGAAAATTACTCGCTTCGCTGATGATTAATTTGGAAATCCCGGAGGCTTTGGTGGAGCCGTAACGGCGCCACCATTCAATCATCAGCATTTTCAGCAAGTCCCCGCTGTTGCCAGTGAAGTTGGCGGCCTCTACGGCGCCTTGACTCACCGGGCGGACCACGTTTTCACGCACCACTGCTTTGAACAACTCTTCCTTAGAGGGGAAGTACAAGAACAAAGTGCCTTTAGAGACGCCCGCCTTGGCGGCCACCTCTTCTGAGCGTGTGGCGGCAAAGCCTTTTTCAACAAACAAGTCCAGCGCAGCTTCTAGCAACTCGCCTGGGCGTTGCAGTTTGCGGCGTTCGCGTTTGGGATGGCTTAGGGCTTCAGGCACGTTTTAATGACTCGTTGGTTATTAATGTAAGGATTTTCAGGAGATTCGTCAAGTCAGAGGTCAAAAAAAAGACCGCCAAGGCGGTCTTTTTCAGGGTCTAGGAGCACAGGGGCCCATGTGGTGTCAATAAAAGGCCTGCAAGCCGGTTTGAGCGCGGCCCAAAATCAAAGCATGCACGTCGTGCGTGCCCTCATAGGTGTTGACGGTTTCCAAGTTGATCATGTGCCGAATGACGTGGTATTCGTCGTGAATGCCATTGCCGCCATGCATGTCACGCGCCATGCGGGCGACATCCAAAGCTTTGCCGCAACTGTTGCGCTTGATCAAGCTGATCATCTCGGGCACTGATTGGCCTTCGTCCATCAAGCGGCCCACGCGCAAGCAGCCTTGCAGGCCCAGCGCGATCTCGGTTTGCATGTCGGCCAATTTCTTTTGGATCAATTGGTTTTGCGCCAATGGACGGCCAAATTGAACTCGGTCCAAGGTGTACTGACGAGCACGGTGCCAGCAATCTTCGGCCGCGCCCAAAGCGCCCCATGCGATGCCATAGCGGGCCTTGTTCAGGCAGCCAAACGGGCCTTTCAGACCAGCCACATTGGGCAGCAATTGGGACTCGGGCACAAACACATCGTCCATGACAATCTCACCGGTGATGCTGGCCCGCAGGCTCATCTTGCCTTCAATTTTGGGGGCGCTCAGGCCCTTCATGCCCTTTTCCAAAATAAAACCTCGGATGGCTGACTGGCCATCACCCTCAGTTTCGAGTTTGGCCCAGACCACGAACACATCGGCGATGGGGGCGTTGGTGATCCACATCTTGGCGCCCTTCATGATGTAACCGCCGTCCACCGGTTTGGCGCGCGTGATCATGCTGGCCGGGTCGGAGCCGAAGTTGGGTTCAGTCAAGCCAAAGCAGCCCACCCATTCGCCGGTGGCCAATTTGGGCAGGTATTTTTCGCGTTGCGCGGGGCTGCCGTATTCATTGATCGGGTGCATCACCAAGGAGCTTTGCACGCTCATGGCGCTTCGGTAGCCGCTGTCAACGCGCTCGACTTCGCGGGCCACCAAGCCGTAGCTGACATAGTTCAAGCCAGCGCAGCCATAGCCTTCGATGGTTGAGCCTAAAAACCCCATGCTGCCAAATTCGTTCATGATTTCGCGGTCAAATGTTTCATGCCGCGCGGCCATCAAAACCCTGGTTTGAAGTTTTTCTTGGCAGAAATTGTGCGCTGCATCCACAATGGCGCGTTCGTCGTCGCTCAACTGGGCGCTCAGCAAAAAAGGGTCGTTCCATTGGAAGCTGGGTTTCATGGGGAGGTCCGAAAGTTTAAGGATGAAAGTCGACGATTTTATAGCTATGCCAGAATCCAGATATGAACACTCCCTCGAACATCGAAACACTGGTCTTAGGCGGCGGTTGCTTTTGGTGCACCGAAGCGGTTTTTGTGCAGGTCAAAGGTGTGCTGGATGTTGAATCGGGTTATTGCAATGGGCACACCTTGAACCCGACTTATGAGCAAGTTTGCAGTGGCAACACAGGCCACAATGAAGTGGTGCGCTTGCAATATGACCCCAGCGTCATCAGCGCCCGCGTCTTGCTTGAAATTTTCTTTGGTGTGCACGACGCCACCACCTTGAACCGGCAGGGCAATGATCGCGGCACCCAATACCGCAGCGGCATTTACTTCACGCAAGCTGAGCATGAACAGGTGGCCAGAGACTTGATTCAAGAAATTCAAGCCGACGGCGTATTGGGCGCGCCCATCGTGACCGAAGTATTGCCTTTGCAAAATTATTCTGCGGCCGAAGAGTACCACCAAGATTTTTTTGAACGCAACCCCACGCAGGGCTATTGTTTGGCGGTGGCTACGCCCAAGGTCAGCAAATTTCGCAAAATATTTGCTGACTGGGTTCGGAGATAATCAGGGCATGCGTCTTGTGAAAATTAGGCTTGCACAGCAAAATGTTAGGCGCCGGCGAGGGGCCGGACTGGCTGCGTTTACGCCAAATTTTTCTGTCAAATTTTTCTGGACAACGCTGCTGATCTGCATGGTGATGTTGGCACCCTTGTGGGCCCAAATTCACCAAGTGATGCACGGGGCCAAGGGTGCAATTGCCAGCAACGCGCTGGTTGCGTTGGCAGACGCTTCAGGCGCGCCGCTCGCCTTGCCTTCGTCTGCACCCGCATCTTCACCAGACCTTTTTGGTGACCATGCAGAGGGCTCTGGAACTTGCCAGCTGCTAGACCATTTGGGGCTCAGTGCAGGTCTGCGAAGCGCTTGCACGTTACCGGCATACCAAGCGCCCAGTTCCGATTTGGCCTTGTTGCAAGCGCCAAGTCAACCCGGCCAGACGCCGGCTTATTTTTCAGCCCGAGCGCCGCCTTTTTTCCTTTGATTTGACAAGTTTTCCCAGCCGCATCAACGCGGCATGGGTTGTATGGCATATCTCAGGAAAAATCATGTTTGAAAAATATTGCAAGACCCAGCAGCGCTGGGCAAAGGGCCTTTCTTCCTCGCGCCACTGGGTGTTGGTTCTGGGGGCGCTGGGCTTGTGTCAAAACGCGATGGCACAAGCCGTGCAAGAGGTCGTCATCACGGGCAACCCTTTGGGCCGTGCGCAAGGGCCCAGCACCGCCGCGAGTTTGTCGGGCTTAGAGCTTTCGCAAAGCGGGCAGGGCAGCTTGGGTGAAACATTGAACAGTTTGCCCGGTGTCTCTAGCACTTACTTTGGGCCCAATGCCAGTCGCCCCATTGTGCGCGGTTTGGACGGCGACCGCATCCGCGTGCTGAGCAACAGCGGGGCCAGTCTGGATGTTTCTGCGTTGAGCTACGACCACGCAGTGCCCCTGGATGTGCTCAGCGTTGAGCGCATTGAAGTATTGCGAGGCCCTGCATCCCTGCAATACGGCGGCAGCGCTGTGGGCGGCGTGGTCAATGTGATTGACAACCGCATACCGCGCACACCTTTCCAAGGTGTTCTGGGCAAAGCACAAGCGCAATCAGGAAGCGGCAACGGTGAACGCAGCGTGGGTGCTTTGCTGGAAACGGGCAGCGGCCGCTGGGTTTTGCATGTGGACGCGTTTGACCGCAAAACGGATGATGTCAAAGTGCCGCAGAACTTGGCTTGCAGCAAGCCTGGTTCGCCTGTGCTGGCAATGCGCATTTGCAACTCGGACAGCACCTCCAAAGGTGGAGCGGTCGGTGGCAGTTTGTTTTTTGACCAAGGTTTCCTGGGTTTGGCTGTCAACGAATACAAAAGTAATTACGGCACAGTGGCTGAAGATGAAGTCACCATTGACATGTATTCCAAACGAGTGGCCCTGGAGGGGCAGTGGAAGCCTTTGTCTGGTCTCTGGCAAAGTGTGCAAGCACAGGCCAGTCAAACCCGATACCAGCATACCGAATTTGACGCTGGTGCGCCGGGTACTGTTTTTGCCAATCAAGGTCATGACTTTCGTTTGCAAGGGCGTCACCGTTCATGGGCCGGGTGGGAAGGTGCGTGGGGTTGGCAGTCAGAAGCGGGTCATTTTTCAGCCGCAGGTGATGAGGCCTTTGCACCTTACAGCCGAACTCAGACGCAGGCTTTGTTTGTTTTGGAAGAGTTGTCTTTTGACAAAGCAAGATGGAGTTGGGGACTGCGCCGCGAGCAAGTCAAGGTGCGATCGTTTGGCAACCCCGACCCCAGTGTCGACCGATTTGAGACAGGCGATCGCAAATTCACACCGCAAAGTTTTGCCTTGGGTGCTCGCTTTGAACTCAGTCCACAGTGGCTCTGGACAGTCAATGCAGCGCACACTCAAAGAGCCCCCAAAGACTATGAGCTTTTTGCCAATGGGCCGCACATCGCCACAGCAGCGTGGGAGCGGGGGGATTCAGCACTGGGCTTGGAAAAGTCAGGCAGTGTGGACTTGGGGTTGGAGTGGCAGGTGGGCGCGAACAAAGCGGCATTGACGGCTTTTCAAAGCCGCTTCTCCAACTTCATT
This sequence comes from uncultured Burkholderiales bacterium, assembly GCA_903870145.1. Taxonomy (GTDB): domain Bacteria; phylum Pseudomonadota; class Gammaproteobacteria; order Burkholderiales; family Burkholderiaceae_C; genus Limnohabitans_A. The sequence goes on along the minus strand of CAIQBO010000030.1, from coordinate 135,930 downwards.
GGCTTGTTGGGGACTGGGTTGGTCGATCAAGAATCGGGTTTGCCCATCCAAAACTACCAAGGCGTTCGCGCACGTTTTTCCGGTTTCGAAGCATCTGGGCAAGTGCGCTTGATGCAAAGCGCGGGTTCGCTGGACTTGGGGCTCAAGGCTGACTTGGTCCGCGCTGTCAACCAAAGTTTGAACGAGCCCTTGCCCAGAATTTCACCCCTCAGAATGGGAGCCAATTTGCGCTACGCACAAGGGCCTTTGACTGCCCACTTGGGCTTGGATGCTTATGCCGCACAAAACAGAGTACCGGTTGGCAGCATGGTGACGGCGGCCTACACCTTGTGGCACGGCGGTCTGGGTTATCGACAAAAAATGGAGCTGGGCAGCTTGAACTGGTTTGTACGCGTGGACAACCTGAGCAATCAATGGGCCTACAGTGCCAGCTCTATTTTGACCAGCACTGCGCCGGGTAAAGCGCCGCTGCCGGGGCGTTCGGTTAAATTTGGCGTTGTGGCAAATTTTTAAGCGATACTGTGCGGTGGACATTTCAAGCTGGCTGCCCATTGGTTTAGGATCCAGGTTCAACTGTCCACCCAGTGGTTTTATTTTTAAGATTTTTTCATGATGCTGTTTCAATTTCAAACCAAGATAGCTACGCGAGTCTCTGGTATTGCAAGCCTTCTTTATCTCGCCTGCTTCCTCACGGCCTGTGGCGGAGGTGGTGGAAGTCAGTTAACTCAAGGCCCATTGGCGAGTGTTTCCGACATTCAAGTTGACCGCTTGAGTTACAGCCAAATCAGCAGCTTCAAGATCTTGGGTACGGCTTTGAGCGCGGGCACTGCGTTGACGCTCAGCGCTGACAAATGCAGCAGCATCACCGTCTTGTCCACCAGCACGGACACCGAAGTCAAGGCCACCTGCACGGTCAACGGCACTGGCACTTTGACGTTCCAAGCCAAAAACACTTCAGGCATCAGCTTGCTGACCAAAACCCTGACTGTGCCCGAACCCCAAGTGACTTTGGTGACCAATTTGGGCAGTATGGTGGTCGAGCTCAACCCTACGGCAGCGCCCGCTACTGTCAGCAATTTTTTGCAATATGTGCATGATGGTTTTTATGCCAACACTGTGTTTCACCGCGTGATTGCCAACTTCGTGGCGCAAGGCGGTGGATACACTGCCGCGGGTGCAGAGCAGGCGGGCGTGCGCGCTGCCATCGCGCTAGAGAGCAACAAAGGCCTGAGCAATGCGCGAGGTACGATTGCAATGGCCCGCGCCAGCGCTGCCAATTCAGCAACTTCGCAGTTTTATTTCAACTTGATTGACAACGCATTTTTAGACTACGCCAGTACTGCCAGTCCTGGCTATGCGGTGTTTGGAAAATTGACGCAAGGCTTGTCGGTGATGGACGCCATGGGCAGCAGTGCCACCGGCACTCGTTTTGGCATGGCGGACTTTCCACTGGTGAATATTGTTTTGCAAAGTGCCGCACAAACGCAATAAACAGGCAGAGGGGGTACTTTACGGCTGAGAGCCGCCCCCTGTGCATTGTCAAGGTCAAGGCGCCAAACGCTCCCTGGCCCATTGCCCTTCGTCTAAGCGGTAACGCAGCCGATCGTGCAGGCGGCTTTTGCGGCCTTGCCAAAACTCCCACATCTCGGGCACCAACCTGTAGCCGCCCCAATGCGCTGGGCGCGGGGGTTGCAGCAAAAATTGCGCGGCATATTTGGCTGCGCGGGTCACCAACTCGGTGCGCCCTTGTATCACTTGGCTTTGTGGCGAGGCCCAAGCGCCAATGCGTGAGTCTAGCGGACGGCTGTCAAAGTAGGTGTTGCTTTGGATGTCACTGACCCTTTCGACTCGCCCTTCAATGCGCACCACACGCTCCAATTCAACCCAATGAAATTGCAATGCTGCATACGGATTGCCCGCCAATTCAAGGCCTTTTCGACTGCTGTAATTGGTGTACCAAACAATGCCACTGGCGTCGTAGTCTTTGATCAAGACCACCCGTGTGCTGGGCCTCATATTGCTGGCCACCGTGGCCAGTGTCATGGCATTGGGTTCTGGCACTTGCGACGCGATGGCTTCTTTTATCCAGCGATCAAATTGATTCAAAGGATCGGGCGCACAGGCGTCTTCGCTCAACTCGGCTTTTTCATAGCTCTTGCGCAGATCTGCGATGTTCATGGTTTTTGAATTTTAATGGCAAGGCCTAATGGCACTTGAGAATTTTTGAAGCAACCTCAGGCATGGATGGTGGTGCATGCCTTAACAAGGCGGCCAGTGATTTGTCTTGAATGCCATGGGCTAACAAACTCTCATAAGTTTGTTGTGCATAGTCCAGTGTTGTACCGTAGCGGCCTTTGGATTCACGGAATATTTGTTGGTATTGGGCTGCAGACAAATCCCCCGTGTAGCTGGGGCTGCTTCTGGGCAATGTGAAAGCCAATGCGCTGACAGGGCCGCCAGGCGTGGGGCACTGCAGCCACCTGGGGGCATAGACCTCGTTGGGCATTTCTCTGAACCAAAGGTCCTCGGCGGTTTGTGCCACTTTGTTGGAAGGAATTCGAAACACCATGCCTTGGCAACTGCCGCCCGAGAGCAATGCAAAAACAAGCCCGGGGCATTCAGGACTGCCGCGGTTGACATGACTCCACATTTTGAGGGCGCGGTGCCAACCCAAGACGCGTGTCAAGTGGCGCTCAGTCACTTCAAACTCTGGGCGCCAAATCAAGGAGGCATAGCCAAAGACCCACAGGTCTTGCCCCGGCGGCCAGTGCTTTTGCAGACCTTCGCGGGTGGGCTCGCTCAGCGCTTGGTCAGATCGTGCGGATGGGGTGATGGGGGTCTGCATGAATGGCCTATTTTGCCGCTAAAAATATTTTCGTAACCCGTTGGTAACTGGTGGACGACACAAAAGACGGTTCTCGAGTTACCATTCGACATGTAACTTTGTTACATAAACCCATTCTTCCACCTTCACAGGCACCCCTTCATGCTACTGAATGCCACTGTCGCCCAAGTCACCGCTCGCATTGCAAAGCGAAGCCAAGCACAGCGGCAAGCCTATTTGCAGCAATTGGACGCGATGGCCATGCGCGCGCCTGGCGCAGATCGCATGGGTTGCGCCAATGTGGCGCATGCTTTTGCAGCCATGCCCGCAGGCGACAAAACACGCGCTACGGGCTTGTCGGCCATTGCTGTGGTCGCACAAGAAGTTCGTGGCCCCAACATCGGCGTCATCACGGCGTACAACGATTTGTTATCGGCCCATGCGCCGTTTGCCCATTATCCAGAACTTATCAAAGACGAGGCGCGCAAGTGGGGTGCGACTGCGCAAGTTGCTGGCGGTGTGCCGGCCATGTGCGACGGTGTCACGCAAGGCACCCCCGGCATGGAGTTGAGTTTGTTCAGTCGCGATGTGATCGCCATGGCCACCGCAGTCAGCCTCAGCCACGATGTGTTTGATGCCGTTTTGTTGCTCGGTGTGTGCGACAAAATTGTGCCCGGCCTGTTGATCGGTGCATTGCAGTTTGGCCACTTGCCTGCTGTTTTTGTACCCGCCGGACCCATGAGCAGCGGCTTGTCCAACAATGACAAAGCCAAGGTGCGCGAGCAAGCTGCGCAAGGCTTGGTGGGCCGTGAGGCTTTGCTGCAGGCCGAATCTGCGGCTTACCATGCCGAAGGCACCTGCACCTTTTATGGCACCGCCAACAGCAACCAAATGCTGCTCGAAGCCATGGGCCTGCATGTGCCCGGCACGGCCTTCATCAACCCGGCAGACGGCATGCGTGAAGATTTAACACGAGAGTCGGTGCGCACTGTTTTGGCATTGACCAAGACCCGCCAATTCACGCCCATTGGCAAATTGGTCGACGAGCGGTGCATCGTCAATGCCATGGTGGCATTGTTGGCCACAGGCGGCTCGACCAACCATTTGATTCACTGGGTGGCAGTGGCCCGCGCTGCTGGTTTGACGATTGATTGGGACGATTTTTCTGCTTTGTCAGATGTGGCTCCATTGCTGGCGCGCGTGTACCCCAACGGCAGTGCTGATGTGAATCAGTTTCAAGCTGCAGGCGGCCCGGGCTATGTGATCGGCCAATTGCTCGATGCAGGTTTCATGCATGAAGATGTACTCACGGTGCGCGCCGGTGGTTTGCGTGAGTTCACGCGCATCCCATCGCATGCTGAGGGCCAATTGTCTTGGCAAGGCAGCGGTGAATCAAAAGACCTGGGTGTTCTGCGACCCACCTCAGCACCCTTCAGCGCCAGCGGCGGCTTGCGCTTGTTGAAAGGTAATCTGGGCCGCAGCGTGATCAAAATTTCTGCGGTGCCCGAGGCTTTGCATGTGATCCAAGCCCCGGCGCGGGTGTTTGAGTCTCAAGAGCAAATACTCGCAGCTTTTCAAGCCGGTCAAATGGAGCATGACATGGTGTGTGTGCTGCGCTGGCAAGGCCCGCAAGCCAATGGCATGCCCGAGTTGCACAAACTCACCCCCCCCTTGGCGGTGTTGCAAGGTAAGGGCTACAAGGTGGCCTTGGTCACTGACGGGCGCATGAGCGGTGCCTCAGGCAAAATTCCAGCGGCCATCCATGTTTCACCCGAGGCCTTATCGGGCGGGCCTTTGGCGCGCGTGCAAGATGGTGATGTGATCCGTTTGGATGCCATTGAAGGCACTTTGAATGTCTTGGTCGATGATGCCGTTTGGAACGCTCGCACGCCAGCCACTATGCCGGCACAATTGCAATCACAAAACAGCTGCGGCATGGGCCGCGAGTTGTTTGCCAACATGCGCCGCAACGCGCTCAAAGCCGAAGAAGGAGCCTGCACATGGCTGTAACCCTAGATCGTTTGTCTGCCTTGCAAGTGATGCAAGACGCTCCAGTCATTCCCGTGATCGTGCTGCACGATGTGGCGCATGCTGTGCCCATGGCACGCGCCTTGGTGGCCGGCGGCATTCGCATGCTCGAGGTCACTTTGCGAACGCCCCAGGCACTGGCCTGCATGGAGGCGATTGCCAAAGCCGTGCCGCAAGCGGTGGTTGGCGCAGGAACGGTGCGAACTGCGGCCGATGCCCAAGCGGCGGTCAATGCCGGTGCGCAATTTGCCGTCAGTCCAGGCTACACACCTGCGCTTGGACAAGCATGCCGCGACCATGGCTTGGCATTGCTGCCAGGCGTTGCCACGGGCAGCGAGATCATGCTGGCGCAAGAGGGCGGATACACCGAACTGAAATTTTTCCCAGCCATGCAAGCCGGTGGCCCTGCCATGCTCAAAGCTTGGTCTGGCCCCTTCTTTGATGTGCGTTTTTGCCCTACGGGTGGGGTGACGTCTGAAAATGCAGCTGAGTTTTTGAGCTTGCCCAATGTGCTTTGTGTGGGCGGCTCGTGGCTGGTGCCTGCAGATGCCATGGCACAAGGCGACTGGGCGCGCATTGAAACGCTGGCCCGTCAAGCCAGCCAAATCAAGCGGTGAATTTTTTAAATGGCGACCCAGCGCCAATTAAAAAGTGCGTTGAATCAACTCGACTTTGTAGCCATCGGGGTCGGTCACAAAAGCGATCACAGTGCTGCCCCCTGCAACGGGCCCAGCCTCACGCGTGACTTTACCGCCGGCATGGCGAATTTTCTCGCATGCGGCATAAGCGTCAGGCACCCCAATGGCGATGTGGCCGTAGGCGCTGCCCATCTCGTAACTCTCTGTGCCCCAGTTGTAAGTCAACTCCAACTCGGCATGCTCGGGGTTGCTGCCATAACCCAAAAAAGCCAGCGAGTATTTGTGGGCTGGGTTCTCAGAAGTTTTGAGCAATTGCATGCCCATGACTTGGGTGTAAAAATCGATCGAGCGTTGAAGATTGCCAACGCGAAGCATGGTGTGCAGAATTCTCATGGAAGTGATTGTGCCGTTTTTTTAAAATTCAAGTTGGTGTGCTGCGCCAAGCGTGGACAAAAGAAGTGGCCGCTTCTGTTACAGCTTGGACATCTTTGCCAGGTGCGTAAAGCGCTGAGCCAATGCCAAACCCGCTGGCGCCGGCCTGGCGGAACGGTGCCATGTTGTACGTGCTGATGCCCCCCACGGGCAGCAAACGCGTTGACGCAGGGAGCACAGCACGCAGCGCTTTGAGCACAGCTGGCGTGATCATTTCAGCGGGAAATAATTTAAGCCCATGAGCACCCAATGCCAGAGCCGTAAAAGCTTCAGAGGGCGTGGCTACGCCAGGCAAACACGCCAGCCCCAAGTTGACAGCCTCGCAGACCACATCGGGCGACATATTGGGAGAAATGATCAAACGACCACCGGCGGCTTTGACATCTCTGACTTGCTGCGCTGTGAGCACAGTTCCCGCACCGATCAAAGCGCTGGGGCAATGCTCGGCCAAGATTTGAATGCTTTTCAAGGGGTCGGGTGAATTCAATGGCACTTCGATCAAACCAAACCCTGCCAACACCAAGGCTTGGCCGACGCTTTGGGACTCTGCAGGGGTGATGCCGCGCAAGATTGCAATCAAAGGCAAGGCATCTAAGTGTTCGAACAATTGCGCAGCCGCGCTAACGGGTGAAGAGGTCATGCTGTTGCCTTGAAATCTTGAGGAAACAAATTGTGCGCCAAAGCAAACAAGCCGGCCCATGTGACTTCGTCTGACAAAGTTTGGCAAGCCAAGCCCAGCGCCTCCAAGGCGCATGCGTAACGCAGGCTCAATTGCGAATTGCCCAATATCAGCAAGTCAAGAGGGGGCGCATCACCTTGCCTTTTCCCCTCTCGTGCAGATCGAATTTCTTCTCCTATCAGCAAGCCCGAAATGTAGCTGCTCGATTGTGCAGGGCCGAGTTTTTCAAACAAAGCCAAACTGCGTGCGGTGAAGGCGTGGTGCAAGAGACCACCGTCACATTGGCTTTGCGAAACGCCTTGCAGAAAGATATCTTTTTTCCACGGTGCATCGGGTAAACATGTTTTAGCCAAAATTGAATGCTGAGTGAGCAATGCAAAAAATTCGCCCGTCATGTAGGTTTTAAATTGCCTGATTTGCCCCGCGCGAACTTCGGCCCATTTGCTGTGCGTGCCTGGCAAAATGAATTGCGCGTCTTGCAGTTGCAAACTGTGCAATGCACCGAATATTTGCACTTCCTCCCCGCGCATCACGTCAGGTGTCCAGGCATGCCAAATGGACAAGCCGGGCACCAGCGCCAGCTGGTCTTTTTCAATCCATTGCAAGTGTGCTGCGAGGTCTTCAAAACCGGCAGGGCAAGGGCAGTAGGGCGCTTCTCGCCAGCCTTGCCGAGAGCCCGCCATGCCGGAGATCAAGCACAAAGTGCCTGGCGTCATCCAGTCGCCAAAGCGCTGCTCAAACACGTTTTGAAACTGGCCAGCAGGCACGCTCAAAATGCCTTGAGGAAATGCGCGCTTTTCAAGCACTTGCGCTTGCGAGTCCATCAGCACGCCGCGCAGGGAGGATGTGCCCCAGTCGATGGCAATGAGATGTCGGCTCATGCAGCACTCGCGTTCAAAACAGCCATCACAGCCTGCGGCCTTGGCATGGATTGCACCGCACCCAGAACTTGCACCGAGAGGGATGCGGCCGCATTGGCGTAGCGCGCTGCTTGGGGCAACGTGTCACCTGCGGCCAAACGTGCCAGCAAATTGCCACAAAAACAATCACCCGCACCCGTGGCATCAAGGGCCGTGACGGATCGCCCGAGAATCGTTTGTCTTTGCTCAGGGTGCTGTGCATGCGGGCTGATGCGCGCGCCAGCCGGGCCTAACTTCAAAACAACTTGACGGGCTCCTTGTGCATGGCTCCAGTCCAAAATTTCATCGGGCTCGTTCAGCCCTATCAAGGCCGTCATGTCTTCCAAACTTGGAAGGAACAAGTCACTCAAGGCAATGGCTTTGACCACCATGTCTTGGGCCCGTTGCAAAGACCAAAGTTTCAAGCGCAAGTTGACATCGAAAGAGACTTGTGTGCCAGCGTCGCGGGCCATCTGCATGGCTGCTAAACCGGTGTCACAAGCCGATTCAGAAATGGCCAATGTGATGCCAGAGACATGCAGCCATTTGGAATTTTTCAAAATTTCTGCAGGCGTCAAGCCCTCTTGTGCGGCTGGTTTTTGCGTCAGCCAGTGGGGTGTCATTTGGCTGGCGGCAGACCCTGCGCGCAGGTAGTGAAAGGCATGGCCTGCGTTGCTGTGGGTGACGAAGTAAACCCCCGTGGGGGCATTGGGAGTTCTTTCGCAGGCTTGCGTGTTGACATTTTCTTGGCGCCACAATTGCATCAATGCATCACCAAAAAAATCCGCACCGCAGCGTGTTAAATAGGCAGTTGTTGCGCCAGCCCGACCTGCTGCAATGACCGCATTGCTGGTGTCGCCGCCAAAACCTTGTTGGTACTGCTGCGCTGAACTTTGAAGTTGATTGAACTCCACCATGGCCTCGCCCAATGCAAGCACATGCCAAGCCCTGTCGTTGGGAAGTGCTGCTTTCATGCAGGGCTCGAGTTCAGTGCCTCAGGCCTTTCAAAGCGCCTTCGGGGTAATGGGGTTGCGCGCAATCTGCAATGTATTGGGCAATGATGTCTTTGTAGGAGGCGTCTGGTTTCAAGCCCAGTGCCAATGCGCGATCTGCGGTGCCCCCCTTTGCCCAGTTGGCCACAATGGCAGCAATTTGCTCATTGCGCACAAATTTCACGCGCTGACGCACTTCGGGGCCAGCCACATCTTCCAGGGCTTGCAGCATCTCGCTGACTGTGATGTTCAAGCCAGGTAAATTCAGCGCCATGCGACCTCCCATGGCCTCCCGGGTGGCCTCAAACACCGTCATCAAGCCTTGAATGGTCTTGCCGGGGGAGGAGACTGCATGCGAGACGCTGGCATCCACAGGGCAGACAGTGTCCACACCGGCCAAAGGCTCGCGGATGATGCCGCTGAAAAAAGAAGAGGCTGCACCATTGGGTTTTCCAGGGCGCACGGCCACCGTCATCAAACGCGCCGAGCGGCCATCGATGTAGCCCTTGCGCGTGTAGTCGGCAACCAAATACTCCAGCATCAACTTGTGCGTGCCGTAGGAAGTTTGAGGCGAGGGCAAAGTGTTATCGGCCACTCGGTCAGGCATGGGGTTGCTGGGGTCGGGGCCAAAAACCGCTACCGAGCTGGCAAACACCATGCGCGGCACATTGCCCGCTTTGCGCAGGCCGTCAAGCAAGCAGCGGGTGCTGTCTAAGTTGGAGCGCAGGCCTAAATCGAAATCTAGCTCGCACTCCCCTGACACCGCAGAGGCCAAGTGGAACACGCCGTCAAAGCCGGTTTCAAACAAACTGCTTTGCGTCATCATGGGACCGGCGTGGCTGTGCACGCGCGGGTCGGCCAGCAAATCGGCGGGTGCGGGAAACAAGTCGGCAATGTGAAGCTCGTCAATGGCTTGTCCGCAAAGCTCGCCTTTTTGGAGGATTTCGCGGGCCAAGCGGGCACCCAAAAAGCCTGCGCCGCCGGTGATCAATAGTTTCATGAGTTGAGTCCAAAAAAGAAATTCGAATGCGTGATTTTGTGTGAAAACTCAGTGGTTGTCTTTGGGCACAAAGGCGCCGCGTTTGCCCACCAAGAAATCGAGGTCGCAGCCTTCGTCTGCTTGCAGCACGGTGTCTACATAAAGCTTCCAATAACCCGATTTCAAAGGAGGCTCGGGCTTTTGCCATTTGGACAAACGGGCTTGAAGTTCTGCATCGCTGATCAAGAGTTGCAGTTTGCGCTGGGGCACATTGAGCTCAATCATGTCGCCGTTTTGCACAATCGCCAAGGGCCCGCCGGCAGCGGCTTCAGGTGTCGTATGCAATACCACGGTGCCGTAAGCGGTACCGCTCATGCGGGCATCGCTGATGCGAACCATGTCTGTGATGCCTTTTCGCAAGACCTTCGGGGGCAGTGGCATGTTGCCCACTTCGGCCATGCCGGGGTAGCCTTTGGGGCCGCAATTTTTCAAGACCAAGATGCAGTTTTCGTCGACGTCCAAAGACTCGTCGTCGATGCGTTTGTGGAAATCGTTGCTGTCCTCAAAGACCACAGCACGCCCGGTGTGAACCATCAAGGCGGGGGTGGCAGCGCTGGGTTTGATGACCGCGCCGCGGGGGGCCAAATTGCCGCGCAATATGGCAATGCCGGCTTTTTCTTTGAATGGTGCGTCGAATTTTTTAATCACACGGGGGTCAAAATTCTCGGCACTGGCAATGTTTTCTGAAACTGTTTGGCCGCTCACCGTCACGATGTCGCGGTGCAACAAGTGCTGAATTTCTTTCATCACCACGGGCAGGCCGCCGGCGTAGCAAAAGTCTTCCATCAGGTGCTCGCCAGAGGGTTGCAAGTTGACCAAGCAAGGCAAGTCGCTGGCCAATTTTTCAAAGTCGTCTATGGTTAGCCCAATGCCCAAGCGCCTGGCAATGGCAATCAGGTGAATCACCGCATTGGTCGAACCACCAATAGCGGCCAGTGTGCAGATGGCATTTTCAAAAGCCTCACGCGTCAGGACTTGAGAAATGGTCTGGTCAGTGTGCACCATCTCCACGATGCGCCGACCCGCTTGACGCGCCAAAACATTGCGCCTTCCGTCAACAGCAGGGTAAGCGGCGTTGCCTGGCAAACCAATGCCCAAAGCTTCGACCATGCTGGCCATGGTGCTGGCCGTGCCCATGGTCATGCAGTGGCCGTGGCTTCTGTGCATGCAGCTTTCAGCTTCAAAAAATTCTTGCAATTTGAGAGTGCCTGCGCGCACTTGCTCGCTCATGCTCCAAACCCCAGTGCCTGAGCCGAGTTCTTTGCCGCGCCATTTGCCGTTGAGCATGGGGCCCCCGGAGACACCGATGGTTGGCAAGTCAACGCTCGAAGCGCCCATCAGCAAAGAGGGTGTGGTTTTGTCGCAGCCCATGAGCAGCACGACGCCGTCAATTGGATTGCCGCGAATGCTTTCTTCCACATCCATCGAGGCCAAGTTGCGGTACAGCATGGCGGTTGGGCGAAGCAGTGTTTCGCCCAAAGACATCACGGGAAATTCCAGAGGGAAACCACCCGCTTCATAGACACCAATTTTGACTTGCTCGGCCAAGGTGCGAAAGTGCGAGTTGCAGGGCGTGAGTTCACTGAAGGTGTTGCAAATGCCGATCACTGGGCGGCCATCAAATTGGTCATGCGGCACACCTTTGCCTTTGACCCAACTGCGGTAAGCAAAGCCATCACGGTCTTGCCGTCCAAACCATTGTTGACTGCGAAGGTCTTCAGGTTTTTTGCGTGGGGCTTGTGTCATACGAAGATTTTTCCTTGATGGATGTGCTGAGAAAGTTCAATACTATCGTATGATGATAAGAGGATTCAAGCAGTTTGTAAATCAACACCCGCCTCGTGTAAACCCTGAAACTGGAGACCTGAAAAATGAGCCAAGCTGAAGTGATGGTGACCTCTCGCATCCCGCCTTTTTTACTGGCAGGATTGCAAGAGCGCTACACCGTACATGACCGAGAGCACATTCAAGACCCTCGCGTCTTGGGGCGCGTGCGCGCATTTGTGGGCGGCGGCGAAGGAAAAATTGATGCGGGTTTCATGGCCTTGTTTCCACAACTGGAAATGATTTCAATTTGCGGCGTGGGTTACGACGGCGTCGATGTGGCCGCTGCCAAAGCGCGGGGTATTCCCGTCACGCACACGCCCGACGTGCTCAACGACGATGTGGCTGATTTGGCCTTGGGTTTGATGCTCGCGGTGGCGCGCAAGATACCCGAGGCCGATCGCTTCACGCATGCGGCCGATTGGCTGGATGGCCCTTTTCCATTGACGCGCAAGCTCAGTGGTTCGCGCTTGGGTTTGGTTGGCATGGGCCGCATCGGACAAGCCATTGCCAAACGCGCCGCAGCGTTTGACATGCAGATTTCCTACACCTCACGCAACCCGCGCACGGACGTGCCCTATGCGTACTTCCCCAACCCCAGCGCCTTGGCTGCTGAAGTTGATTTTTTGGTCATCATCACCCCGGGTGGGGCAGGCACTAAAAATTTAATCGACGCCAATGTGCTCAAAGCACTTGGGCCACAGGGCTACCTGATCAATGTGGCACGAGGTTCGGTGGTCGATGAAGCTGCGTTGGTGGAAGCCCTGCAAAAGAAAATGATTGCCGGCGCTGCTTTGGATGTGTATGTCGATGAGCCGCGTGTATCGGCCGCTTTGCGCGCTTTGCGCAATGTGGTGTTGACCCCGCACATGGCCAGTGGCACTACCCAAACGCGCAAAGCCATGTCTGATTTGGCACTGGCCAACTTGGATGCACACATGGCAGGCTTGCCGCTCTTGACACTGATTCCTGAGTGCCGCACTTGATCGCATGATCAAAAACGTTCACGGCAACACGGTTGATTTTTTAGGAGAAGCGATCATCGCGGGGCGTTACGCCGTGGGCGCGAGTTTGCCTGCAGAGCCTTTGCTGTGTGAATCCCTGGGGGTGAGTCGAACGGTGATTCGAGAAGCCGTTAAATCCTTGGCGGCAAAGGGCTTGATTTTCACGGGGCCTAAAGTAGGCACGCGCGTGTTGCCCGAAGACCAGTGGAATTGGTTTGACCCCGATGTGATTGCTTGGCTGACGCGCCGCGGCTTAACGCCTGAATTTTTGCGAGACTTGCAAGAGCTGCGTGCGGTGATAGAGCCGGCTGCTATTGGCTTGGCTGCGCAGCGTGCCACCCCCGCTGACATTGTGGAAATTGAAAATGCGTATGCCGGCATGGTCAAGGCCGTTGATCATGGTGGGGACTATGTGGCCAGCGATTTGCGCTTTCATGCCGGCTTGCTGCGTGCCTCGCACAACCGAATGATGGCGCACATGAGCAAGGCCTTGAATGCATTGCTGCGCACCAGTTTTGAAATTTCAACTGCGCGTCAAAATGCTCCGCGAGCCTCGTTGCCATTGCACCGCGCGGTGCTGGACGCCGTGATTGCGCAAAACCCTGCCAAAGCTGAAAAAGCCATTCGGGTGTTGATAGACGGCGCGCACCAAGATATTGAACATGTTCTGAGCACTCAAAAATGACAAACTTCAACAAAATTATTCTTTTTACAGATACCGATGGACGGGCCAAGTTCAAAGAGATAGATGTGCCATTGAGTCAAGGCAATGCGCAGAGTCAATTGTCAGAAATATTTGCCGCTGAGGGCTACCAACTGCGTTCCAGCCCTGTTGGCTTTCGCAGTCAATTTCACTGCACTGGAAAGCCGCAATGGGTGTTTATTTTGGCAGGCCAAATGGAGATTGGATTGCAAGATGGCAGCTCCAAAATTTTCAGCAGTGGAATGCATTTTTACTCCGCCGACACATTGCCAAGCGGTGCCGATTTTGACCCTGCCGTGCATGGCCACTGGAGTCGTCAAGTAGGCGCAGAGCCACTGGTGACTTTGTTCCTCAAAGACTAAAGTACAGCGGGTGGGCCTTCAGGCCTGAGACCCGCTGCTTGAAATGTGGCTTTAGCGTCCGAAGGAGCGTCCACGGCCCCCACCGCCGCCGCCATAACCACCGCCACCACCGGTGCCGCCACCATATCCGCCGCCTCCGCCGCCTTTGCCACCGCCACCTTGGTTGCGCCGCGGGCCGCCGCGTCCACCGGTGTTGGACAAACTGTCGATGCTGGTGCGCGTTGGGTCGGGTTGACCGCCAGCACTGGGTCCATTGCGCCGAGGCGCACCTTGTCGTGCAAACTGATTGGTCATCAAGGGGTCGATGTGGCGCGGTAATTCGTCGCTTTGTGGGCTGCGGTCATCGGCGCGATCAGAGAACCGATCATGGGTGCGCTCGCTGGGCCGATCTGAATAGCGGTCTGCCGGGCGATCTGAATTTCGATCAAACGAGCGCGGACCCGGTTGAGGGCCACCGCGACGTGAGGGCGGGGGACCGTTGCGTGCACGGCTGGGGCCGCCACCTTCGCGCGCTGGGCCGTGGCCCGGGCCATTGCCGCCGGCATGGCGGCTGCCGCGATCGCCTTGAGGGCCTTTGGTTTCGCGAATGCGTTGCAGCATTTCGCCGCGCGCTGCTTTGGCCGCAGCTTGCATCACATCGCGGCTTGGAGGACGGCCTGCACCGCCCCACAGAGTTTGCCGACCCATGGCGATAGGCTCGGCTCTTTCGCTAGCCTCAGGGCCAAAGCCTTCCAAAATTTGGACTGGAATATCTTGCTTTGTAAAACGCTCGATTTCCATCATGAAACCTTCTTCGTCCAAGCAGACCAAGCTGACCGCTTCACCGCTGGCGCCAGCACGGCCGGTGCGGCCAATGCGGTGCACATAGTCTTCGGGCACATTGGGGATTTCAAAGTTCACCACATGCGGCAAGTCTTCAATGTCAATGCCGCGAGCGGCAATGTCGGTGGCAACCAAGACGCGAATGTCGCCGCTCTTGAAGCCAGCCAAGGCTTGGGTGCGAGCCGTTTGAGATTTGTTGCCGTGCAAGGCCATCGACTTGATGCCGTTTTTGGTCAAGTAGTCGGCCACATTGTTGGCGCCGAACTTGGTGCGCGTAAAGATCAGCACTTGGCTCCAATTGTGCTGGTTGATGATGTGCACCAAGACTTCTTTTTTCTTGCCGCGACCCACAGGGTGGATCACTTGCGAAATCAGCTGCACCGTGGTGTTGTTGGGCGTGACCTGAATGCTTTGAGGGTTCTTCAGCAGTGTGGCGGCCAAGTCGCGAATTTCATCGCTGAAAGTGGCGGAGAACAGCAAACTTTGTTTGTCCTTGGGCACCAAGGCTAAAATTTTCTTCACGTCATGAATGAAGCCCATGTCGAGCATGCGGTCGGCTTCGTCCAGCACCAAAATTTCAATGGTGGACAGGTCCAGCAAGCCCTGGCCATGCAGGTCCAGCAGGCGACCCGGGGTGGCCACCAAAATATCGACGCCGCGTTTGACTTTGTCAACTTGAGGGCGCATTCCCACACCGCCAAACACGACGGTGGAGTTCAATTCCAAGTATTTGCCGTAATCGCGCACGGCTTCTTCGACCTGCGCGGCCAACTCGCGTGTGGGCGTGAGCACCAAAGCGCGAATGGCTTTGCCGCCAAACTTGTTTTTGCCGGGCTCACTTTGGCTCAGTTTGTGCAACATGGGCAAGGTGAAGGCCGCTGTTTTGCCAGTGCCCGTTTGGGCACCAGCCAAGAGGTCTTGTCCGGCCAGAACGACAGGAATGGCTTGCGCCTGGACGGGAGTGGGTGTCTCGTAGCCTTGCTCGTGCACAGCTTGGAGAATGGCCGCAGCCAAATTCAATTCTTCAAATTTCATGATGAGGCGCCGGTTCAGGCGCATGGCATCGGATTGTCAGGCTGTCTGGAAGGACAGCCGCCAGTCAAAGTCCGATGGGATTCACAGGTGGGCATAAAAACCACAGGCGTCGCCTGGGTCAGGCCCCAGCAGGAGTGCTGATGTTGCGGCAACTGGTGGCGGCAACGGGTTTATTATCGCATAAATTCAATCTGAGAAAAAAATGAAGTCAAAAGAATTATGTCAGGCCTGACTTGAAGTGAACAATTTTTTCAACCATTCACAAACAGCGTTACCACGCCAGTCCTTGCAAGAAAGTCGTTGGGTCAAGGGCTTGGTGGCACTGATTGCTCTGGCGATCTTGTCGTTTGTCGTGGTCGATTTATGGCAAGACCGGCAAGCCTCGCTCAAGCAAGAGCGCTTGCAAGCCAATTTGCTGACTGGTATTTTTTTCAACCATGTCAGTCGCCAAATAGACGCTGCAAGCAGCACCATGACGATGGTGCATCAGCTGGTGCAGCCCGGTTTGCCGGGTCAAGCCACCTTGGCAGGGATCGTTGAAAAATCAAATTTGGTGCAATCCCTCTCGGTGGTCTCGCAAACCGGTCAGGTTCTGGCCAGCTCGGATCAGGCCATGGTTGGCGTGCAATTGGATTGGCAGGCGCTGCAGTTTTTGCCAGATGCAGATGCTGCCTTGTCGATCGGTTGGTGGCGCACGGAGGTTCAAATGCTCCACAGGATGGGGCGCCAAGGGTCTGAACCGAAGGCATCTTTGGCCTTGGCCAAGCGCCTGCCTTTGAGCGCCAACACGTCGGTGCAATGGCTTGCTTTGATAGATTCACAGGCACTTTTAGCTGATTTTTTGCCATCGATCAATGCCCAAATGGATGCGCTGTACATCTTCAATGCAGCAGGTCAAATTTTGGTGAGCAGTTCTCCCCGCTGGTTCCCGGCTGACAGCGTCGACAAAGACATGCCAGCCCTTCAAAGCATCTTGAAAAATCAAACAGTGGGCTCGTACAAAATCAGTCAAAACGAGACTGATGTCAAGCAGGGCAGCCAACCAAAGAACCGATTTGAAGTGCACTTTCAAAGCCGCGCTGGCTTGCCAATTGGCATTGCTGTGGCGCTGTCCGAAGACCGCGCACTGGGGCAATGGTGGAGCGATTCAAAAATCATTTTAGGTGTGGTTTTGGCGATGTTGGGCTTGGCTGTTTGGTCTACACGGCAAATTGGCTTGGTCTGGCGTCGCCGAGAGCTTGATCGCATGGCCTTGGCGAAGGCCAAGCAAGAGGCAGAGGCTGCAACCCAAGCCAAGTCCTCATTTTTGGCGCAGATGAGCCATGAAATTCGAACGCCCATCAACATCATGGTGGGCATGACAGAGTTGGCCTTGAGCAGCCAGCTTCAACCTGATCAGCGTGAATATTTGGAAATGGCCCGATCTGCCTCGCAAAGTTTGTTGCGTTTGATCGACGATATTTTGGATTTCACACGACTGGGAGCAGACCGGTTGTCCTTGGAAGCTGTGCCCTTTGAATTGCACACGCTGTGCCAGCAAATTTTGAAAGGTTTTGCTTTGCAGGCGGAGCAAAAAAACATTGGTCTTTATTTGGCACTCAGTCCGGAGCTGCCCCTGAGAGTGGTTGGAGATCCTTTGCGGCTGGGTCAGGTGCTACAAAATTTATTGGGCAATGCGATCAAATTTAGCGCACATGGCTGGGTCAAACTCACGGTGCAATTAAAGTTCCTGGATGCTGAAAAAATATGCTGCGAGTTCGATGTCAGTGACACCGGCATTGGCATTGCACCGGACATGCTCACGCATATTTTCACTCCCTTTGTGCAAGCTGATGCAGCGTCCAATCGAAAATTTGGTGGCAGCGGTTTAGGTTTGTCCATTGCCAAAAACTTGGTCACGTTGATGCAAGGAGAAATTCACGCCAAAGCTCACCCAGAAGGTGGCAGCACGTTTATTTTTACCACCACTTTTGCAACGCCCAAGGAGGATGAGTTTGAGCTGGCCGTGGATGAACTCAAGATCATGAAATTCCCGCTGATGCAAGATGGCGTTTTGCTGGACATCGTCCTGATTGATGCCAATCCATTTGCGCGTGACATCATGCTTGACCTTTTGAAGATGATGAGAATTCAACCCATGGTGCTGCAAAGCAAAGAGGCTTTCCTCAATTGCATGAAAGCCTGGCTGAATAAAAAAACACCGGGGCAAAGCATCTGGATCGTTGACCAAGACATGTTGGCCAGTTTGGATTTGGCGTATTTGCGTGCGCAGGAACCTGCTCGGTGGCTGCATTTGTCGTGGTTAGTTTTGTCGGACTTTGGATTGAACCCGCAGGCTCAAAAGAGTTGTGAGATGGTGCGAAGTCTGGGGCTGCGTATTTTGACTTTGTACAAGTCAGTGACGGCGCAGGAGCTTCGAGCCACTTTGCTGGAGCTTGCTGAAGGTGTTCATTTCAAGCCCATTCAGATGTCTGTGCCTGAGCCTACTTGGACTTTGTTTGACGGCCATCTGTTGGTTGTCGAGGACACGCCCATGAACCAGCAACTGGCAAAGTGGACATTGCAAAAATTCGGTTGCAAGGTGGACATTGCCTCAGACGGACTCGTTGCGCTTGAGCAGGTCAAGCGCCAAAAGTACGATTTGATTTTGATGGATTTGCAAATGCCCGGGATGGACGGGTTGACCGCCACCCGTGAAATTCGCCGCTTTGAATTGGCGCAAGCTCGCAAGCCCACGCCGATTGTGGCCATGACGGCTCATGTCCTAGATGAAGACCGTCAGCAAGCCCAAGCAGCTGGGATGCAGGATTTCTTGGTCAAGCCGGTCTCATTCGCTGAGTTTCAAAGGGTCTTGGAGGTTTTTTTAAAAGTTCAAAAGGGCACAGTCCTTTAACCCAGTCAATAATCGAGCTTCTGCTGATCATTCCACCCCTTCGTTTTTTTTTATGTCCTCCAATTTCAAGCCCGGTTTCATGGTGTTCCATGGCAATCGCCTTGAAGATTTACGCGATCTGACGGTCGGGTTCATTCAAAAATACCCCTTAGGCCCACTGCAGCCAGAAACCATCTTGGTGCAAAGCAATGGCATGAAGCATTGGCTTGAAATGGCATTGGCCGATGACGCAGCCTTGGGCATTTGCGCGGCCACCAGCATGGAATTGCCGTCCAGTTTTTTGTGGCGCATGTACCGCCAGGTCTTGGGGGCTGCAGCGGTGCCGGTGGCCATGCCCTTTGACAAAAAAGCTCTGGTTTGGCGGTTGTGGCGCTTGCTGCCTTTGTTTGCGCAGCAGCATGCGGTCAGCCCCTTGCTAAACTACATGGCGCACGACCCAGAAGCTCGCAAGCGTTACCAATTGGCGCAGCAAGTTGCCGATGTCTTTGACGGCTATCAGAGTTACCGTGCAGATTGGCTGGACGATTGGGCCCAAGGCAATTGCGTTTTGCGCCAATCTGCTGGTATGCCGCAGCCTTTGCCGGCGAAGCAGCAGTGGCAGGCCGCGCTGTGGCAAGCCTTGCAAGTCGATGTGGCGCAAGACTCAGCGCTGACATCCTTGCCAACGGACTTGGCACCCAGCTCAGTCGGTGCCTCGCGCTCGGCGGTGCACGCGCAGTTCATGCACTGCGCTAGCGATCGACAGGCCTGGACGCCGCAAGGATTGCCCCCCCGCATCGTTGTCTTTGGAATCTCCAGCATGCCCTTTCAAGCGGTGCAAGCCTTGTCTGCATTGGGGCGCTGGTGCCAAGTGTTGATGATGGTCCAAAACCCATGCCAGCACTATTGGGGACGCGACATGGACCTGCAAGCCTTGGCGCACCCACTGCTGGCTTCTTGGGGTCAGCAAGGGCGAGACTATTTGCAGGTCTTAGAAAATTTTGATCAACCTGCTGACGCCATCGCGGTGATGACCAAACAAGAAATTTTCAGTCAACCCAAGCCTGAATTTGCAGGCACACGTTTACAGTGCATTCAGTCTGACATTTTGGATTTGAAAGTATTGCCCGAAACGCCTGAAGATGTGGCCGATGATGGTTCGGTGCAATGGGTGCAATCCCATTCGGTCCAGCGAGAGCTTGAAATTTTGCACGACCATTTGTGGCAATGGTTTGATCAGCACAAAGATTGGAAGCCCAGTGATGTGATGGTCATGGTGCCCGATATGGCAGAATTTTCAGCCAGCGTTGAAGCGGTGTTTGGAAGATTCCCGGTGAATCACCCGCGCCACATTCCATTTTCAGTGGCTGACACCACGCCGCGTCAATCGCCCATGGTGTTGGCGCTCGAATTGCTCCTGTCCTTGCCGCAATCACGCGTCACCCTGGCTGAAGGCTTGAGTTTGTTGGAAGTCGCTTCGATTCGAAAGCGCTTTGAGCTCGACGAGCGCGAAGTGAGAGTGTTGTTGCATTGGTTGCAGGATGCCGGAGTGCGTTGGGGTTTGAATCTGACCCACCGCCAAGCATGGGGTGTGCCAGAGGGCTTGGACAAGGCCGATCAAAATTCATGGATTTTTGGTTTGCAGCGCCTTTTGCTGGGTTACGCCGTGGGCGGCGGTGCGCCTTGGCAAGGCGTTGCACCTTTGCCCCAAGTCAGTGGCCTGAGCGCTCAGAAAGTGGGGCGTTTGGCAGTTTGGGTGCAAGCCTTGAGTGCAGCGATGCAAAGCTTGTCTCAGCCCCAAACACCAGCGCGCTGGGGGCAAATATTGACCGATTTGCTAGACCAATTTTTTGACGCTGAAGACGAGTCCGATGAGCGATTGCTGCTTTTATTGAAACGTGAATTGTCGCAATGGCAATCGTTGTGCGAGCAGGCCCGTTTGATCGAGCCTATCGCCCTGACCGTGGTGCGTGAAAATTGGCTTTCTGGTGTTGAGGGCGGCGGCTTGCACCAACGTTTTTTTGGCGGCGGTGTGCAATTTGCAAGCCTGATGCCGATGCGGTCTATTCCGTTCAAATGCATTTGCTTGCTGGGCATGAACGATGGGGCATACCCGCGGCAAAGTCCTCCGCGCGATTTCGATCTGATGGCCGAGCACTGGCGTGCGGGCGATCGTTCGCGGCGAGAAGACGACCGGTATTTATTTTTAGAAGCTATTTTGTCTGCGCGAGAAAAAATTTACTTCAGCTGGCAAGGAAGGCGAGCCACTGATAATCAAAAAATGCCCCCCTCTGTTTTGTTGGCGCAACTGCTTGATTTTTTGAACGCCCGATTTGCGCCTGAAACACAGGCCCCACTGCAACCCTTGCAAGCTTTTTCGGCGCGTTACTTTGAGCCTGACAGTGAATTTTTCACCTATGCCACAGATTGGCAGAAGGCACTGCAAGCACCGGTCAGCCTAGAGCGCGAGAAGACGCCTGTCATGTGGCAGTCCCCACAGTGGACATTGAACGAGTGCACTCGCCTTTTGAGGCAGCCGGTGGAGGTCTATTGGCGCAGTCGTTTGCAAGTGCACTTGCAAGGCCCCGAAGATGCCTTGCAAGATGACGAAGCATTCGAAATCAATGGGCTGGTCAAGCACCAACTCGGACAAGGCTTGCTGCAGGCGCCAGAGTTGTCTCAGGCCCATCAGGAAATGGTTTTATCGGGGCAATTGCCAATGGGCGCTTGGGGTCAACAAGCAGAAAAAACGTTGATCAGCAATGCACAGCGCGTGCGCGAGCGTGCCGCTGGCGTGGCGCATGATTTTCCGGAAACGCTGGGGCCTCAGACGGTGCATGTGATGCTGGCTATGCCATGGGGCCCGGTGCAAATCGAAGGCGATGTGACCGGCTTGCGCAAAGGCCCTCAAGCTTGCTTGCTCATGTACTTGCGGCCTGGCGCCATTGCTCGGGGCAAGCAAGCCGAAAAGCAAGCGCGCTTGGATGTTTTGCTGCCCCTGTGGAGTACGCATGTTTTGCTCAGTTCGGCGGGTTGGAGCGTCACCTCCGCCTTGGTGGGTGTGGACGGCGTGGCCATGCTGCCCCCGCTTGACAAGGCATTGGCCACCACATTACTGGAAGATTGGTTGGCCTTGTACGCGCAAGCTTGGCAAAATATTTTACCCATGACATCACTGGCTGGCTTGGCATTTTCGCAAGCGATGGCCAAGCCATCTGCAGCGACCAACGGTTCATCGGCTGACTGTGAAAAAGCGATGGAAAAGGCAGAGGCCGCATTCCGCGGGGGCTTTCAAAAATTTGGCGATTGGGAGCGCTCGGCTTATGTGCAGCGATCCTTTGATAATTTTGAGGACCTGCTGGTTCAGGGCGAGGCAGTGCAAAACTTCTCATCACTGGCCGAACGAATGTATGGTGAACTGGCCCGGCAAGCGGTGTTCCAAGGGGGCGCTGGATGAGCCCTCTTTTGAAAAAACTCGATATCTTGAGTCTGCCGCTTCAGGGCGTTCAATTGATCGAAGCCAGTGCAGGGACGGGCAAAACATGGACACTGGCCGCTTTGTATGTTCGTTTGGTCTTGGGCCATGGCCGCGCCTTCAAGCCTTTGATGCCGTCGCAAATTTTAGTCATGACTTTCACCGAGGCGGCCACTGCGGAGTTGCGTGAGCGCATTCGTGATCGGTTGGTGCAAGCTGCTCGGTTTTTCAAAAACCAAGATGCAGGTGATGCGTTCTTGCATGATTTGCAGGCAGAGTTAGGCACGGATCAAAACGCGCTCTATGCGCAGCAACTCGATCAAGCTGCGCAGTCGATGGACCAAGCGGCGGTGCTGACCATTCACAGTTGGTGCAGCCGAATGCTGCGCCAGCACGCGTTTGAGAGTCGCAGTTTGTTTGATCAAAAGCACTTAGACCAAGGGCCTGCCTTGAAGCTGCGTTTGGTCAAGGATTATTGGCGAAGGTGGCTCTACCCGATGCCAGAAAACCATCTGGGGGCGCTGCGAGAGTTGGGCGCTTCGCCTGAAGCCTTGCTGAGAAAACTCGCACCCATGTGGCAGCAGCAAGACCTCATGCGCCAGCAAAGTGTGGCCGAGACTTTGGCACAAGACCCTTTGACGCAAGCGCAGGCTTGGGTCCAATGGCGTGAGCTGGAAGTTCAAGCACAAACGGATGCACGCCAAGTCATGGCAACCCATTCAGGTTCAATTTTGCAGCACTTGGCGCAGGCCTTGGCGAATGATCTGAAGGGCACTATTTACCGAGCCCATAAGCACGCCTATTTTTTGAGTCAGTTGCAAGCATGGGGTCAAGGCGAAGAACTTGACTTGGAGTTGCTGGAGAAATTCACCTGGCCCAAAATTTCAGGCTCGGTCAAAGCTGCGGGTGCGGCGTTCACCGATGCGTGGGGCCTGTACGCAGCGTTTGAAAAATGGCAGCAGGTCCAAGGACAAGAGCCGCAAATTGGCGAAGGCTTGTTGCGCCATGCTGCGCAGCAAATCGGGCAAGCTTACGCAGCGTACAAATCGATGCATGCGGCATTTGATTTTTCCGATTTGTTGAAAGACTTGTTCGATGCAGTGAAAACACCGGCAAGCCACTTGCCCGAAGTCATTCGGCAACAATTCCCAGTGGCCTTGGTCGATGAATTTCAAGACACCGATCCTTGGCAATACGGCACTTTGCAGCAAATTTATGCGGGTCCGCCCGAAGCGGCCACGCTCATCATGATCGGTGACCCCAAGCAAGCCATTTACAGTTTTCGCGGGGCTGATTTGCCCACGTACATGGCGGCCAGAACGAGCGCCCAAGCTGTGTTCAGCTTGACTCAAAACCACCGATCATCTCAGGCCGTTGTGGCCGCAGTCAATCACGTTTTTGGCCATGCGCAGCAGCCATTTGACACTGTGAGCTTTGAGCCAGTTGAAACCTGCATGCCACCCAAAGCATTGGGTTTGAGGGGGGCACAAGGGCAGCACTTACCTGGGTTGACACTCTGGCATTGGCAAACTGTAAAAGCACTCAGTGGACAAGACTATGCTGCGCACATGGCCCAAGTGTGCGCCAGCGAAATGGTCAAGTTGCTCAACCAAGAGGTGGCCAAGCCAGGGCAAATGGCGGTGCTGGTGCGCGATGGCAAAGAGGCCAAGCACATTCGACAAGCCTTGGCACAGCGAGGTGTGAGAAGTGTTTATTTGTCAGACCGTGAAAGTGTTTTTGCCTCGCGCGAAGCCTTGGATCTGGCGTGTATTTTGTTGGCCGTTGTGCAAGCGCGCAACGTCAAATTTCTGCGCGCTGCCCTGACCACCCGCACCCTATCATTGAGTTTGAATGAAATCGAATTTGCCTTGCAAGATGAGGCGGCTTGGGACTTGTGGGTCGAGCGTTTCAATGCGTGGCATCAAACTTGGCAGCGACAAGGCTTCTTGCCGATGCTCAATCAAATACTGCATGAGCAAGAAATTGGACAACGCATGCAGGCCTTGGGTGACAGTGCTGAACGCCGATTGACCAACTTGCTGCACTTGGGTGATTTGTTGCAAAAAGTCAGTTCAAGTTTGCAGGGCGAAAGTGCTTTGCTGCGGTATTTGAATGCGCAATTGATCGACCCCAACGCGCAGGGTGAGGCTGCGCAAATGCGATTGGAAACCGACGCCGACTTGGTCCAGGTGATCACGCAGCACAAAGCCAAAGGATTAGAGTATCCCTTGGTGTTCCTGCCTTTTGCAGCCAATTTCAGGCCTGAAGAAAAGGGCAGTTCTCGGGACGATGCACAGCGCCTCTGGGAAGACATCCGTTTGCTGTATGTGGCCATGACCCGCGCCAAACAAGCCATGTGGCTGGGCGTAGCCAACCGAAGTCAAGATTTCACGGCCAGTGGGAGTGGCCCTCGCAGTGCATTGAGCTATGTGTTGGGACGCAGATCTGCGGATGACTTGCCTGGCTGCTTGGAGCGCTTGAAAACGTGTGATCACATTGAGGTTGTCATGGCCCCCGAACCGCTGGATCACATGTTTGTATCCAAGTCAGTTGCCAAGGGCACCCCAACGCTGGCCAAAACCCCATCGCGTAGCCTGCCGCGGGCCGCTAGGAGTGCCAGTTTCAGTGCTTTGACGCGCCATTTGGGCGGGGCTGCAGGGGAAGGAGTCGATGCGCATGATGCGAGCCTGAACGCCGTGCGTTCAGAGTGGGACGAGCGCATGCAAGACGCGCAAATTGACAGCCCCAAACCAGCGACCCAAGCCCTTGGGTTGGATCTGGTGCAAGACATCATGGTGGCTGAGACTCAACCGGCATACAACGCATTTCCAGCCGGCAGTGCATACGGCAGTTTGCTGCATGATGTATTCGAATGGCAACTTCGCGAAGGCTGGCCGCTGCTTCAAGAGATCAACCCGCAAGACGGCTTGTTGCACGCTCGATGGCAGCAGTGGTGGAAAATTCAGGCCAACAGTTTGCAACTCACACAGCCAGAGCAAACACTGATGCTTGAATGGGTCAAGGCCTGCGCTTGCGCGCAATTGCCTTTGGGCTGCGCAAGCACTAGCGCCGGCGCGCCCCAGCAGTTTTCCTTGTCGCAACTCCATCTCAATCGTGCATGGCCAGAAATGGGATTCACCTTGCTGGCCCATGGACTGTCGGTGCAGCAAATGGACCAGTGGATCACCGAGCAACTGCACCCAGGGCACCCGCGTGAAACTTTGCAGCCCCGCAACTTGGAGGGCATGTTGACCGGTTTCATGGACCTTATTTTTGAGCAGCAGGGGCGTTATTACGTGCTCGATTACAAGTCCAATAAATTGCCGCAATATGACGCGCACAATTTGCTGAGCAGTTTGCTCAGCCATCGCTACGATGTTCAGTACACCTTGTATGTGCTGGCCTTGCACCGATTGCTTAAAAGCCGCTTGGTGGGTTATCAATATGCCCAGCACATGGGCGGAGCGGTGTACCTCTTTGCCCGCGGCATTGACCAGCCCGGCCAAGGTGTATACAGCCATTGCCCGCCTCAAGCCTTGATCGAGAAATTGGACCAGGCCTTTGCCACCATCAGCAAGTCAAGTGCTCAAGCCTTGGTCAAGCCCTTGTCACAGGTGCTGACATGAAATCTGAGACCTTGCGCTTGGGATTGCCTTGGACGCCACTGGACCAAGCGTGGGTCGCATTTCTGCAAGATCGCATGCCCTCGCCTGACCCCTTGCATGCGCACTTGGCTGCACTGGTGAGCCATCAAATGGGCCGAGGCCATGCTTGCTTGGATTTGTTGGCGCTGTGGCAAGACCCGTTGACTTTGCTCGGTTGGAGCAAGTTGGTGTGGCCCTTATTGGGCCTTCCCCCATCTGCCGATAATCCCTGGCCACAGGCGGCACTGAGTTTGCCGTGGGTCCAAGGCCCGGGCAGTCCGATGGTGCTGACGATGGATGCAGCAGGTGTGCCCAGGCGCCTGTATCTGCGCCGTGCGTGGGCGGCGGAACAAGCCATCTTGAAGTCCATCGCGGACAGGCTGCTCGCGCCGCGTCCTGAGCCGCAAAATTTGGCAGACATGCTCCATGTGCTGTTCCCTCCATCCGGTGATGAAGTGGATTGGCAAAAAACAGCATGTGCTTTGGCAGCGCGCGAAGGCATGACCTTGATCACAGGAGGGCCTGGCACTGGCAAAACCACGACGGTGGTGCGCTTGTTGGCCTTGTTGCAACGCGAAGCGAGCGTGCTCGGGCAAGCGCCTTTGCGCATTCATTTGGCAGCGCCCACCGGCAAAGCGGCCAGCCGATTGAGTCAGTCCATCCAAAATGCCTTGGCCAGTTTGCCTGCGGGCTATGAGCAAGGCATTCCAGTGCAAGCCGTCACGCTGCATCAACTTTTGCAATATATGCCCGATGCACCGCTTAGAGCGTTTGAGCCCTTGGCCACCGATTTGGTGGTGGTGGACGAGGCCTCCATGATCGATTTGGAATTGATGGCGCGCTTGATGGGCATGGTGCCTGTGTCTGCACGCTTGGTGCTGCTGGGCGACAAAGACCAATTGGCCTCGGTCGAGGCGGGTGCCGTGTGGTCTCAATTGTGTTCGGGCGCAGATCAGTTTTCCTACAGCGCCCAAACCTTGGAATGGCTGCAGCAGCGAACACGGCAAGATTTCACACCATGGGTTCGTTCGGCAAAGCCAGATGCTGGGGCCTTGGCGCAGCAAACCGTCATGCTCCGGCGCAGTCGACGTTTCCAAGCGCACAGTGACATCGGGCAATGGGCGCTGGCTGTGAATGCCGGCGACAGCGCCGCGGCCCAGGGCTTGTGGCAAAACTGTATACAACTTCCTATCACACCAGAGTCCGCCCGTGCAGGCTGGACAACGTGGCTTGCGCACCTTGCACCCATGCGTCAACCGGGCGCTGTGTGCACTGACGCCTTGGCCTTGTCGTTGATGCAAGCCTTCGCCGAATTTCAAGTCTTGTGCGCGCTGCGCCATGGCCCATGGGGGGTGGAGGCCATCAATCAACAATTGAGTCGTGCCTTGGGCTTCACGCAAGCCACAACCCAGCACCAAGAGGCTTGGTTTGTGGGGCGCCCGGTGATGCTCACGCGCAATGATTACCAGTTGAAATTGATGAACGGTGACGTCGGGCAATGCTTGCCCACGGCGCAGGGTTTGCGCGTTGCATTTGCGGATGGTCAAGGGGGTGTGCGCTGGGTGCTGCCGTCTCGCTTGGAGGAGGTTGAAACTGTCTGGGCCATGACAGTTCACAAGTCACAAGGCTCAGAATACGAGCATGTCTTGATGGTCTTGCCAGATCGACCTTCACCGGTTTTAACCCGAGAGCTTTTGTACACTGGCATCACCCGCGCGAAAAATAAATTAAGCTGGTGGCTGCCCTCGCAATCAGTGCTTTATCAAGCAGTGCAGCAACAGGTCTGGCGCAGCGGTGGTTTGTCGGATGCGCTCAAGTGATGACTATTCAACTTTTTCAAAAAAGAAAATGACCCAACTCCAATTTGACCTTGATGCCAGCGCGCCGCTTGACCAGACACTTTCGCTGGAAGACATGGCGCAAGCTTTGTCCGCACACCCCGATTACAAAGTCAAACGTCGCTTGGTCCCGAAACTGGATTTCGGCCCCGCCAGTGGCGCAGCAATAACGCGCATGTTGATTTTGGACACAGAGACCACGGGGCTGGATTACAAAACTGAAAAAATCATTGAACTGGCCATGCTGGCTGTTGACATTGATTTGCAGACTGGTTTGCCCGTGGGGCCGGTTGAAATTTACGAAGGTTTTGAGGATCCCGGCCGTCCCATTTCACCTGAAATTACCCAACTCACCGGCATCACCGATGCAGACGTCACCGGTCAACACTTGAATGAGGCCAAGGTGCAGGACATGGTTGCGCGTGCCGACTTGATCGTGGCGCACAACGCGGCGTTTGACCGGCCCTTCGTGGAAGCCAGGCTCGAAGTTTTTGAGTCCAAGCCCTGGGCCTGCTCCTTTGCCGGTATCGACTGGAAAGCCCAAGGCAGGGGCTCGGCCAAGTTGGAGTTTTTGGCCAGTGAGTGCGGCTTGTTTTATGACGCACACCGTGCGCAAGTGGACTGCCATGCGGTGCTGCAAGTGTTGCTGGCGCCATTGAAGGCGGTCAAAACCAGTGGGCAGGTCCAAGTCGCAGGCGCTTCACAGACGAGCACAGGTTTGCTGCAGCTGATCGCTTCAGCGCAAAACCCACGCACTGTCTTGCGCGCCACAGG
The DNA here is from genome assembly GCA_903870145.1 of uncultured Burkholderiales bacterium. Taxonomy (GTDB): domain Bacteria; phylum Pseudomonadota; class Gammaproteobacteria; order Burkholderiales; family Burkholderiaceae_C; genus Limnohabitans_A. Next base: position 108,046 of record CAIQBO010000030.1, on the reverse strand, counting down.
CTCACCCTTTGAGAGCAAAGACAAGCTCAAAGCCAGAGGCTATCGCTGGGACGCCGAAGGCCGTGTTTGGTCCTGTAATTTGAAGTCCCAAGAGGCTTTGGATGCCGAATGCGAATGGCTCAAAGCGCAGGTATATGGCGGACGCGCCGTGCGCCTGCAGCTGGAAATTCAAGACAGTCGGGTGCAGTTTTCCAATCGCCCAGGCAAAGCCTCAGATCGAATTTTGTAGAGCCCAGGGCCCTGCAATGGGCTTTTCAAGCAAGCTGAATAAAAAGACTGGGATAATCGAGAGTTATGGAAATTTATCTTTTCCCTTCTTTTTAAGAGCAGCACAGCCATGGCCCAATACGTTTTTTCCATGAACCGCGTCGGCAAAATCGTGCCGCCCAAGCGGCATATTCTCAAAGACATTTCTTTGAGCTTTTTTCCTGGCGCCAAAATTGGCGTCCTCGGTGTCAATGGTTCAGGCAAGTCAACCTTGCTCAAAATCATGGCCGGCATCGATACCGAAATCGAAGGCGAAGCCATTCCCATGGCGGGCCTGAAAATTGGCTACTTGCCGCAAGAGCCGCAAATGGACCCAGATGAAACAGTGCGCCAAGCCGTAGAAGGCGGCATGGGTGAAGTCAAGGCCGCGCAATCGCGCCTGGAGGAGGTCTACGCCGCCTACGCCGAAGAAGACGCAGACTTTGATGCCCTGGCCGCAGAACAAGCCAAGCTCGAAGCCATCATTGCCACAGCGGGCGACGCCTCTGACCACCAACTTGAAATTGCTGCTGACGCGCTCAGACTGCCGCCATGGGATGCCATCATCGGCAAACTGTCTGGCGGCGAGAAGCGCCGCGTGGCCTTGTGCAGATTGCTGCTAAGCCGCCCCGACATGCTGCTGCTGGACGAGCCGACCAACCACTTGGACGCAGAAAGTGTCGACTGGCTGGAGTTGTTCTTGCAGCGCTTTCCTGGCACTGTGGTGGCCATCACCCACGATCGTTATTTCTTGGACAACGCGGCCGAATGGATTTTGGAGCTCGACCGCGGTCACGGCATCCCCTACAAAGGCAACTACTCCCATTGGTTGGAGCAAAAAGATACTCGCTTAGGCCAAGAGCAACGCACCGAAGACGCGCGCAGCAAGGCCATGAAAAAGGAATTGGAATGGGCTCGCTCCAATCCGAAAGGCCGCCAAGCCAAAAGCAAAGCACGCTTGGCACGCTTTGAAGAACTCAGTGATTACGACTATCAAAAACGCAATGAGACGCAAGAAATTTTCATCCCTGTGGCCGAGCGTTTGGGCAATGAAGTTTTTGAGTTCACCAACGTCAGCAAATCCTTTGGCGACCGTTTGCTGATCGACAACCTGAGCTTCAAAGTACCCGCTGGCGCCATTGTGGGCATCATTGGCCCCAATGGAGCGGGCAAGTCAACCTTGTTCAAATTAATCTCGGGCAAAGAAAAAGCAGACAGCGGCACGGTGAAAATTGGCCAAACTGTGAAGATGGCTTTTGTCGACCAAAATCGCGACGACTTGTCCAATGAAAAAACCGTTTGGGAAGATGTCTCAGGCGGCTTGGACATCATCAACGTGGGCAAATTCCAAATGCCCAGCCGTGCCTATTGCGGCCGCTTTAATTTCAACGGCGGCGACCAACAAAAGAAAGTTGGCATGCTGTCTGGCGGCGAGCGCGGCCGTCTGCATTTGGCCAAAACTTTGATTGAGGGCGGCAACGTCTTGCTGCTGGACGAGCCCTCCAACGACTTGGACGTGGAGACCTTGCGGGCCTTGGAAGACGCCTTGCTTGAATTTGCCGGCTCTGTCATGGTGATCAGCCATGACCGCTGGTTCTTAGACCGCATTGCCACGCACATTTTGGCTGCTGAAGGCGACAGCCAATGGGTCTTTTTTGATGGCAACTACCAAGAGTACGAAGCCGACAAAAAAAGGCGCTTGGGAGAAGAGGGTGCCAAACCCAAACGCGTGCGTTTCAAGGCGCTCAAATAATCGCAGGCTGCGACAAAGAAAGTTCGCGGCATGAAGCCTTTGCGCCTGGAAGATATTCTTTTCAGTCAAGGCTTTGGCACACGCCGGGTGTGCGCCGGCTTGGTGCAGCAAGGCTATGTCTGGGTGGCAGGCCAAGAGCAAAGCGACCCGGGTAGCCTGTTTGAGCCAGAGGGCTTGGTGTTCAAAGTGCAAGGCCAAGAGTGGCCGTACCAAGAACGTGCCTATTTGATGCTGCACAAACCTGCAGGCACCGAGTGTTCGCAAAAGCCATCGACCTGGCCCAGTATCTACACCTTGCTGCCAAGCCCCTTGCGCACTCGCCCCCAAAAAGCAGCGGTACAAGGCGTTCAAGCGGTAGGGCGCTTAGACCAAGACACCACCGGCTTGCTCTTGTTGACGGACGATGGCAAGTTCATCCACCGCATGAGCTCTCCCAAGCACCACGTGCCCAAGGTCTACGAGGTCACCACCAAGCATGAGATCAGCGACGATCAAATTGCCAATTTATTGGCCGGTGTGGTGCTCGATGACAGCCCCAAACCGGTCAAGGCAGCCGCATGCGAGCGCGTTGAGTCAACGCACTTGCGCCTGACTTTGACCGAGGGCAAATACCACCAAGTCAAACGCATGCTGGCCGCTGTGGGCAACCGCGTTGAAGGCCTGCACCGCAGCGCCATTGGAAATTTGCAATTGCCGCAAGACTTGGCGCCAGGTCAGTGGCGCTGGTTGTCACCCAGTGATTTGGAAAAATACTTCAAGGCTTCTAACACCGCGCTGGGTTGATCACGATGCGGGCTGTGCCCGCAGTCAGGCAGTTTGAGTAACTGGGCCTGCGGCACGTGCTGGGCAATGTCGTCAATTTGTGCCATCGTGCCGTAAGGGTCGTCGTGCCCTTGAATGGCCAGCAGCGGTGCTTGAATGCCGTGCAGCAAAGGCCGAATGTCAAAACTGCGAAAGCCTTGGCTGAGCCACACATCGTTCCATTGCCAAAAGGCGCAGTCCACATCTTTGTGAAAGGCACTCAGGCGTGGTTTCAAGGCGGCATAGTTGTCGCGCGCTTGGCCGATGGCTTGCAAAGCAATCGACTCCACCATGACATGCGGGGCCAGCACCACACATGCGGCAACAGGCCTTTGGCTGGCATGGATCAAGGCAATGCTGGCACCATCGGAGTGACCGATCAGCAAGGGCTGTTGAATGCCGCACAGCTGCAGCAGGGCCGGCAAAACTTCCAGTGCCTCTTGGTGCAAGTAGTCCGGTTGCAGTCGGCCTTGCCGCAAGCCTTGGGGGGTCATGGTGGTTTCTGCGCGAACGTGGGGCACACAGGCTGATTGGCCGTAGCCTTGGCGGGAATAAACCAGTCCAGCACAGCCTAGCATGCCGCAGACTTGCTGCGGCCACTCCTTCCAAAGTGCCACACTGCCCAGACCCTCGTGCAAAAACACACAGACCGGAAGGCGGTTGTGGGGCGGCCCAGCAATGTGCTGAATTTCCAATGACACGCCTAAAACGCGTAAGCTTTGATGTGAATTCATGAAGACGCATTTTGGCATCACTGGCCAGACTCGCAAAGGTGCAGACCCGCACAGCAGCAGGGCATTTCTTCAACAGTACACTTGAGCCTGTTCTTTCCCTTTGTTGAAAGTCCGTGCTGTGCGTGATCTGGGTGCATTCATGAAGGTTGCCAGTGTTGATTTTTAGATTTCTCTTTGACCGCATTTTGATTGCGCTGTGCATTGCCGCGCCCCCTGCATGGGCTGCGTGCAAGCAGCCGATTTACTTGACCTTTGACACTGGGCACATGGCGGTGGCCCCTTTGATTGCGCAAGTTTTAAAGCAGCAGCAAGTGCCTGTCACATTTTTCGCGGCGCATGAAAAAACCCAAACCGGTGATGGCTCTTTGGGCGAACACTGGGCCCCGTGGTGGCGAGCCCGCGCAGCCGAAGGACACAGCTTTGCCTCGCATACCTATGACCATGCCTATTGGCGCGCAGACGCAGGCCCTGCCAGCTTCAAAATCCGCCCCAGCGCGGGCGCGCAGGCCGGGCAAAACCTCAGCTGGACTGCCGATCAATACTGTGCCAACTTGCGCCAAGCCGCAAACCGCCTTCAAGTCATGACGGGCCAGCCCAGTTTGCCCTTGTTCAGAGCGCCTGGCGGTAAAACTTCGCCAGCCCTTTTGCAAGCCGCGCGCGCGTGTGGCTTTGCGCATGTGGCCTGGGCGCCAGCGGGGTTTTTAGGCGATGAACTCTCCAGTCAAACGCACAGCAACGAGCAACTCTTGCAAAGTGCTTTGAAAAATATTCGAAGCGGCGATATTTTGATGGCTCATCTGGGCATTTGGTCACGCCAAGAGCCCTGGGCGCCAAGCGTTTTAGAGCCCCTGATCATTGGCCTGAAAGCCAAGGGTTTTTGTTTCGCCAGTTTGCGTGATCACCCCGATTACCAAGCATGGTTCAAATCTCAGGCCAACCCTCAGCCCGCTTTGACACAAGGGGCGCGCCAACCATGAACTTGTTCGACAGTTTGGTGGATGCTTATGTGTGGGTGCAACTGAGTTTTTTTGAATCGGTGGTGCAGCCCTTGGCCTTTGCTTGGGGCGCTGGTAATTTGCTGGACAAGGCCTACGATGGCACCGGTTGGCTGCTGGTGGGTTTGTTGCAAGTGCTGGTGTTGGTGCTGGTCATTGGCCCCCTAGAACGTTGGCGCCCGGTCGAGCCGGTGCAAGATGCCCAAGCCGTCAAGGTGGATGTGTTGTACACATTGATTCACCGATTAGGCCTGTTCAAGCTGATGATGTTTTTCAGTTTCGAAAATATTTTGGAATCGATTTTTGGAAACCTTCGCGCAGAGGGTTTTCCAACTTTTCATTTGGACGCACTGTGGCCCGGCGTGAGCGACGGCGCAGTTTTCAGTTTTATTTTGTACTTGATTGTGTTTGACTTCGCGAACTACTGGGTGCACCGCGCGCAGCACGGCTCCAATGCGTGGTGGGCTTTGCATTCACTGCATCACTCTCAGCGTCAAATGACCATGTGGAGTGACAATCGCAATCATGTGCTCGACGATGTGGTCACCACTTTGCTGCTGTCAATGCTGGCCTTGTTGATTGGGGTCGGGCCAGGCCAATTCGTGGCATTGGTGGCACTGAGTCAATTGAGCGAGAGCTTGCAGCATGCCAATTTCAAGTGCAGCTTTGGTTTCTGGGGTGATCGCTTGTGGGTCAGCCCGCGCTTTCACCGCTTGCACCACAGCATCGGAGTGGGCCACGAAACGCAAGGCCCCCACACTTTGGGCGGCCACAATTTTGGCGTCTTGTTGCCGTGCTGGGACATGCTTTTCAAAACAGCCAGTTTTCAAAATCGCTACGACCCCACCGGCGTGCGCGATCAGGTCGAGCAAGGCCGAGATTACGGCCGCGGATTTTGGGCGCAACAAAAACGAGGCCTTCAAAGGTTGTTTCAATCATGAAAAGATGGCTTGACTCTTTTTGGCGAGCAACCGCCTATTGTGTGCATCCCAAAGTGGTGCTGCTATCGCTCTTGCCCTTGATTTTGATGGCCATCACCGTGTTGGGCTTGGGGTTCTTGTATTGGGAGGCAGCGCTGCAGTGGGTGCGCAGTTTGCTCGAAGCCAACAGCCTTTGGTCTTGGGCCTGGGGTTGGCTCGATTACGTGGGGCTGCGCAATTTGAAATCGGTGGTGGCGCCCTTGGTGGTGATCTTCAGCATCACGCCCTTGGTGGTGGTCATGGCGCTGCTGGCGGTGTCTTTCATGATGACGCCAGCGCTTGTGAATTTGGTCGCGCAAAGACGCTTTCCCGATCTTCAGCGCAAGCACGGCGGCTCCACGCTGCAAGGTGTGATCTGGTCGCTTGCCTCGGCGCTGCTGGCGCTGTTGGTATTGATCTTGACCTTGCCGATGTGGTGGGTGCCCCCGCTGGCCATGCTGCTGCCCGCCTTGATTTGGGGTTGGTTGACTTACCGTGTGATGGCGTTTGATGTGCTGGCCGAGCATGCGCTGCGTGAAGAACGTTTGGAACTGTTGCGCCGCTACAGGTTCACGCTCTTGGGCATGGGTGTATTGACTGGCATGATGGGCGCTGCGCCCAGTTTGATTTGGGCCTCGGGAGCATTGTTTGCCGCTGCCTTTGTGGTTCTTATTCCGATTGCGGTTTGGATCTACACCTTGGTCTTTGCTTTTTCGGCTTTGTGGTTCGCGCATTTTTTGCTCGACGCACTGAATGACTTGAGAAATGAGCCTTTGGACATGCAAAGCCCCCCTGTCGAAACCACGGAGCCCCTGGTCCTATGAAAAAAAATGCAATGCCTGATTTGGGCTTGATCATCATCGGCGATGAAATTTTGTCTGGCAAACGCACAGACAAACACCTGCCTAAATTCATTGAATTGTTAAGCGCTCGCGGCTTGCAATTGGCTTATGCCGAATATGTCGGCGATTCGCCAGAGCGCATCACGCAAGTGTTGCAAAGAGCCTTCACCTCAGGCCATGTGCTGGTGTCTTGCGGGGGCATTGGCGCTACGCCAGACGATCACACGCGCCAGTGCGCTGCCAAGGCGCTGGGTGTGCCGCTGGCATTGCACCCGCAAGCCAAAGCATTGATTCATGAACGCATGCGCGACACAGCTCAAGAGCAAGGCGTGGCTTTTGAACCAGAGCGGCACGACAACCTGCACCGACTGAACATGGGCACTTTCCCCCAGGGTGCAAGCATCATCCTGAACCCCTACAACAAGATTCCCGGCTTCAGTTGTGCTGGTGCGGGGCAAGGTCGGGTTCACTTTGTTCCTGGCTTTCCCGTCATGGCCTGGCCCATGATGGAGGCCGTGCTCGATGATTTTTGTCTGCACTGGGGCGCAGCACCTGCGCGCGTTGAAAAATCCATCATCGTTTTTGGCGCCATGGAGGCTACTTTGACCCCCTTGATGGAGGCCATTGAGGCGGCCCACGCCGGCGTCAAGGTCTTCAGCCTGCCCAGCGTCGACCATCCACAGTGGGGTCGCCACATAGAACTCGGTGTCAAGGGTGAGCCAGGCCTTGCAGACCAGGCTTATGCCGATCTGAAAGATGGCTTAAAGGCGTTTAAACTCGAATTTGGCCCCGAAATGGTGCGTTAATGTCTAAAGCACCAATATGGTGCGATAATGCGACTTAACGGTGCATTGAAATCGGAGAAAAATACCTTGGCATAGCCTCCTAGCGCTAATGCCACTCGGGGCACAATAGAGGGCTTGGTTTGCAACCAGCGCTATGAACATGGCACAGAAACTGCAATCCAGACAATACCGATCAATCAATACCCATCCCAATAGGAGATTCTGATGGCAAAGACCGTCGCAGACGTGATGAAGATGGTGAAAGAGAATGAAGTCAAATTTGTTGACTTCCGTTTCACCGACACCCGAGGCAAAGAGCAGCACGTTTCCGTGCCTGTTTCGCATTTTGACGAAGCCAAGTTCTCCGATGGTCATGCCTTTGACGGCTCCTCCATTGGCGGTTGGAAAGGCATTGAAGCCTCCGACATGCTCTTGATGCCCGACCCCAATACAGCCAATTTGGACCCCTTCTTTGAAGAGACCACCTTGATCCTGAGCTGCGACGTTTTGGAGCCCGGTGACGGCAAAGCCTATGATCGCGATCCCCGCTCTATCGCCAAGCGCGCTGAAGCCTATTTGAAGGCCTCCGGCTTGGGCGACACAGCCTATTTCGGGCCCGAGCCTGAGTTCTTCTTGTTTGACGACGTCCGCTTTGGCAGTGACATGTCAGGCACCTTCTTCAAGGTCGACGATTACGAAGCCCCTTGGAACAGCGCCAAGAAAATGGAAGGTGGCAACCGCGGTCACCGCCCAACGGTCAAAGGTGGCTACTTCCCCGTGCCGCCCGTTGACAGCACGCAAGACATTCGCGCTGAAATGGTCATGATTTTGGAATCCATGGGCATCCCTGTGGAGGTGTTCCACCACGAAGTGGCAGGCGCTGGCCAAAACGAAATTGGCACACGCTTTAGCACTTTGGTTGAGCGCGCTGACTGGACCCAAACACTGAAATATGTGGTGTGGAATGTGGCCAATGCCTACGGCAAGACAGCCACCTTCATGCCCAAGCCTTTGGTTGGCGACAACGGCTCGGGCATGCACGTTCACCAGTCCATCTGGAAAGACGGCAAAAACTTGTTCGCAGGCAATGGCTACGCAGGCTTGTCTGATTTTGCGCTGTACTACATTGGCGGCATCATCAAACACGCTCGTGCTTTGAACGCCATCACCAACCCCACCACCAACAGCTACAAGCGTTTGGTGCCAGGTTTTGAAGCGCCCGTGAAGTTGGCTTACTCCAGCCGCAATCGCTCTGCTTCGATCCGCATTCCACACGTGGCGTCTGACAAAGGCCGCCGCATTGAAGCGCGTTTCCCTGACCCCATGGCCAATCCTTATCTGTGCTTCTCCGCGCTGATGATGGCGGGCTTGGACGGTATCGAAAACAAGATCCATCCTGGCGAAGCTGCCACCAAAGATTTGTACCATTTGCCTCCCGAAGAGGACGCATTGGTGCCAACCGTTTGCCACAGCTTGGACCAAGCGCTGGATTATCTGGACAAAGACCGGGCCTTCTTGACCAAAGGCGGCGTGTACACCGACTCCATGATCGATGCTTACATCGAACTCAAAATGGGCGAGGTCACACGTTTCCGTCAAGCCGTGCACCCGATCGAATACGAGATGTACTACTCGCTGTAAAGCACAGCAGCAGGGCCCCATGAGCCCGACCGAAAAGGACGGCTCGCGCTGTCCTTTTTTTTGATCAGCGAATTGGAAAAATGAACCCAGTCAGTGCCTCTGCAGTGAGCCTGCGCCGAAGCAGAAAAACCCGCCAGCCAAGCTTGATGGGCTGGCGCGCTTTGCTGTTGGGCGGGTTATTTTGGAGCCCTTGGGCGTGGCCCCAAGCGGCTGTTTTTCGCTGCGGACAAGAGCTCACCAATTTGCCTGCGCCAGGCCAAGTTTGTGAGCGCATGACGCTGCCCAATTACACGCAAATTGAGGGCCCTCCACTGCTCAAAAAACCAAGCGAGCAAGCCAGGCCCAACGCAGCGCTGCCAGCGCCTTTGTCTGAGGAGCAAAAACAGCGCCGATTCCAGGCGCGCGCCATCTTGGAGGATGAGTGGCTAAAAGCCAAAGAAAAACATGCGAAATTGGTGCAAGATTTCAATCAAGGACAGCCCACGCCCTTGGATGGTGAAGCCAAAAATCACGCCAAGTACTTGGCCCGTGTGAATGAACTCCAATCCAATATGCAACGCTCTGAGCGCGACATGCTGGCCTTGCAGCGGGAGTTGTCGCGCTACAGCGATGCCCCCGTGGCCGTGAAATGAGGGCTGCAGATGAATGCCAAGCTTGAGTCAGCGCTGCTGCGTTTTCATGCCCTGGACTTGCTGGCCACTCCCGTGGCGGTGCTGAATGCGCAAGGTCTTTTGATATTTTCCAATGCCGCGCTAGAGGATGTGATTGGCCAGTCTCGCCGCAGCCTTGAAGGCCTTTCGTTAGACGACTACTTTGCCGACCCTTTGCCCTTGCAGCATGCGCTCAAGGGCGTTCGAAACAATGAATTTGGCGCCTTGCGCTACGACGCTGTATTGCGCCGCACCCACCTGCAAGACGCATTGCCTGTGCATGTGATCGTGGCCCAAACTGACCGCGCTGGAGAAGCCATCGTTGAAATGTTGCCGATCGAGCAGCAAACCAAGCAAGACCGTGAAGAGCGTTTGTTAGACCAAGCCCAAGCCAACAAAGAGTTGATTCGCAACTTGGCCCATGAAATCAAAAACCCCTTGGGCGGCATTCGCGGGGCGGCTCAATTGCTCGAGATGGAAATCCAGGCCAAGGAGTTGACCGAGTACACCCAAGTCATCATCCGCGAGGCAGACCGACTGCAAATCTTGGTCGACCGCTTGCTGGCGCCGCACAGGCGCCCGCATGTGGTGGGTGATGTGAACATTCACGAGGTCTTTGAGCGGGTGCGCTCGCTGATCCTGGCTGAGTTTCCTCGGGGCCTGTCGGTGGTGCGTGACTACGACACATCGATCCCTGAGTTTCGCGGAGACCGCGAGCAACTGATTCAAGTCGTTTTAAACATTGCACACAACGCGGCTCAAGCATTGGCGCAGCGCATTGTCACGGGCGATGCGGTGCTCACACTGAAAAGTCGGTCAGCACGGCAAGTGACCTTTGGCAAACAGCGTTACCGACTGGCATTGGAATTGCATGTGATGGACAACGGGCCTGGTGTTCCTGACTCGATCAAAGACCGAATTTTCTTGCCCTTGATCTCGGGCAGGGAAGGGGGGTCTGGCCTGGGCCTGACGCTGGCGCAAACCTTTGTTCAGCAGCACCATGGATCGATCGAGTGTGACAGTGTGCCTGGATTGACTAATTTCAAAATTTTGATTCCCTTGCCCTGAGTGATCAGAGAAAGTTAAGTCCCATGAAGCCAATTTGGATCGTAGACGATGACCAATCGATTCGCTTCGTTTTGGAGAAGGCGCTGCTGCGCGAGGGTTTGACCACACGCAGTTTCACCAACCCACGTGAAGTGCTCGCAGCGCTGGCATCCGAAGAAGGCCGTGAAGGCCCTCGGGTCTTGGTCAGTGACATTCGCATGCCTGGCGGCTCGGGCTTGGATTTGTTGACGCAGGTGAAACAAAAACTGCCCGGACTGCCAGTCATCATCATGACGGCCTACTCCGATTTGGACAGCGCCGTCTCAGCCTTTCAAAATGGTGCATTTGAGTACTTGCCCAAGCCCTTTGATTTGCCCAAGGCCATTGAGTTGATTCGCCGTGCCTTGGAGGAGAGTCAACGCGAAGAAGTGGCCGAAGAGAACATGCTCGCGTCGCCCGAGATGCTGGGGCAAGCACCGGCCATGCAGGATGTTTTCAGGGCCATCGGCCGCTTGTCGCAAAGCAACGTGACGGTCATGATCACTGGCGAGTCAGGTTCTGGCAAAGAGTTGGTGGCTCGCGCCTTGCACAAACACTCTACGCGTGCGGGCGGCCCTTTTGTGGCCATCAACACAGCGGCCATTCCCAAAGACTTGCTCGAAAGCGAATTGTTTGGCCATGAGCGCGGCGCATTCACAGGTGCGCAAAGCTCGCGGCGCGGCCGCTTTGAGCAAGCCGAAGGTGGCACTTTGTTTTTGGATGAAATCGGCGATATGCCATTTGATTTGCAGACCCGGTTGCTGCGTGTTTTGTCAGATGGTCATTTCTACCGAGTTGGTGGGCACAGTGCTGTCAAAGCCAATGTGCGCGTGATTGCTGCAACGCACCAAGATTTGGAGCAGCGCGTCAAAGAAGGCGCATTCAGGGAAGATCTGTACCACCGCTTGAATGTGATTCGTTTGCGTTTGCCCGCTTTGCGTGAAAGGCGCGAAGACATCTCCATGCTAACGCGACACTTTTTGCTGCAAAGTGCACATCAATTGGGGGTCGACCCCAAGCGCATTTCTGAACATGCTTTGGAAGTTCTGGGGCAATTTAATTTTCCTGGCAATGTGCGCCAATTGGAAAATATTTGCCATTGGTTGACCGTGATGGCGCCAGCGCAAGTCATTGAGTCCAAGGATCTTCCGCCTGAAGTGATGTCCTTCTCAGCGTCGCATGCGCCAGCGACTGCACCGCAGGCCGCCGTGCAGACAGCGCCAGAAGGGCCTCACACCTCAGAGATGCATTCGACGACGCCAAGCTCTGGTGTCTGTGCACCAGAAAAAGCCAGCCCGTGGATCAATTTAGGTCCCAATCCGGGCTGGGAGAGCGCCTTGGAAGTCGAGGCCCTGCAACTGCTGGGCACAGAGCGGCAAGATGTGTGGGACGTTTTGACCCGGCGCTTTGAAACACTGCTGATTCAAGCGGCCTTGGCCACCACGCGTGGGCGCCGCATTGAAGCGGCCATGAAGTTGGGCATTGGTCGCAACACCATCACCCGAAAAATTCAAGAATTGCAAATTGAGGGTTGATCCTCAGTGTGAGTTGATCGTGGCGCCCGTGTTGTCGACAACCAAGTACTGATTTTCAGCGCGTAGCATTTTGGTTAAATTGCCGGTGCTGTTGCTGGTTTGCTGGGTCCAAGTGATGCCGTCCACGCTGGTGATCACGGTGCCGCCTGAGCCCACCGCAATAAATTGGTTGATGGCCAGCATGTCGTTCAAATCTGCAGAGGTGTTGGCGCTTTGCGCGGTCCACTTGACGGCGTCATTGCTGGTCAAAACAGTTCCCTGTTCGCCCACTGCCACATAGGTGTAGCCAGCGGCGGTACCGACCATGGTGACCAGTGCGTTGACAGCTTTTAAGTTGGCGGTGCTGCCCGTGGTTTGCAAGGCCCAATTGCTGCCGTCGTAACTCGTCAATAAAGTGCCCCCTGCGCCTACCGCAACCCAAGTGCCAGCCACCGTGTAGGCAAGCCCATACAAATGTGCGCTGCTTGGCACCGTGGCGGCTAAGGTCCAAGTGATGCCATCTGTAGACTTGATGATGCTGCCGTTGTTGCCCACAGCCACAGCAATGCTGCCGTTGGTGCTGATGGCATTCAAGTTTTCGCTCGTGATGCTGGTGGCTTGTGTCCATGTTTGTGCATCTGCGCTGTAAATCACTTTGCCAGCTGCGCCAGCCGCCATGAATTTAGCGAAACCAAAACCCGCGGCGTACAGGTCTGAGCTGACCAGGGGGGTGACAGCCGTCCAATTGTTGATATCAGGCGCTTTATAAAGGCTGCCGGCATTGCCCACGCTCAGGTACAAGGATTTAACGGTGTTGGTGGCGGTATCAACAAAGGTTCCAAACGTCAGGCCAGTGCGCGTGCCTGTGCTCAATCGGCTTCCAGCGCTCCATTCGGTGCCAGACAGGCGAGGGGTGGTCGAAACCGTGGGGGTGGCCTCTCCGCCTGGGCCGCCATTGACACGCGCCGTCATGAAGAATGAATATGTCAGGCCGTTGCTAAAACCTGTCATCACATAGGGTGATGTGACTTTGAGCCGGTAGGTCGAGCCCGCTGTGGCCAGCCAATTGGAGAGACTCAAGTTGCTGCCAGGCGCTGCAAAAATCCAATATTCGACGCCAGGCTCCGATTGCCAACTGACAGTGACTTGGCTGTCCCCGGGAGTCAAACTCAAACCGCCCACAGGAGGCGCTGGCAGGTTGGAGGAACTGCCTCCGCAGGCGGCCAAGAGCACACTGGCGGCAAGAGCAAGCAAAGAGGCGCGAATCGAAAGCAAAGACATGAACATTCCCTAAACGGAACCGAGTTAAGCCCAAATTCTAAGTGACTGGACCCGGGATAATGCCAATGCCCGAAATGAAAGCTTCATGCATACTTAAAAAAGATTTTTTCAGGAGACAAAATGGACCGTCGAAATTTTTTCCAAAGCTCAGCCTTGGTCTCGACTGGCGCGCTGATTGGCTGCGCCACCCCCGGCGTAGCACAGCAAAAGGTCAAAACACCGTTTGAAGTGCCCCAAGTCTATATCCCTGTGGTGGGCTCTGATCAAATGTTCCCTGTCAGGCGAATTTATTGCATCGGTCGCAACTATGCGGCCCATGCGCGAGAAATGGGCTCAGACCCCAACCGTGAGCCGCCGTTTTTTTTCCAAAAGCCAACCGATGCGGTTCAGTTTGTGCCCGCGGGCACCGTGGCCGATCACCCCTACCCGCCCTTGACCAAGCAGTACAGCTACGAAGCTGAATTGGTTGCGGCACTGGGCAAAGGGGGGCGAAACATCCCCATCAACCAAGCGCTACAGATGGTTTGGGGTTACACGCTGGGCTTGGACATGACGCGTCGTGACTTGCAAGACCTTATGAAAAATGAAAGAAAACCTTGGGAGATTGGCAAGAGTTTTGACATGTCAGCCCCAATGGGTGCATTGCACAAAGTCGACTCTATTGGGCATTTCACCGAGGGCGCGATCTGGCTGAAAGTCAACGGCCAAATCAAACAAAACTCCAATTTGAAAAATATGATCTGGTCAGTGGCCGAGCAAATCAGTAAATTGTCTGAGGCTTGTGAACTTTTTCCGGGCGATATCATTTATTCAGGCACCCCCGAGAATGTGGGCCCCGTGGTGCGTGGTGATGTGATTGAAATGCACATCGACAAGTTGCCTAATCTCAGCGTCAAAATTGTTTGATTTTTTTCTATCATTGAAAGCAACTTTCACATGAATATCTCAATTGCTTCCGTTTTGGTGGCCGGTTTATTGCCCGTGGTGTGTGCAGGCATTGCCAAGGCAGGTCTTAAAAATTACGACAACCACAATCCGCGCGAATGGTTGTCGCATTTGACGGGCTATCGGGCCCGGGCCAACGCGGCGCAGGCCAACAGCTTTGAGGCTTTTCCATTTTTTGCGGCAGCTGTTTTGTTTGCCAACTACGCACAAGTCGCTCAAAGCCGAATTGACCTGTATGCCGGCGTTTTCGTGTTGGCGCGCGTGGCCTACATTGCTTGCTATCTGAGCGATTGGGCCAGTTTGCGCTCCCTGGCGTGGTTGGTGGGGCTTCTGTGCGTCTTGGGCTTGTTTTCTGCCAGCCTAGGGGCCTAGATGGCCTAGATGGCCTAGAAGGGCAGTAGAAGGCCGCTTGAGGCCGTTTATTTGGCCCAGGTGTCTTTCAGGCTGGCGCTTCGGTTAAACACCAAGTTGCCTTCGTTGTGCTCGACTCGATCGGCAACAAAATAGCCGTGGCGCTCAAATTGAAATTTGGCGTCTGGCTGGCTTTGTGCCAAGCTGGGCTCAACATAGGCGGTGACGCTTTGGAGGCTTTGAGGGTTCAGGCTGTCTATGAAGTCTTTGCCACCTGCATCGGGTTGCGCCAAGCTGAACAAGCGGTCGTACAAGCGCACTTGCGCTTGCAGTGCGTCGGTGCTGCCAACCCAGGTGATCACGCCTTTGACTTTGACGCTGTCCGAGCCCGGCGTGCCACTTTTTGTGTCTGGAATCAACTGGGCTTGCACTTCGGTCACGCGGCCACTGGCATCGTGCGAGGCGCCGGTGCATTCAATCACATGGCCATACTTCAAGCGTACTTTGTTGCTCGGGTACAAGCGGAAAAAACCCTTGGGCGGCGTGTCTTCGTAGTCGCCGCGTTCAATCCAAACAGTTTTGCTAAATTGAAAATGACGCTGGCCTCGCTCGGGGTGGTGGGGGTGGACGGGGGCGTGGCAAGCATCGGTGCTGCCTGCGCCCATCAGAGCATCCCAGTTGGTGATGACCAAGGGCACTGGGTCTAAAACTGCCATGGCGCGTGCCGCCTTGGGGTCCAGATCGTCTCGCAAGCAGCCCTCTAAGCTGCTGTAGTCGATCCAGCTGTCGCTCTTGGTCACGCCAATGCGCTCGGCAAAAAGTTGCAGGCTCTCGGGGGTATAGCCTCTTCTGCGAAGCCCCACCAGCGTGGGCATGCGCGGGTCGTCCCAGCCCATGACTTTGCCAAGGCTGACCAGTTGTGCCAACTTGCGTTTGCTGGTGACCACATAGGTCAAGTTCAAGCGTGCAAACTCATATTGTTTGGGGTTGGGGCTGGCCAGCAAAGCCTTCAAAATGCGGCCATCTGGCAAAGTGCTGTCTTCAGACAAACGTGCCAACAGCCAGTCGTAGAACGGGCGCTGGTCTTCAAATTCAAGCGTGCAAATGCTGTGTGTGATTTGCTCGAGTGCATCTTCAATCGGGTGGGCAAAGGTGTACATCGGGTAGATGCGCCAGCGGTCGCCCGTGTGGTGGTGGGTCGCAGTGCGAATGCGGTAGATGGCCGGGTCGCGCAGGTTGATGTTGGGCGATGCCATGTCAATTTTGGCTCTGAGAACCGCAGCGCCATCGGGCACCTCGCCTTGCCGCATGGCGCGAAAACGCAGTAAATTTTCTTCGCAAGTTCGGCCGCGAAACGGGCTGTCTTGGCCCGGTGTGTTGAAGTCGCCGCGGTGGGCTTTCATTTGTTCTGCAGATTGCTCGTCCACATAGGCATGGCCAGTTTGAATCAGATGTTCTGCAGCCTGGTACATGAAATCAAAATAATCACTGGCTTGGTACAGGTGAGAGCTGCCGTTGGTCGCCCAATCAAAGCCTAACCACTTGACCACATCCAAGATGGCGTTGACGAATTCTGTGTCTTCTTTTTCCGGGTTGGTGTCGTCAAAACGCAGATGGCAAACGCCGCCGTAATCGCGCGCCAAACCAAAATTCAAAAAAATGCTTTTGGCATGCCCAATGTGTAAATAGCCATTGGGCTCGGGCGGGAATCGGGTGCGAATTTTGGCGGTGTCCAAAGGGCCTTGCGCGTGGTGCGCAGCGTCCCCGGGGCTGCCAGCCCAGTGGCGCTGGGCATAAGTGCCATGGGCTAAATCAGACTCAATGATTTGGCGCAAAAAATTGCTGACCTTGGGCGATTCTTTTTCGGTGGCTGAGCTCATGGCTTGATTTTAGGCGCTGGCGGCCAAGTAGTTTGCAAGTGGCGTTAAATTGTGTTGGCCTGAGGGATAATTCAACAGTTTTAAGGAGTGCCGGTGGATACCTTGTTGCTGACCAAAGCGGCCATCATGGGCGTGGTGGAGGGGTTGACTGAATTTTTACCCATCTCGTCGACTGGCCATTTGATTTTGGCGGGTGCATTGCTGGGCTTTGACGATGAAAAGGGCAAGGTCTTTGATATTGCCATTCAAACTGGGGCCATTTTTGCTGTGATCTTGGTCTATTGGCAAAAAATCCGGGACACCGTCAAGGCTTTGCCGTACCAGCGTGAAGCGCAAAGATTGGTGTTCAATGTGTTCATTGGCTTTTTGCCGGCCGTGGTGCTCGGCCTGTTGTTTGGCAAACTGATCAAAGCCTATTTGTTCACGCCTTGGGTTGTGGCCAGCACCTTCATTGTAGGGGGAGTGATTATTTTGTGGGCTGAGCGCAGACCCCCCAGCAGTGTGCGAATTCGTGTGGTGGAGGACATGCGCGGGCGTGATGCATTGATGGTCGGCCTGATTCAGTGCTTGGCCATGGTGCCTGGCACCAGTCGCAGTGGTGCCACCATCATTGGTGGCATGTTGCTGGGTTTGTCACGAAAAGCCGCCACTGACTTTTCTTTTTTCTTGGCCATCCCCACTTTGATTGGTGCTGGTGCATACAGTTTGTACAAAGAGCGGGCCTTGTTGTCGCTGGCCGATCTGCCGATGTTTGCTGTGGGCTTAGGGGTCTCGTTCATCAGCGCCTGGGTTTGCGTGCGTTGGTTGCTCAAGTACATCGCCAGTCACAGCTTTGAGGTGTTCGCTTGGTACCGCATCGCCTTTGGTTTGGTGGTTTTGGCCACCGCTTGGAACGGCACCGTGACTTGGGCGCCTTGAGAAACTGCCTCAAGGCATGAGGTTGCGCAAAGCCGCCTCCATGGCGGCTGCTGTGGCTTCAGGCTTTTCCATGGGAAACAAGTGAGAGCCGTCCAGCATCATCACGCGGCCTTTGCTCATTTGATGCGTCATCTCCATGCCGACCAAGCGCATCTCGCGTGAATGCGTGCCGCCAATGAAGGCCACAGGGCATTTCACAGGGTGCTTTTTGATCATGGCTGACATGTTGTGTGGCAGTGTGTTGTAGATGGCAGTTTCAATCGCGCGGTCAAAGCTCAACACCCGTGCGCCGTTTTCCTCAAGCGTTCCGTGCGCGGCATAGTCTTGTAGCACCTCGTCTTGCCAATGTGCAAATGCGCGTTTATGGCGAAAGTGGTCATACACCGCTTGCACATCGGGCCAATGCTGGCGCCGGGTGCGGCTCAGGCGTCCTGGGCTGACCGAACCAATCCACTGCGTTTTCTTGGCCAGGTTGAGCGCTCCAGCGCGCCAACCCGTCACGATGGGCGAGTCCAATAACAAAACGCCACGTGCCAAACGGGGGTGCTTGGCCGCACACATCAAACTGAGCATGCCGCCCAAGGAATGACCCACCAGGAAAGCCGGGGCCCCAGTTTGCGCCATTTGTTGGGTCGCAAAATCAGCCAATTCCTGCACCAAGTGTGGCCAATTGCTGGTCACGGGGTAGGCCGGGTTGTGGCCTAATTTTTCGATCGCACTGACATGAAATCCGCGGTTTCTCAAACTCTCGAGAACGACGCGGTAGGTGCTGGCTGGGAAGCTGTTGCCATGCGAGAAAATAATCGGCGTCATTAAATTAATTTTTCTTCGGGCGTGGAAATTTTCTTCAAAGGCGGATTGCGGCTGTGGGTTCGCAAGGGGATGGGGGTGGCTTTGCTGTCCCACACGGGGTCTTCCAAACTGTCGAACATCGCGCGCAATTTTTGCCCCCAATTATCGCGCAGCATGTTGAAGTAAGGGTTGTGCTCGTCAATGCAGACCACTCGGTCGCTTTGGAGGCGGCCCACTTCATAGACCACCATGTCCAAGGGCAGGCCGACTGATAAATTCGACTTGAGTGTGGAGTCCATCGAGACCAATGCGCATTTGGCCGCTTCGTCTAGGGGCGTCTCGGGCGTGATAACACGGTCAAGTACCGGCTTTCCGTATTTCGATTCGCCGATTTGAAAGTAAGGCGTCTCAGCGGTGGCTTCAATGAAATTGCCGGGTGAATAAATTTGAAAAAGCCGCATGCCTTCGCCTGCAATTTGGCCACCAAAAATCATCGACACATTGAAATCAACGCCACTGGCTTTGAGTGCGGTTGCATCACGCTCGTGCACATGCCGCACGGCAGCGCCCAAAACACGCGCTGCATCAAACATGCTTTTTGCATTCCAAATGGTAATGGGCTCGCTGCCCTCATGGTCAGAAATTTTCTCAACTTGCAGCATTTCCCGGACCGATTGCGAGACACTCAAATTGCCAGCCGAGAGCAAGACCATGAAACGCTCGCCAGGCTTTTCATAAATGATCATCTTGCGGTAAGTGCTGATCATGTCCAGGCCCGCATTGGTGCGTGAGTCGGACAAAAAGACCAAGCCGGCGTGGGTTTTGATGGCGACACAGTAGGTCATGCTGCTCTCTCAGTTGCTGTGGGTGATCGGGTTGTGCTCAGTGCGCTGAGCGCTTCATCAAGCGATGCAGGGCGTACAAGGCCTCCAAAGCTTCACGCGGGCTCAGGGCATCGGGGTCCATTTGGTCTAAAGCAGCTTCAAGAGGGGATGGCCCTGCAACCTGGTCGGCTGGGGGCGGCGCGAACAAATCTACTTGCACTTGACTTTCGTTGGCGCCCGCTTCCAAGGCCGACAGGGCGTGTTTGGCGTGGTTCAAAACACCTGTGGGTATACCGGCCAATCGGGCCACTTGCACGCCATAACTTTTGCTGGCTGGGCCAGCTTGTAATTCGTGCAAAAACACAATGGTGTTGCCAGACTCGGCCGCGCTGACATGCATGTTCATGGCCGCGTGGTGCGCAGCAGGAAACTTTGTCAACTCAAAGTAGTGCGTGGCAAACAAAGCGAAGGCCTGTGTTTTGTCGTGCAAATGCGTGGCAATGCCACTGGCCAAGGCCAGTCCGTCAAAGGTCGAGGTGCCGCGGCCAATTTCGTCCATGAGCACCAAAGAGCAGGGCGTTGCAGCATGCAAAATTTGGGCAGCCTCGGTCATCTCGAGCATGAAGGTCGATTGCGCGTTGGCCAAATCGTCGGCAGCGCCGATGCGGGTGTGAATGGCGTCGATCGGCCCTAAGCGGCAACTGCTGGCGGGAACATGGCTGCCGATGCTGGCCAACAGCACGATCAAGGCCACTTGGCGCATGTACGTGGACTTGCCGCCCATGTTTGGGCCAGTGATGACTTGCATGCGCTGCTTGCCGTGCAGCAAGCAGTCGTTGGCGATGAAACTGCCGCCAGAGGTTTCAGCCAAGCGCGCTTGCACCACCGGGTGACGCCCACCTCGAATTTCAATGCAAGGCTCTAAAGTGAATTGCGGCGCACACCAGTTCAAAGTCACAGCGCGTTCGGTCAAAGCACACAAGGCGTCTAACTGCGCCATGGCTTGGGCCAAACGGCTCAAGGCGGGAATGTGGGCTTGCAATGCATCGAGCAAGGCTTCGTATAAGAATTTTTCACGTGCCAGGGCGCGCTCTTGGGCTGACAAGGCTTTGTCTTCAAAGGCTTTGAGCTCGGGTGTGATAAATCGTTCGGCATTTTTAAGGGTTTGCCGGCGTCTGTAATCGTCTGGCACTTTGTCGAGTTGACCCTGCGTGACCTCGATGTAAAAGCCATGCACTTTGTTGAATTGCACGCGCAAGTTGGCAATGCCGGTGCGGGCTTTTTCGCGGGTTTCCAAGTCCAGTAAAAATGAGTCGCAATGGGTTTGAATGCCGCGCAATTCGTCCAACTCGCTGTCCAGGCCATCGGCCATCACACCGCCATCGCGAATCAAATTGGAGGGCTCTTCCTGCAAAGCTTGTTGCAGCATTTCACCCAAGCCCACAGGAGGCAGCAAGGCTTGGTGAATCTCGCCTAACAAGGGGGCTGCTGGCAAATGGCCCAGCCCTGCGTGCAAGGATTGAGACAAGGTGGATGCCTTGCGCAATGCATTTTTAAGCGCTACCAATTCGCGTGGACGAACTTGCCGCAGGGCTATGCGCGCTGTGATCCGCTCCACATCGCTTGCCCCCTTGAGTTGTTCACGCAGCAGGGCCCACATGCGCTGGCCTTGTGCGGCCTGACCGCTGTTCTGACTCAATAGCGCAATCGCTTCTAACCTGAGCATGGCCGTGTCGCGCGCGCGAGATGGTGAGAGCAGCCAGTCTTTGAGCTGGCGACTGCCCATGCCGGTCATGCAGGTGTCGATCAGGGAAAATAAAGTGGGAGCATCCTCCCCACGCAGTGTTTGCGTCAACTCTAAATTGCGCCGAGTGCTGCTGGGCAGGTCGATCAAATCGTCGGCCTTTTGCACTTTGAGTTGCATCACATGCGGCAACGAGCGCCCTTGTGTGTGCTCGGCGTAGGTCAGCAATGCGGCCGCAGCGGCGTGCGCGTGGACCAAATCTTGCGCCTCCCATGCAGCCAAACTGGCCACTTGCAGTTGTGCCAATAATTTGCGAAGACCCAAGCCTGTGTCAAATTGAAAATCAGGGCGCAGTGTCAAAGACAGCGGCGCGCCTCGTTGACCGAGGCGCAAAGTTTTGAGTTCTTGTTCAAAGCGCGGCGTGATCCCGGCACTGACCAACAACTCACTGGGGGCGATGCGTTCGAGCCAATCGCTCAGTTTGTCTGGGCTGCATTGGGCCAAGTGCAGCACGCCTTGCGTGACGCTGACCCATGCCAGCCCGCAGCTGTTGCGGGGCCCCGTGTGCAAGGCCAATAAGATGGATTCGGTTTTGTCCGACAGCAGCGCGGTATCGGTCAAGGTGCCAGGTGTGACCACGCGCAGCACTTTGCGCTCAACAGGCCCTTTGCTCGTGGCTACATCGCCGATTTGCTCACAAATGGCCACCGATTCACCCAGTTTGATCAAACGCGCCAGGTAAGTTTCTACCGAGTGAAAAGGCACGCCCGCCATGGGGATGGGTTGGCCTGCCGTTTGCCCACGGTGGGTCAAGGTGATGTCGAGCATGCCTGCGGCTTTTTCAGCGTCGGCAAAAAACAATTCGTAAAAATCACCCATGCGGTAGAACACCAAGGTGTCGGGAAACTCCGCCTTGATGCCCAGGTACTGCTGCATCATGGGGGTGTGGGCACTCAGGTCGAGCGCAGCTTTCATGGCTTAGGTTGGATCTTGAGGGGGTGCTAAAGCCACGAGCGATGCTGCATCTTGCAATGCAGCCTTTTCACCCGCGCTGGCAAACTTGCTGTACTTGCTCAAAATGCCAACGAGCTGGCCGTAAATTTTTGGCGTTCCGGCCAAGCATTCTTTTTGTTCTAAAAAGTCGGCGTCGCCCGTGAAGTTACCCACCAGGCCACCCGCTTCAGTGACCAGCAAAGAGCCCGCTGCAATGTCCCAAGGCTGCAGGCCTGTTTCAAAAAAACCGTCGGTAAAACCCGCTGCCACATAGGCCAAATCCAGCGCCGCAGCGCCCGGGCGGCGCAGGCCCGAAGTGCGCTGCATGACGTCGCCCATCATGCGCAGGTATTGGTTGAAGTTGTCGCCTGGGCGAAACGGAAAGCCGGTTGAAATCAGGCACTCGTGCAACTGCGTGCGTTTGCTGGTGCGCAGGCGCCGATCGTTGACGTAGGCCCCGCGCCCTTTGGTGGCGGTGAACAAATCGTTGCGCGATGGATCATAGACCACCGCTTGCTCAATTTTGCCTTGCACGCTCAGCGCAATGCTGACGCAGTAAATGGGAAAGCCGTGAATGAAATTGGTGGTGCCATCCAGCGGGTCGATGATCCAGATGTGGTCTGCGTTGGGGTCGCCATGCTTGCTGCCGGACTCTTCTGCCGAAATACCGTGGTGCGGGTAGGCGCTGAGCAAGGTGTCAATGATGGCGTGTTCGCTGGCCAAGTCGACTTCGGTCACAAAGTCGTTGACTTGTTTTTGTGAAATTCGGACCGCTTCCACGTCCAGCGCGGCGCGGTTGATGATGGCGCCTGCGGCGCGTGCAGCCTTGATGGCCACATTGAGCATGGGATGGATATTGGGCGACATAAATTTTGAAGAGCCAGACTAGCCCCCGTGCGATGACGGGGGTTAAAGGCGTATTTTCCCACGAAAACAAACGGCAAGGCTGTGACGGCCCTCCTTGGCGGATTCGGTTGGCCAGAACTGGGACAATCGAGGTCTATGAAAACCCGTTTTATATTGATTGAAACCAGCCATCCGGGCAACGTCGGGGCCGCCGCGCGAGCTTTGAAAGTCATGGGCTTTGACGAATTGGTGCTGGTGGCCCCGCGCTTTGCCAATGTGCTGCGCAAAGAGGAAACCATACAACGCGCCAGTGGGGCCAACGATGTGCTCGATCGCACCCGCATTGTGGACACCTTGGATGAAGCGCTGGACGGGGTCATGCACTTGTGTGCAACTGCCATGACGCCGCGTGATTTTGGCCCACCTACGCGATCACCACGAGACCACTTTGAGCAACTGTTGGCACGCCATGATGGTGCCGCATTGCTCGCTTGTCCCGGCACCGACCTAGGGGTCAGTGCACCGACTGTGCCTGATGTGTCCATGGCTTTTTTGTTCGGTTCAGAACGCTTTGGCATGAAAAACGAGGACGTCTACCGTTGCCATGTGGCCTTGTCGATTCCCACCAACCCCCAGTTTGGCTCCTTGAATTTGGCTGCTGCCGTGCAGTTGATCGCGTACGAATGGCGTTTGGCCCTGGGTGGTTATGCGGTGAATGATGCGACTGCTGCGCCAGAGTTGGCCGACGCGGCGCAGGTGGCTGGCTTGTTGGCACATTGGGAGCGCGCATTGACAGACATTGGGTTTTTAGACCCCTTGGCCCCCAAAAAACTCATGCCCCGTTTGAATCAGCTTTTTAACCGGGCTGGTTTGAGTCCAGAAGAAATCCACATTCTCAGAGGTGTTGCCAAAGCGATGAGTCAAGCAGCCAACTTGAAACGGTAGACTCAGTGTCTCCAGAGAAAGCCTATGTTCAACCGTATACGCTCAGACATTCAATGCATTTTGGACCGCGACCCCGCTGCACGCAGCGCTTGGGAGGTGGTGACTTGTTACCCTGGTTTTCATGCGGTGGTGATGCACCGCTTGGCCCATGCGTGTTGGTGTTTTGAATTCAAATGGTTGGGCCGTTTCATTTCAAATTTTTCTCGTTTTTTCACTGGCATTGAAGTTCACCCGGGCGCCCAGATCGGTCAGCGCGTTTTTTTTGACCACGGCACGGGCATCGTGATTGGTGAGACCGCCGTCATTGGGGATGGTTGCACGGTCTACCACGGCGTGACATTGGGCGGCACTGCTTTGTACAAAGGGGCCAAACGACACCCCACCTTGGGCGCCGATGTGGTGGTGGGCGCTGGCGCCAAAGTGTTGGGCGGGTTTTTGGTGGGTGATGGCGCCAAAATTGGCTCCAATGCGGTGGTCACCAAGCCTGTGCCGGCAGGGGCCACGGCAGTGGGCAACCCGGCGCGCATCATTGAGGCGCAGGCCGACGTGAAGCGCGAAGCTACAGCTTCCAAGATGGGGTTTTCAGCTTATGGTGTCACGCAAAACGACGACCCCTTGTCGCAAGCCCTGCGCGGCTTGATCGACAACGCGGCTGGCCAAGAGCACCAAATTGCCATGCTCTGGCAAGCCTTGGAAAAAATGACGGGTGCGCAAACTGTTCAGATGCCTGGCGATGCGGCCAAAACCGAAACTTTTGAAGCCGATCGGTTGAACCAATTGGTGGGCAAATAAGCCCGTGCCTCCAGCAAATGGCTCAAGCGCGGGGTGGACGAACAGCGCTTTTAGGCCGAAAGGCTTTGCAGACCGCCTCGTGGGTTTCCAAATAAGGCCCCCCGATCAAGTCAATGCAATAGGGCACTGCCGCAAAGATGCCGTGCACAATTTGTTGGCCTTGATCGTCCTTGAGACCTTCTAAAGTTTCTGCAATGGACTTGGGCTGCCCGGGCAAATTGATGATCAAACTTTGGCCTCGGATCACGGCGACTTGCCGCGACAAAATGGCGGTTGGCACAAACTTCAAACTGATTTGACGCATTTGCTCGCCAAAGCCGGGCATTTCTTTGTCGGCCACCGCCAGTGTGGCCTCGGGTGTGACGTCGCGCAAGGCAGGCCCCGTGCCGCCTGTGGTCAAAATCAATGCGCAAGCTTGGTCAACCAGTTCAATCAAGGTGGCGCTGATGCGCTCTTTCTCGTCAGGGATCAAGCGCGCTTGAAATTCAATCGGGTTGCAAAGTGCTTGCGTGAGCCAAGCCTGCAAGGCGGGCAAGCCCTTGTCTTCGTAAACCCCTGTGCTGGCCCGATCGCTGATGGAGACGATGCCAATTTTGATGGCGTCGTAGGCAGGGGTTATTTTCAAGTTGTCGGTCATTGTGGGGCGCTCAGTTCAGCGCGCACCAGTTGAAAGATCTCTCGGTAAGCCCGGCTTTGCCTGGGGGCCAAGCCTTGCGAGATCGCAGTAGCGCTGGCAGGCGGCGCGTCTTTGCGAGCCTGTCGGATCAGCGCGCGCAATTGCTGGGTGTCGGTTTGTGGAAAATTTTCCAACCATTCGCCGCAGGCTGCGTCGTCTGCGATCAAGCGGTCGCGCCATTGCTCAGACAAATGCAGCGCCAAAGTTTCTTCGGCACTGCCTTGACTTTGTTCGCTCAAAGCGCTTCGAACAGCGCTCAATTCGGCCTCATCCAGCTTGCGCATCAATTTGCCGATGAACTGCATTTGACGGCGCTTGCCTTCAAAATTGGTGATGTGCTTGGCTTGGTCGATGGCGTCGCTCAACTTTTCGGACAAATCCAGTTTGGTCATCAAGTCTGGGCGCAGCAAAAGCAGGCTTTCACCCAATTTTTGGAGCTCATCACTTTCTCTTTTGAGCTCGGTTCGGCTGGGCTCGTCACCGCCCTTGAGTTCGCGTTTGAGCTCAAGGTCGAGTTCGCTGCCTTCTGCAACAAATTGACCTTGAACGAAATAACCTTTTTTGAATTTACGGGACATTGTGGGGTTGAATACTTTAGAGCGGGGCGGCAAGTATCATAGCCGCCACCATGAATTTAAAAAAATCGACTCTTTTGGCCAAAGCCACTGCACCATCGCATGCCAAGGCCCATGACGGCTTCAGTTACAGCCGGGACTTCTTTGAGGGCCTGGTTGACGCAGCCTTGAAGCACGCAAAAAAACTCGGCGCCACCGATGCCGGGGCCGAGGCCTCAGAAGGCTGCGGCTTGAGTGTGAGCGTGCGCAAGGGTGAGCTGGAAAACGTCGAGCGCAACCGCGACAAGTCTTTGGGCGTGAGCGTTTATGTGGGCCATCGCCGGGGCAACGCCAGCACCTCGGATTTCTCTCAAGCAGCGATTCGCCAAACGGTGCAAGCTGCATTTGACATTGCGCGGTTTACGGCAGAAGACCCCACGTCGGGTCTGCCAGACGAGGCCGACATCGCCACGCACCACCCAGAACTCGATCTTTTTTACCCTTGGGCGGTCAGCAGCAAGGAGGCCGCTGAAATGGCCCTGGCTTGCGAGGCGGCCGCACTCCAGACCAGCCGGCGCATCACCAACAGCGAAGGCGCGGGCGTCTCGGCGCAGCAAAGCCATTTTTTCAGCGCCCACACCCATGGTTTCAGGGGTGGCTATGCCAGTTCGCGCCACAGCATGTCGGTCGCGCCGATTGCCGCTTTGCCTGGCAAACACGCCGAGATGCAGCGCGATGCGTGGTTCACCTCGATGCGCAGCGCCCCCGAGATGGCCTCACCCGAGTCGGTCGGGCGTTATGCGGCGCAGCGTGCTCTGAGTCGGTTGGGCAGCCGCAAAATTGCCACGACCGAATGCCCCGTTTTGTTCGAGTCGCCCCTGGCCGCGGGTTTGCTGGGGGGCTTTGTTCAAGCGGTCAGCGGCGGCGCTTTGTACCGCAAAAGCAGTTTCCTGCCGGACTCATTGGGCAAGTTGGTTTTTCCCCAGCACATCGACATTTTTGAAGACCCGCACATCCTGCGCGGCAAGGGCAGCTCACCTTTTGACGACGAGGGTGTCAAAGTGCAAAGCCGTCATGTGGTCTCGGGCGGGCGGGTGCAAGGGTATTTTTTGAGCAGCTACTCGGCGCGCAAATTGGGCATGAAAACCACTGGCAATGCAGGGGGCTCACACAATTTAACGTTCACCTCGCGCTTGACCAAGCCCAGCGACGACCTGACGGCCATGCTCCAAAAATTGGGCACGGGTTTGTTCGTCATTGAGTTGATGGGCTCGGGCGTGAACTACGTCACAGGCGACTACTCGCGCGGCGCCAGCGGTTATTGGGTGGAAAACGGCCAGATTGCCTTTCCTGTTCATGAAATCACCATCGCTGGCAATTTGAAAACCATGTTCAAGGGCATCCAAGCCGTGGGGGCCGACACCTACAACTACGGCGCCAAAACCACCGGTTCGGTGCTGATCAATCGCATGAAGGTGGCGGGCAGTTAAGCGGCCAATGCGGCTTTGACTGCGGCTGAAACTTGGCCCATGTCGGCCTTGCCGGCCAATTGGGCCTTGACCGCGCCCATGACCTTGCCCATGTCGCCAGGGCCCTTGGCGCCCAAGCTGAGAACAATGGCTTGCACGGCCGCCGTGAGTTCTTGGGGTGACATGCGCGCAGGCAGATAGGCCTGCAAAACCCCAATTTCAGCCGTTTCTTTGTCGACCAGGTCTTGCCGCTTGGCCAACTCAAAGGCGGCCACCGAGTCCTTGCGCTGTTTGATCATCTTGTCAATGATGGCCACCACCGCCACGTCGTCCAAAGTGATGCGCTCGTCCACCTCTTTTTGTTTCATGGCCGAGAGCAGCAACCGAATGGTGCCCAAGCGCTCGCTGTCTTTGGCGCGCATGGCCGTTTTCATGTCTTCGGTGATCTGGTCTTTGAGGCTCATGGTGAACTCCTGGGTTCTGGATTCGAAACAAAAAAGCCCGCCTGAGCATTCTCCAGCGGGCTTGTGCGCAGGCCCCATGAAAAGGGCCCATGCTGTGTCAGAAGCTTAAAACAGCTTCTTGGGCAGTTGCATGCTGCGCACACGCTTGTAATGACGTTTGACAGCGGCTGATTTTTTACGCTTGCGCTCTGTCGTGGGCTTCTCGTAAAACTCACGGGCGCGCAGATCTGTCAGCAGGCCGAGTTTCTCAATGGTGCGCTTAAAGCGTCGCAATGCAACGTCAAACGGCTCGTTTTCTTTCACGCGAATGGTGGTCATGGAGGTCAAAGTTTCCAAAATATGCCAACTGAAAACCAAAGGGAAGATCGAGCCCTTGAGCCTCAGTTTCGGCGGTTTCCCCGTCACGAACTGGTATTTGGCAGACGGAAGGATTGCCAGTGAAGCCTCAAATTATAGCGTCTTCTGGCATTTTACGGCTGCGTGTTGGCGAGTTTTTGTTTCAAGCCTTGGGCGCAGGCAAAGGCGCTGGACCAAGCCCATTGGAAGTTATACCCCCCCAGCCAACCGGAAACATCGACCACTTCCCCAATGAAGTACAGGCCAGGCTGCTTGGATTCCATGGTTTGGGAGGATAAATCTCGCGTGTCGACCCCGCCCAGGGTCACTTCTGCCTTTTTGTAGCCCTCACTGCCCGTGGGTGTGAGGGACCAGTGCATGAGTTTTTGGGCCAACTGGCTCAGGGATTTGTCGCTGGCCTGAGACACCGGGCGTTGCCACTGCGGGTCTTGTTGCACCCAGGCATCGGCCAAGCGATGCGGCAGCCAGGCCCCTAATTCATTGCCAATGAGTTTTTGAGACCTGGCTTTGGCTTGCATCAGCAAGGCTTGGATATCCTGCGCGGGCGTCAAGTTCAAGTTCAGGGCTTGGCCTTCTTGCCAATAGCTGGAAATTTGCAACACTGCGGGGCCTGAAAGCCCTCGGTGCGTGAAGAGCAAATCTTCGTCAAACGACATGTGTGATTTTTTCACGCCTGTCTCTATCCGAACGGGCAAAGCCAATCCGGCCAGTTGCGCGTAAGCCGCCCACTGCGCGCCGTCGAAAGTCAGGGGCACCAAGCCGGGCCTGCGCGCGACCATGCGCAAACCAAATTGCTCGGCGATGCGGTAGCCAAAATCAGTGGCACCGATTTTGGGAACAGACAAACCACCGGTGGCGATCACCAGACTGGCTGTTTGCAGGGGTTCTTGCTCGGTCGCTACTTCGTAGCCACCACCCGGCAGTGCGCGCACAGACTTGACGCTACAGCCTTGGCGCCTTTGGACTTGGCCGGCTTCGCACTCCTTCAAGAGCATTTGAATCAGGTCTTCGCTGGTGCGGTCGCAAAACAACTGACCTTTGTGTTTTTCATGAAATGGAATGCCGTGCCTTTGCACCAAATCGATGAAATTTTCTGCGGTGTAGCGGGCTAAGGCGCTGCGGCAAAAATGCAAATTTTCACTGATGAAATGTTTGTGGGGAGCACTTGCGTCGATCAAGCGATTGGTGAAATTGCATCGGCCACCGCCCGAGATCCGGATTTTTTCGGCGATCTTCTCGCTGTGGTCGATCAACACCACGGACAGGCCGAGTTGGCCGGCAACACCAGCGCAAAAAAGCCCGGCAGCGCCGGCGCCCACAATCACCACATCACAAACTTGCATGGCACAGAGTTTAGGCGCTGTGGCGAACTTTCTGTGTTTCGGATGTTTGAGTCAGCCAAGCGCGGGCACCTTGAACCACATCGCCCACCACGATCACGCTGGGGCTTTTCAATTGCTGCGCTTGCAGGGTGTGGCTGAGCAAGGCCAAGTTGGTCAGGGCATGCCTTTGCTGGGGCAGACTGGCATTTTCAATGATGGCCACAGGCGTTTGGGGGGGCAGGCCTGTGAGCAACTCTTGTTGTATTTTTTCAGCGCCGCTCACAGCCATGTAGATGACCAAGGTGAGTTTGGCATCGCGCGCGGTGGCGGCAAGTTGGCGCCAATTGGTGGCGCAGGGGCCTGGCGCCGCGTGACCTGTGACAAAGACCACGCCATGCGCATGTTCGCGGTGGGTCAAGGGCGCGCCCAAACTGCTAAGGGCGGCCAGGCCACTGGTGATGCCGTTGATCACAGTCACGTCAATGCCGGCAGCGCGCAGGTGTTCAACTTCTTCGCCACCTCGGCCAAAAATGAAAGGGTCACCCCCTTTGAGGCGCACCACGTTCTCGCCTTGCTGCACGGCATGGGCCATCAGTTTTTCGATGAAGGCTTGCGGGGTGCTTTGGCAGCCTGCGCGCTTGCCCACATGCACCACGCGGGCGTCTTTGTTGGCATATTCCAAAATGGCGGGGTTGACCAAATCATCGACCAGCAAAACAGTGGCCGCTGAAATGGCTTTGACCGCCTTGAGCGTGAGCAATTCAGGATCGCCCGGGCCTGCGCCGACCAAGGTGCAATGGCCTTGCCCTGAGCTGCTTTGTTGACGATGTGTTTCGGTGTGCATCTTGGCATTGTGTCAAAGCGCACATAACTGGCAGCTATATGGCCAATGAAGAGCCGGGGTGATGCAAGGAGCTGATCGCATAAACTTGTCCGCTATGCTTTTTCTGGGTATCGAATCGTCCTGTGATGAAACCGGTGTGGCCTTGGTGCAAACACAAGGGCACGCTGTGCCGCGTTTGTTGGCGCACGCTTTGTACAGTCAAATCGAGATGCACCAAGCCTACGGCGGCGTGGTGCCGGAGTTGGCCAGTCGTGACCACATTCGGCGCGTGTTGCCCTTGACTGCGCAGGTCTTGCGTGAAGCGGCTTTTGAATTGAGTGCGGTCGATGTCTTGGCCTACACCCGCGGCCCAGGCTTGGCAGGCGCTTTGCTGGTAGGCGCTGGTGTGGCTTGCGCGCTGGCCGCCTCTTTGGGCAAACCGGTGCTGGGCGTGCACCACTTAGAGGGCCATTTGCTGTCGCCGTTTTTGAGCCAAGACCCGCCTGAATTTCCCTTTGTGGCACTTTTAGTGTCTGGCGGGCACACGCAGTTGATGCGTGTGCGTGCGGTGGGCCAGTATGAAATCTTGGGCGAAACCATTGACGATGCGGCGGGTGAGGCGTTTGACAAATCGGCCAAGTTAATGGGCTTGGGCTATCCGGGCGGCCCCGCCTTGTCGCGCTGCGCGCAATGCGGCAACGAGACCGCTTTCAAACTGCCAAGGCCTTTGCTGCACAGTGGCAACTTGGATTTTTCGTTTGCAGGTTTGAAAACGGCCGTGCTCACGCAAACTCAAAAATTAGGTGCAGCTTTGCACGACCCCAACACATCCAACAAGGCTGATTTGGCCGCTTCCACGCAAGCGGCGATTGTCGAAGTGTTGGTGAAAAAATCCATGACAGCACTCAAAACCACGGGCCTGCGCCGCCTGGTGGTGGCCGGCGGTGTGGGCGCCAACACGTGCTTGCGCACGCAGCTGAACCAGGCCTGCCTCCAAGCGGGGGTGCGGGTGCACTACCCCGAGTTGCATTTGTGCACCGACAACGGCGCCATGATCGCGATGGCTGCGGCCATGCGCGTTCAATCAGGACAGCAGCAGGCCAGTTGCGATTACGGATTTGATGTCAAACCCCGGTGGCCGCTGGGCACAGCTTAAGACGTTTTCTTTAAGGCAAACTTCAGAAATTGGCTTGAAATTACTCGGCTTTGGCGCCCGACTCTTTGATCACCTTGGCCCACTTGGTGATTTCTGTGCCTTGGTATTTGGCCAATTCTTCGGGGGAAGACAAGACCGCATCCAGGCCCAAGGTTTTCAGTCGCTCTTGCACATCGGGCAGTTTGAATACGCGCAGCACTTCTGCGTTCAACTTGTCGATCACGTGCTTGGGCGTGTTGGCTGGCGCGAACATTGCAAACCAAGTGGTGGCCTCAAAACCCGGAATGAATTCAGCCATGGTGGGTACATCGGGCGCAGCAGGTGAGCGCTTGGCGGTGGTCTGTGCCAATGCGCGAATCTTGCCTTCTTTGGCCATGGGCAAGGCCGAGGGCATGTTGTCAAAAACCAGTTGAATGCTGCCCCCCACCAAATCAGGGATGTAAAACTGACGCCCTTTGTAGGGTGCATGCGTCATGCTGGTGCCTGTCATGGATTTGAACAACTCCCCAGACATGTGCACCGAGGTGCCCACACCGGGCGAGCCAAAAGACAGCTTATTGGGGTTGGCTTTCATGTAAGCGATCAACTCGGGCACGCTTTTGACTGGCAAATCGTTGTTCACCACCAAGAGGTTGGGGGCCGAGGCGATGAGCGCAATCGGGCTGAAATTCTTGACCATGTCGAAGGGCATTTTTTCGTACAAGGAGCCATTGATCGAATGCGTGCCCACGGTGCCCATGACAAGGGTGTGGCCGTCGGCGACAGCTTTGGCCACCACGTCGCTGCCGATGTTGCCGCCCGCGCCGGGCTTGTTGTCGACCACCACGGTCTGGCCCAGTTGGGATTTCTCACTGAACAAACGGGCCAAAATGTCAGGGGCGCCGCCCGTTGGGAAGGTGACCACCAAACGTATTGTTTTGGTGGGGTAGGTTTGAGCCTGTGCAGGCGCGCCGGCAAGCGCCATCCAGCCAAGGCCGCAGATCAGGCCAGTGACCCAACGGGGGCAGGCGTTGCGGGCGATTGAAGAGTTTTTCAAGATCAAGTCTCCTAAGACGGGTTTGATGCAAGGACTTTAGGCGGGCGCAAGCATTAAAGCGAGGGTGAAAACCCCTGCCCAGACCGCCCCGGGCAGGCTGTTTTCAACGGGTCTGCGGTCGAGTTCACGAAATTGGCTATAATTTCAAGGCTTTGCTAGGCCTAACCTCCCCGCAAAGTAGCACGCAGCAGTCCATTCCAGACAGCTTGCGCAAGTCATAAACCTCGCTTTTCTCAAGACAATGGCCTTGGGCACTGCGAAATACAAGGAATCAAGATGATTGCATCTTCTATCAAAGCCGAGGTCGTCAAGGCCAATGGCCGTGCCGCCAATGACACGGGCAGTCCTGAAGTCCAAGTGGCTTTGCTGACAGCCCGCATCAACGAACTGACACCCCACTTTAAAACCCACGCCAAAGACCACCATGGTCGCCGTGGCCTGTTGCGCATGGTCAGTCGCCGGCGCAAGTTGCTGGACTATTTGAAGTCCAAAGACGCTGACCGCTACGTTGCGCTGATTGCCAAACTTGGCCTGCGCAAATAAGCGTATCGAAAGATGACAAGCGCCTGAGTTAGCCCCCCTAGCTCAGGCGCTTTGTACTTTAAGTTTTCCGATCGGATGTTTTCAGAAAGAACCCGCGCTGTGTCATTCCACCAGCAATTGCTGATTGTTTGTGGAATGGCATCGTGTTCAGACTGTCAATAACCGGGCTACACGTGCAGCCATATGCACTTTATTTTCAGGAGCATTGAACATGTCCATTTTTAACAAAGTTAGCAAAACATTCCAGTGGGGCCAACATAAGGTCATCATGGAAACGGGTGAAATTGCCCGTCAAGCCAGTGGTGCCGTGCTGGTCAACATTGAAGACACCGTGGTGTTGGCCACTGTGGTGGCTTCCAAGTCTTCCAAGCCAGGCCAAGACTTTTTCCCCTTGACTGTGGACTACATTGAGAAGGCTTACGCTGCGGGCAAGATCCCTGGCAGCTTTTTCAAGCGCGAAGCCAAGCCCAGCGAACTCGAAACCTTGACCAGTCGCCTGATCGATCGCCCCATTCGCCCCTTGTTCCCTGAAGGCTTTTACAACGAGGTGCACGTGGTGATTCACACGCTGTCGTTGAACCCTGAAGTGGACGCCGACATTGCCGCCTTGATCGCCACCAGCGCCGCTTTGGCCATCTCGGGTCTGCCATTCAATGGCCCCATTGGCGCGGCGCGCGTGGGTTACATCAATGGCGAATATGTCTTGAACCCAGGCCAAACACAGCGCAAAGAAAGCCAGATGGAGTTGATCGTTGCAGGAACCGAAAGCGCTGTCTTGATGGTCGAGTCTGAGGCGCAGCAACTCTCGGAAGAGATCATGTTGGGCGCAGTGGTATTTGGCCACGACCAAGGCAACATCGCCATCGCCGCCATTCACGAGTTGGTGCGCGATGCCGGTAAACCGGCCTGGGCCTGGGCCGCGCCTGCCAAAGACGAGCCTTTGATTGCCAAAGTCAATGCGTTGGCAGAAGCCACTTTGCGCGCTGCCTATCAAATTCGCAACAAACAAAGCCGCACACAGGCTTGCCGCGAAGCCTACGCAGCAGTCATGCAGGGCCTCAAGGCCGAGGCTGTGGAGTTTGACAGCGTCAAAGTCGAAAGCATGCTGTTTGACATTGAAGCGAACATCGTTCGCAGCCAAATTTTGGCTGGCGAGCCCCGCATCGATGGCCGCGATACCCGCACCGTTCGACCTATCGAAATCCGCAACTCTGTGTTGCCCCGCACCCACGGCTCTGCCTTGTTCACACGCGGCGAAACTCAAGCTTTGGTGATCGCCACTTTGGGCACCGAGCGCGATGCACAGCGCATTGACGCTTTGGCCGGTGAGTACGAAGACCGCTTCATGCTGCACTACAACATGCCTCCCTTTGCCACTGGCGAAGTTGGCCGCATGGGCTCGACCAAGCGCCGTGAAA
Source organism: uncultured Burkholderiales bacterium (assembly GCA_903870145.1). GTDB lineage: Bacteria > Pseudomonadota > Gammaproteobacteria > Burkholderiales > Burkholderiaceae_C > Limnohabitans_A. The sequence continues at coordinate 73,911 of CAIQBO010000030.1, read as the reverse complement.
TCGGCCACGGCCGTTTGGCCAAACGCTCTTTGGTCGCTGTCTTGCCGACCAAAGAAGAGTTCCCCTACACCATGCGTGTGGTCTCTGAAGTCACAGAATCTAACGGCTCTTCCTCCATGGCCTCGGTTTGCGGTGGCTGCTTGGCCTTGATGGATGCTGGCGTTCCCATGAAAGCGCATGTGGCTGGTATTGCCATGGGCTTGATCAAAGACGCCAGCCGCTTTGCGGTTTTGACCGACATCTTGGGTGACGAAGATCACTTGGGCGACATGGACTTCAAAGTGGCCGGCACGACCAACGGCATCACCGCTTTGCAGATGGACATCAAAATCCAAGGCATCACCAAAGAGATCATGCAAGTGGCTTTGGCACAGGCCAAAGAAGCGCGCATGCACATTTTGGGCAAGATGCAAGAGGCCATGGGCGAAGCTAAAACCGAAGTGTCTAACTTTGCACCCAAGCTCTTCACCATGAAGATCAACCCCGAGAAAATTCGTGATGTGATCGGCAAAGGCGGCGCCACCATTCGCGCTTTGACCGAGGAAACGGGCACCCAGATCAATATCAACGAAGACGGCACCATCACCATTGCGGCAACCGACAGCGCCAAAGCTGACGAAGCCAAACGCCGCATTGAGCAAATCACCGCTGAAGTTGAAATTGGCAAGGTCTACGAAGGCCCAGTGACCAAGATCTTGGACTTCGGTGCCTTGATCAATTTATTGCCTGGCAAAGACGGTTTGCTGCACATCAGCCAAATCGCTCATGAGCGCGTTGAAAGAGTGTCTGACTATTTGCAAGAAGGTCAGATCGTCAAAGTCAAAGTGCTCGAGACCGATGAGAAAGGGCGCGTCAAGCTGTCCATGAAGGCCTTGCTCGACCGACCAGCGGCCCCGTCACACCAAGATTGATCGGTGTCATGAAGAAAAAGCTCATCGCAGGCAATTGGAAGATGAATGGCAGCCTGGCTGCCAATGCATCTTTGCTCCAGTCTGTGCTGGACGGCAGTGCTGGCATGACTTGCCAGGCTGGCGTGTGTGTGCCTGCGGCCTATTTGGCGCAAGCACAAGCTTTGCTTCATGGACAGTCCTTGATTGCACTGGGTGCGCAAGATATTTCGTCTCATGAGGCTGGCGCCTACACGGGCGAAATTTCCGCTAGCATGTTGCAAGATTTTGCCGTGCGCTACGTCATCGTCGGGCACTCCGAGCGCCGTCAGTTCCATGCGGAATCTGACAGCTTGGTGGCCCATAAAGCGCAGCGCGCTTTGTCGGCAGGCATCACCCCCATCGTGTGTGTGGGTGAGAGCTTGGCTGAACGTGAAGCCGGCCAAACTGAAGCAGTGGTCAAGCGTCAATTGGCTGCGGTGATTCACACCAACGGGCATTGCATCAGTGAAATTGTGTTGGCTTATGAGCCTGTCTGGGCCATTGGCACGGGCCGCACGGCCACGCCAGAGCAAGCGCAAGCGGTGCATGCTGTGCTGCGAGCCCAATTGAATGCGGCGACTGCCCACGCAGCGCGCATTTCTATTTTGTACGGCGGCAGCATGAACGCAGGCAACGCTGCGCAATTGCTGGCACAACCCGACATCGACGGGGGTTTGATCGGCGGGGCTGCGCTCAAAGCCGCAGATTTTTTGGCCATCATGGCCGCTGGCTCAAACGCAGTTTGAGCGCAATGATATTTTTGATTGGGAGTGAAGCATGAATCTGATGATCACCGTCATTTTGGCTGTGCAATTGATGTCGGCCTTGGCCATGATTGGCTTGATCTTGGTGCAACACGGCAAAGGCGCTGACATGGGTGCAGCCTTTGGCAGTGGTGGATCGGGCAGTTTGTTTGGTGCATCGGGTGGCGCCAACTTTTTGTCGCGCACCACGGCTGTTTTGGCTGCAGTTTTCTTTGTCTGCACTTTGATGCTGGCTTATTTTGGCAATTTGCGACCCAGCACGACTGGCAGCGTTTTAGAAGGGGCGGCCGTCCTTGTGCCAGCTGCGGCTCCTGCTGCGCCGGTGGACAATAGCACTGCATCACAAATCCCTGGCAATAGCCCGGTTGCACCAGCGTCAAACACTGTCACAAGCAGTCCTTCAAAGTAAGTGACCTAAATCAAATCTTTTTCAAGTTCTGCCGATATTTGAGAAACTTTGAGTCAGCCTCAAGCAAGCTGGCGTGCGGTGCGCAATTTTCAGAGTTCTCTTCGATAGATCAAGCCGGAATAGGGGTAAACTACGAGATGTTCTGAGAGCAAAAACTCACTTGTGAGTTCCTCACGCCATCAGTGCAAATTAGCCGCCGTCGTGGTGAAATTGGTAGACACGCTATCTTGAGGGGGTAGTGGCGAAAGCTGTGCGAGTTCGAGTCTCGCCGACGGCACCAACACAGAAAATTCACTGGGTTCTGAACCAGTGTCTGACCCGTGATGAGAAGCGCATGACTCTGTTTGACCAGTACCTTCCTATCTTGTTGTTCATCTTGGTAGGTGTAGCCATTGGCATCATTCCTCAGGTTCTGGGCTATATCTTGGGCCCGAACCGGCCCGACGCAGAAAAAAACTCCCCTTACGAGTGCGGCTTTGAAGCCTTTGAAGACGCACGCATGAAATTCGATGTGCGCTACTACTTGGTGGCCATTTTGTTCATCTTGTTCGACCTCGAGATTGCTTTCCTGTTTCCTTGGGCTGTGGCCGTGAAGGAAGTGGGCTTGGTAGGGTTTGTCGCGGTCGTGATTTTTTTGGCCATTCTGGTCGTGGGCTTTGTCTACGAGTGGAAAAAAGGCGCCCTCGATTGGGAATGAGCTTGAACTTCAACTGGGAACTGAACAATGATTGAAGGCGTGATGAAAGAAGGCTTTATCACCACGAGTTACGACTCGGTGGTGAATTGGGCCAAGACGGGCTCTTTGTGGCCCATGACGTTTGGCTTGGCTTGTTGCGCGGTGGAGATGATGCACGCGGCCGCGGCCCGTTACGATTTGGGGCGATTCGGCGCTGAGGTGTTTCGCGCCAGTCCTCGTCAAAGTGATTTGATGATCGTGGCCGGCACCTTGTGCAACAAAATGGCCCCGGCCTTGCGCAAGGTGTACGACCAAATGTCGGAGCCGCGTTGGGTCATCTCGATGGGCTCTTGCGCCAATGGCGGTGGTTACTACCATTACAGTTACTCCGTGGTGCGCGGCTGTGACCGCGTGGTGCCTGTGGACGTCTATGTGCCAGGCTGCCCACCTACTGCCGAAGCCTTGATCTACGGCATCATGCAGTTGCAGCAGAAAATTCGCCGCACGCAAACTATTGCGCGGGTTTGAAAGACGCACATGACTTCTTTCGCCATTCACCCCGAACAACTCAAAATTAATTTGGCCGATGTGTTGGGCGCTCAAGTGTCCGACATCACTGTGGCGCTGGGCGAAGTCACGGTCACCGTGCCTGCTGCCAACTACCTGAGCGTGATGCAAACTTTGCGAGACGCTGCGACTTGCAAATTTGAGCAACTCATTGACATTTGCGGCGTCGACTACGCCACTTACCGAGATATCGGCACAGAGGGCGCTCGATTTGCTGTGGTGGCACACTTGTTGTCGGTTAGCCTGAACCAGCGCGTGCGCGTGGTCGTGATGTGCCCTGAGGACGATCTGCCCAAGGTAGATTCAGTCACCGTGCTTTGGAATTCGGCCAATTGGTACGAGCGTGAAGCCTTTGATTTGTTTGGCATTGTCTTTGAAGGCCATGCTGATTTGCGCCGCATCCTGACAGACTACGGTTTCATCGGCCACCCATTTCGCAAAGACTTCCCTCTCTCGGGCCACGTTGAAATGCGCTATGACGCAGAGCTTGCGCGCGTAATTTACGAGCCCGTCTCGATCGAGCCGCGCGAGATCACGCCCAGAATTGTGCGTGAAGACAATTACGGAGGCCTGCACTGAAGCGCTCAGCCTTCGTGTGAATCAACATGGCAGACATTAAAAACTACACCCTGAACTTTGGCCCGCAACACCCGGCCGCGCACGGCGTGCTGCGCTTGGTGCTTGAGCTCGATGGCGAGGTCGTGCAACGCGCTGACCCGCACATCGGCTTATTGCACCGCGCCACCGAAAAACTGGCCGAGAGCAAAACCTACATCCAATCGTTGCCCTACATGGACCGCTTGGACTACGTCTCCATGATGTGCAATGAGCACGCTTATTGTTTGGCGATTGAAAAATTATTGGGCATCGAAGTGCCCTTGCGTGCGCAGTACATCCGCGTGATGTTTGCCGAAATCACCCGATTGCTCAATCACTTGATGTGGCTGGGCTCGCACGGCAATGATTGCGGCAGCTCGACCATTTTGATCTACACCTTCCGCGAGCGCGAAGACCTGTTTGACATGTACGAAGCAGTCTCTGGCGCGCGCATGCACGCAGCTTATTTCCGGCCCGGCGGCGTCTACCGCGACCTGCCCGACAGCATGCCGCAGTACCAACTTAACAAGATCAGAAACGCCAAGGCCATTGCGCAAAGAAACAGCAACCGTCAGGGCTCGCTGCTCGACTTTATTGAGGACTTCACGCAGCGTTTCCCTAAGTGCATGCAAGAGTACGAAACCTTGCTGACTGACAACCGAATTTGGAAGCAACGCACCGTGGGCATTGGTGTGGTATCGCCCGAGCGGGCGCTGAACTTGGGCATGACCGGCCCCATGCTGCGCGGCTCCGGTGTGGCTTGGGATTTGCGTAAAAAGCAGCCCTACGATGTTTACGACAAAGTTGAATTTGATGTGCCTGTGGGCAAAACGGGCGACAGTTACGACCGCTATTTGGTGCGCATGCAAGAGATGCGCGAGTCCAACCGCATCATCCAGCAATGTGTGAAGTGGTTGCGAGTCAACCCTGGCTTGGTGATCACCGACAACCAAAAAGTGGCACCACCTTCACGCGAATCCATGAAGTCCAACATGGAAGGCTTGATTCACCACTTTAAACTTTTCACCGAAGGATTCCACGTGCCCGAAGGCCAAGCCTACGCAGCCGTGGAACACCCCAAAGGCGAGTTTGGCATCTACATCGTCAGCGACGGTGCCAACAAGCCCTACCGTTTGAAAATCCGCGCCCCGGGCTTTGCCCACTTGGCAACCCTTGATGAAATGGCCCGTGGCCACATGTTGGCCGACGCAGTGGCCATCATCGGCACCATGGACATTGTGTTTGGAGAGATTGACAGATGATCTCTGATGCAAGCAAAGAACGCTTCGCTCGCGAAGTGGCAAAATTCCCAGCAGATCAAAAGCAGTCGGCCGTGATGGCCTGTCTTGCGATTGTTCAGCAAGAGCTCGGATGGGTCAGCCCAGAGAGCGAAAAAGAGGTGGCCCAGTATTTGGGCATGGCGCCCATGGCCGTGCACGAAGTCACCACTTTTTACAACATGTACAACCAAAAGCCTGTTGGCAAATACAAGTTGAACGTGTGCACCAATTTGCCATGCCAATTGGGCGGTGGCCAGAAAGCTTTGCAGCATTTGCAAAAGCGCTTGGGCATCGAAGTGGGGCAGACCACAGCCGATGGGCTCTTCACATTGCAGCCCAGTGAATGTCAAGGTGCTTGTGCAGATGCGCCGGTGTTGCTGGTCAACGACCGCAGCATGTGCAGTTTCATGAGCAATGACAAACTCGATCAGCTGATTGACGGCCTCAAGAAAGATGGAGGCCCAGCATGAGCGCCAACATGAATGTTCAGCAACTGTTGTCGCAGTTTGGCGCAACGGGTCAAGAAACGTGTTTCCATGATCGCCACCTCAGCCCGCAAATTCTGGTGGGTTTGGATGGGCGCAATTGGTCCTTGAAAGATTACGAAGCGCGCGGTGGTTACCAAGCTTTGCGCAAGATTTTGGGCAAAGATGGCGGCGAAGGTTTGAGCCAAGACCAAGTCATTGCCACAGTCAAAGAATCAGCTTTGCGCGGCCGCGGCGGTGCAGGGTTTCCCACCGGCTTGAAATGGAGTTTCATGCCGCGCCAGTTCCCTGGCCAAAAATATTTGGTCTGCAACTCTGACGAAGGCGAGCCAGGCACTTGCAAAGACCGTGATATTTTGCAGTTCAACCCGCACATCGTGATTGAGGGCATGGCCATCGCGGCTTATGCCATGGGCATCAATGTGGGCTACAACTACATTCACGGCGAAATTTTCCAAACCTACGATCGCTTTGAAGAGGCCCTGGAAGAGGCCCGCGCCGCTGGCTTTTTGGGCCAGAAAATCATGGGCAGCAACTTTGATTTTCAGTTGCATGCTGCGCACGGTTTTGGCGCGTACATCTGCGGTGAAGAAACCGCCTTGTTGGAATCTTTGGAGGGCAAAAAAGGCCAGCCTCGATTCAAGCCGCCATTTCCCGCCAGCTTTGGCCTGTATGGCAAGCCCACCACCATCAACAACACCGAAACATTCGCGGCTGTTCCTTGGATCATCCGAAATGGCGGTGCAGCTTATTTGGCGTGCGGCAAACCCAATAACGGCGGCACCAAAATTTATTCGATCAGCGGTGATGTAGAGCGCCCTGGCAACTACGAAATTCCCATGGGCACACCCTTTGCCAAGCTCTTGGAGTTGGCGGGCGGCATGCGCGGTGGGCGGCAGTTGAAGGCCGTGATTCCTGGCGGCTCATCTGCGCCCGTGTTACCTGCCAACATCATGATGGACTGCACCATGGACTACGACTCGATCGCCAAAGCTGGCTCGATGCTGGGCTCTGGCGCTGTGATCGTGATGGACGAGACACGCTGCATGGTCAAGTCCTTGCAGCGTTTGTCTTACTTTTATTCGCATGAGTCTTGCGGGCAATGCACGCCTTGCCGTGAAGGCACGGGTTGGTTGTGGCGCATGGTCGATCGAATTGAAAACGGCCACGGCCGCGCCAGTGACTTGGACTTGCTGAACTCGGTGGCAGACAACATTCAAGGCCGAACCATTTGCGCGTTGGGTGATGCGGCGGCCATGCCCGTGCGCGGCATGTTGAAGTATTTCCGTTCTGAATTTGAATACCACGTTGAGCACAAGACCTGCATGGTCTCCGCTTACGTTTGAACCGGCAGAAACCTATGGTTGAAATTGAACTTGACGGTCAGAAGGTGGAAGTTGTTGAAGGCAGCATGGTCATGCATGCGGCTGAAAAAGCGGGCACCTACATCCCGCACTTTTGCTATCACAAGAAATTGAGCATTGCGGCCAATTGCCGCATGTGCTTGGTCGATGTTGAAAAAGCGCCCAAGCCCATGCCGGCCTGCGCCACGCCCGTGACGCAAGGCATGATTGTTCGCACCAAGTCTGACAAGGCCATCAAAGCCCAGCAATCGGTGATGGAGTTTTTGCTCATCAATCACCCCTTGGATTGCCCTATTTGTGACCAAGGCGGCGAATGCCAATTGCAAGACTTGGCGGTTGGTTATGGCGGCTCGACTTCTCGCTACGAAGAAGAAAAACGTGTGGTCTTTCACAAAGATGTGGGCCCGTTGGTGAGCATGCAAGAGATGAGCCGTTGCATCCACTGCACGCGCTGCGTTCGCTTTGGCCAAGAAGTTGCCGGCATCATGGAGCTGGGCATGTCGCACCGCGGTGAGCACGCCGAGATTGAAACCTTTGTCGGTCAGTCAGTCGACTCAGAACTCTCGGGCAACATGATCGATATTTGCCCTGTGGGCGCCTTGACCAGCAAACCATTTCGCTACAGCGCGCGCACTTGGGAGTTGTCACGCCGCAAATCCATTGCGCCGCACGATTCCTCGGGCGCGAACTTGGTGATTCAAGTCAAGAGCAACCACGTCATGCGCGTGGTGCCACTAGAGAACGAAGAAGTCAACGAGTGCTGGATCGCCGATCGCGATCGTTTCTCTTATGAAGCCTTGAACGGCCCTGAGCGTTTGCAGATGCCCATGCTCAAGCAAGGCGGCAAGTGGCAAGAGGTCGACTGGCAAACAGCACTTGAATACATTGCCAATGGCTTGAACCAAATCAAAGCCGATCACGGTGCGCGCAGCATTGGCGCCTTGGTCAGCCCGCACAGCACTTTGGAAGAATTGCATTTGGCCAGCACCTTGATGCGCGCCATGGGCTCAGACAATATTGACCACCGCCTGCGCCATGCCGAATTTGCAAGCGGGCAGGGCGTGCGTTACCTGGGCTCGTCGATTGCCAGTTTGTCCAGCTTGCAGCGCGTGCTGGTGGTGGGAAGCAATTTACGCAAAGACCATCCTTTGTTTGCGCAGCGCATTCGCCAAGCGGTTCGTCTGGGCGCGCAGCTGAGCCTCATCACCTCTGGAAGTTTATTCCATAGCCCAGACGCTTGGGCCATGCCTGTGGCCCACAGGGACGTGGTGCAAGCGGGCATGTGGGCGCAAAGCTTGGCCAATGTGGCAACCGCAATTGCCGCAGAGAAGGGATTGACCGCACCTGCGCAAGGGCAAGTCACTGCGCAAGCCAAAGCCATTGCAGCATCTTTGCTGGGCGGCGAGCGCAAGGCTATTTTGTTGGGCAACGCAGCAGCGCACCACGGCAATGCCGCGAGTTTGCTCAGCTTGGCGCAGTGGATCGCAGAGCAAACTGGCGCCAGCTGGGGTTATTTGACCGAAGCGGCCAACACCGTAGGCGCGCAGTGGGTCAAAGCGCAGCCGCAAAGCGGTGGCTTGAACGCCGGTCAAATGCTGGCCGGGGGCGTCAAGGCGGCGTTGCTGCTCAACACCGAGCCTGAGTTTGATTCGGCCGCTGGGGCAAAGGCCGCTGCTGCGCTGAGTGCAATGGACATGGTGGTCACTTTGAGCCCGTTCAAAGCCAACATGGCTTTTTCTGATGTGCTGTTGCCCATTGCCCCGTTCACTGAAACATCGGGCAGTTTTGTCAATGCAGAAGGCCGCGTGCAAAGCTTCCACGCGGTGGTCAAGCCCTTGGGTCAAACCCGTCCGGCCTGGAAGGTGTTGCGCGTTCTGGCCAATTTATTGGGCCTGCCCAACTTGGCCTTTGAAACATCTCAAGATGTATTAAAACAAGCCGTGCAAGAGCCGCTGGTTTTGAGCAATGCAAGCCAAGCGCCAGTGCAAATGCGCGCTGCGGATGAAGCGCCTTGCGTGGCCTCGATCTACCAATTGGATGGCTTGGTGCGAAGAGCCCCCGCATTGCAACTGACCGCTGATGCACGCGCCCATCTCAAGGCAAGTTCAAATGCGCAAAAGGTGGAGGTGGCCGCATGATTGACGCACTCTACAACGCAGGCTTGGGTGCATGGCCTGCCGCTTGGTGGTCAGAGATGGCCTGGCCGGTGCTTTGGATTTTGATCAAAATTGTTTGCGTGCTCGCGCCTTTGATGGGCGCCGTTGCTTACCTGACTTTGTGGGAGCGCAAACTCTTGGGCTTCATCCAAGTACGCTATGGCCCCAACCGGGTCGGCCCTATGGGCTTGTTGCAACCCATCGCTGATGCGCTCAAGTTGCTGACCAAAGAAATCATCAGCCCGACAGCGGTTAGTCCAGGCTTGTTTCGCCTTGGCCCGATCATGGCGATCATGCCGGCATTGGCCGCATGGGTGGCCATTCCGTTCGGTCCTGAAGTGGCCCTGACGAATTTGAATGCAGGTTTGCTGCTGGTCATGGCCATCACTTCGATCGAGGTTTACGGCGTGATCATCGCGGGCTGGGCCTCCAACTCCAAATACGCTTTTCTGGGTGCCTTGCGCGCGTCAGCGCAAATGGTCAGCTACGAGATTGCCATGGGCTTTTGCTTCGTGGTGGTCTTGATGGTCTCGGGCAGCATGAACTTGACGGACATTGTGCTGGCCCAAGGCAAGGGCATGGCCGCAGGCATGGGCTTTAATTTCCTGTCGTGGAATTGGTTGCCCTTGTTCCCCATTTTCATGGTCTACCTGATCTCGGGTGTGGCCGAGACCAACCGCCACCCGTTTGACGTGGTGGAAGGGGAGTCGGAGATCGTCGCAGGTCACATGGTCGAGTACTCGGGCATGGGCTTTGCTATTTTCTTCTTGGCCGAATACGCCAGCATGTGGTTGGTCTCTATTTTGGCCGTCATCATGTTTTTGGGTGGCTGGATGTCACCCATCGACAGTGTTTTGTTCAACTGGATTCCAGGGTGGATTTGGTTGGGGGTGAAAACTTTTGTGGTGGTTTCAATGTTCATTTGGATTCGCGCAACTTTCCCGCGTTTCCGTTATGACCAAATCATGCGTTTGGGTTGGAAGATTTTTATTCCAGTCACGTTGGTGTGGCTGTTGATCGTCGGCGTGTGGTTGCACTCGCCTTGGAACATTTGGAAGTAACCGGGTCAAGACATGTCTGCTGTGGCTGTATCCAATTTTTCGCTGAAGGATTTCTTCAAGAGCTTCATGCTCGTGGAGTTGATCAAAGGCATGGTCTTAACGGGCCGTTACGCATTTCGTCGCAAAGTGACGGTGCAATTTCCGGAAGAGAAAACACCTCTTTCGCCTCGGTTCAGGGGGCTGCATGCACTGCGTCGTTATGAAAATGGCGAAGAGCGTTGCATTGCGTGCAAGTTGTGTGAAGCCGTGTGCCCGGCCATGGCCATCACCATCGAATCTGAAGTGCGAGATGACGGCTCACGCCGCACCACACGCTACGACATTGATCTGACCAAATGCATCTTCTGCGGATTTTGTGAAGAAAGTTGCCCTGTCGACTCCATCGTGGAAACCTCTATTTTGGAATACCACGGTGAGAAGCGAGGCGACTTGCATTTCACCAAAGAGATGTTGTTGGCGGTGGGTGACCGCTTTGAAAAAGACATCGCAGCGGCCAGAGCGGCCGATGCCAAGTACCGCTGAGTCGGCGGCCTCGACAGAACATTGAGAGCGCAACCCATGGACGTCAAAACTGGTTTCTTCTACCTCTTCTCGCTGGTGCTGCTGTTTGCTGCCTTGCGGGTGGTCACGGCGCGCAACCCAGTGCATGCGGTGCTGTACCTCATGCTGGCTTTCTCACAAGCTTCGGCTTTGTGGTTGCTGTTGCAAGCAGAGTTTTTGGCCATCACTTTGGTGCTGGTGTACCTGGGCGCCGTGATGGTCCTGTTCTTGTTTGTGGTCATGATGCTGGACATCAATTTGGACACCATGCGAGAAGGCTTTTGGAAACATTTCCCACTGGCCGCCACCTTGGGCGCTTTGGTGGCGCTTGAAATGGCCGCTGTTTTGATGAGTGGCTTTCGCATGTCGCAACCGGTTCAGGCGGCACTTGCCGTGGGGCAGGCGCCAGTGCAAGTCTCCAACAGCAAAGCGCTGGGCATTTTGCTGTACACCGAGTACTTGATGCCGATCCAGGTGGCTGCAGCTATTTTGTTGGTAGCCATGATCGCGGCGATTGCATTGACCTTGCGCGAACGCAAAGACAGCAAAGCCATCAACCCTTCTGAGCAAGTTCGCGTGCGCGCCAGTGACCGCATGGTGGTGCTCAAAATGGACGTCACACAACCGGGCCAGGCGCCGCAGCCGCCGGATGTGGCAGGCGATGCAGTTGCAAAGGAGGCCAAGTGATGGCTTTGACACTCGGACACTATTTGGCTCTGGGCGCAATGCTGTTTGCGCTGGCCGTGATTGGTATTTTCTTGAACCGCAAAAACTTAATCGTTTTGCTGATGGCGATTGAGTTGATGTTGCTGGCGGTCAATATGAATTTTGTGGCGTTCTCTCACTATCTGGGTGACATGCATGGACAAGTGTTCGTGTTCTTCATCTTGACCGTGGCGGCCGCCGAATCGGCCATTGGCCTGGCCATTTTGGTGCTGTTGTTCCGCAACAAAAACAGCATCAATGTGGACGAACTCAATTCGCTCAAGGGTTAAGAGGTTAAACAATGAGCCAAACCCTCAACGCCAGTACCCTGCTTGCCGTGCCAATGGCCCCCTTGGTGGGCGCCATCTTGGCCGGTGTTTTTGGAACCCAATTCGGCGGCAATTGGATCGGCCGACGCTTGACGCACAGCCTGACCATTTTGGGTGTGCTGCTGGCCTTTATTTTGTCGGCCATGACACTCAAAAGTGTGGTCATGGATGGCGCGCGCTTTAACGAGTCGCTCTACACCTGGATGGTGGTGGGTGGCCTGAAAATGGAAGTGGGCTTTTTGATCGACGGCCTGACCGCCATGATGATGTGTGTGGTGACCTTCGTTTCCTTGATGGTGCACATCTACACCATTGGTTACATGGAAGAAGATGAGGGTTACAACCGATTCTTTGCCTACATTTCTTTGTTCACCTTCTCCATGTTGATGCTGGTCATGAGCAACAACATGCTGCAACTGTTCTTCGGCTGGGAAGCCGTTGGCTTGGTGTCTTATTTGCTGATCGGTTTTTGGTTCAACAAACCCAGCGCTATTTTCGCCAACATGAAAGCTTTCCTGGTCAACCGTGTGGGGGACTTCGGTTTTATTTTGGGCATTGGCTTGATCGCCGCTTATGCAGGCACTTTGGATTACGCCGAAGTTTTTGCCAAAGGCGCTGAGTTGACCGCCTTGAGTTTACCGGGCACCTCATGGATGCTGGTCACCGTGATTTGCATTTGCTTGTTCATCGGTGCCATGGGCAAGTCGGCGCAGTTCCCCTTGCATGTGTGGTTGCCCGACTCCATGGAAGGCCCCACCCCGATCTCGGCCTTGATCCACGCGGCCACCATGGTCACCGCAGGCATCTTCATGGTGGCGCGCATGTCGCCCCTGTTTGAGTTGTCAGAGACTGCATTGAACTTCGTCATGGTGATTGGCGCCATCACAGCCTTGTTCATGGGCTTTTTGGGCATCATTCAAAACGACATCAAGCGCGTGGTGGCTTACTCCACTTTGTCGCAGTTGGGTTACATGACCGTGGCCTTGGGCGCATCTGCTTATTCAGTCGCGGTGTTCCACTTGATGACGCACGCGTTCTTTAAAGCCTTGCTGTTTTTAGCGGCTGGCTCGGTCATCATGGGCTTGCATCACAACCAAGACATTCGCTGGATGGGCGGCGTGCGCAAATACATGCCCATCACTTGGATCACTTCCTTGCTCGGATCTTTGGCCTTGATCGGAACGCCTTTGTTTTCAGGCTTTTACTCCAAGGACAGCATCATCGAGGCGGTGCATGAGAGCCATTTGGCGGGCGCTGGGTTTGCTCACTTTGCAGTGTTGGCGGGTGTGTTCGTGACGGCTTTTTACTCGTTCCGCATGTATTTCTTGGTGTTCCATGGCAAAGAGCGTTACGACCAAAATCCCGATGCGCACCATGACGCCCACCACGATGGCCATGGGCACGACGCACACAAGCCGCATGAGTCGCCATGGGTCGTGACTGTGCCCTTGATTTTGCTGGCCATTCCTTCGGTGGTGATTGGCTTCATGACCATCAACCCAATGCTTTTCGGCGATCTGTTCAAAGACGCGATCATTGTGGATGCAGTCAAGCACCCGGTGATGCAAGAGCTGAAGTCGGCCTTTCACGGTCCTGTGGCCATGGCCTTGCACGCATTGAGCACAGCGCCCTTCTGGCTGGCCTTGGCCGGGGTGGTCACGGCTTGGTACATGTATTTGATCAACCCGGCCGTGCCGGCTGCCATTGGGCGGGCTTTGCGGCCTTTGGTCTTGATTTTGGAAAATAAATATTTCATGGACTGGATCAATGAAAATATTTTGGCCCGCGGTGCACGCGCACTGGGCAATGGCTTGTGGAAAGTTGGCGATCGCACGGTGATCGATGGCTTCTTTGTCGACGGTTCTTGGAAGCTGGTGGGAAAAGTCTCGGCTTGGTCGCGCAAACTCCAAACGGGTTATCTGTATCACTACGCCTTGGTCATGATCTTGGGCATTTTTGTGCTCATGACGTACTTCGTCTGGCTCAATAAATAAGGAAACATCAAAATGGGATTGTTGAGCCTTGCCATCTGGACGCCGATTGCCTTTGGCGTCGTGTTGTTGGCCTTGGGGCGTGACGAGCAAAGCCGCGCAGTGCGCTGGTTGGCCTTGATCGGGTCGGCTGTCAGTTTCCTGGTCACCTTGCCTTTGTACCAAGGCTTCAAACTGGACACGGCCGCCATGCAGTTTGTTGAAAAAGCGCCTTGGATTGAGCGCTTTAACGTCAGCTACCACTTAGGGGTTGACGGTATTTCATTGTGGTTCGTGCTGCTGACGGCCTTTATCAATTTGGTGGTGGTCATTGCCGGTTGGGAAGTGATCACGCGCAAAGTCAGTCAATACATGGCCTCGTTCCTGATTTTGTCGGGTTTGATGATGGGTGTTTTCTGCGCACAAGACGGCTTGCTGTTTTATGTGTTTTTCGAAGCCACTTTGATCCCGATGTATTTGATCATTGGCATTTGGGGCGGCCCGAACAAAATCTACGCGGCCTTCAAGTTTTTCTTGTACACCTTGCTGGGCTCCTTGCTCACGCTGGTGGCTTTGATTTATTTGTACACCCAATCGGGCGGCAGTTTTGACATTGCAAGCTGGCACAAATTGCCTTTGACCAGCACAGCACAAACATTGCTGTTCTTTGCTTTTTTTGCTGCCTTCGCCGTCAAAGTTCCAATGTGGCCAGTTCACACTTGGCTGCCCGATGTGCACGTGGAAGCGCCCACAGGCGGCTCGGCCGTGCTGGCCGCCATCATGCTCAAACTGGGTGCCTATGGTTTCTTGCGTTTCTCTTTGCCTATCGCACCCGATGCGGCGCATGAGTGGGGCGGTTTCATCATCACCTTGTCTTTGATTGCCGTGGTCTATGTGGGCCTGGTGGCGATGGTGCAACAAGACATGAAAAAACTCGTGGCGTATTCGTCTGTTGCGCACATGGGCTTTGTGACGCTGGGCTTTTTCATCTTCAGCCCACTGGGTGTCTCGGGCGGCTTGGTGCAAATGATCGCGCACGGTTTTGTCTCGGCAGCCATGTTCTTGGCCATCGGTGTTTTGTACGACCGTATGCACTCGCGTGAGATTGCCAGTTACGGCGGCGTGGTCAATACCATGCCCAAGTTCACCGCATTTGCCTTGTTCTTTGCCATGGCCAATTGCGGCTTGCCTGGCACAGCTGGTTTTGTGGGTGAGTGGATGGTGATATTGGGCGCGGTCAAGTTCAATTTCTGGGTTGGCTTGTTGTCAGCCTCGGCTTTGATTTTTGGCGCCGCTTACACGCTGTGGATGTTCAAGCGCGTTTATTTGGGCCCGGTTGCCAACGACCATGTCAAAGAATTGAGTGACATCAATGCGCGCGAATTCACCATGTTGGCACTGTTGGCCATTGCTGTTTTGTACATGGGCCTGTATCCCAAACCTTTTACCGATGTGATGGAAACCTCGGTGGCCAATTTGTTGCAGCACGTGGCTGTGAGCAAATTGCCTTGAACCTTGCTGATTACTCAGAATTGAAAGAACACACATGATCGACACAACCAGCTGGATGACGGTGTACCCGGAAATCGTGCTGCTGGTCATGGCCTGCGTGATTACGCTGGCTGACCTGCTGGTCACCAGCCCTCGGCGCGACCTGACCTACGTATTGACCTTGACCTCCTTGGGCGGTGTGGCTCTGCTCAATGCGTTTTACGCCGATGCCGGTCACACCTTGTACGGCTTTGGCCGTTTGGTTGTGAGCGACCCCATGGGCCATTGGCTCAAGTGTTTTGCCACTGTTGCGGTCATGATCACCTTGGTCTACTCGCGGCCTTATGCTGCTGACCGTGACATGCTGCGGGGCGGCGAGTTGTTCAGCTTGTCAATGTTCGCCTTGCTGGGCATGAGTGTCATGATCTCGGGGCAGAATTTCTTGGTTCTGTATCTGGGCTTAGAGCTGCTGACCTTGTCCAGCTACGCCTTGGTTGCGTTGCGGCGCGATAACGCAGCTGCCACTGAGGCGGCCATGAAGTATTTCGTGCTGGGCGCCATGGCTTCGGGCTTTTTGCTCTACGGCATGTCCATGCTGTATGGCGCCACGGGCTCTTTGGACTTGGCCACCGTGTTCAAAGTGATTGCCAGCGGTCAGGTCAAGCACCAAGTTTTGGTTTTTGGTTTGGTTTTTGTGGTTTCAGGTTTGGCCTTCAAGTTGGGCGCTGTGCCGTTTCACATGTGGGTGCCAGATGTGTACCAAGGCGCGCCCACAGCGGCTACTTTGATGATTGCTGGTGCGCCCAAATTGGCCGCCTTTGCCATCACCATTCGTTTGTTGGTCGAAGGCTTGTTGCCCTTGGCGGTTGATTGGCAGCAAATGCTGGCTTTGTTGGCCATAGCCTCTTTGCTGGTAGGTAATTTCGCCGCCATTGCGCAAACCAACCTCAAGCGCATGTTGGCGTACTCGACCATTGCTCAAATGGGTTTTGTCTTGATCGGTTTGATGTCGGGCGTGGTCAGTGGCAACGCTACTTTGGGTGCCAACGCCTACAGCTCGGCCATGTTTTACATGGTGGGCTATGTGCTGACCACCTTGGGCAGTTTCGGCATCATTTTGTTGCTGGCACGTCAAGGTTTTGAAAGCGAAGAGATCACTGATTTGGCAGGATTGAACCAGCGCAGCCCTTTGTATGCTGGCGTCATGGCCATTTGCATGTTCTCTTTGGCAGGCATTCCTCCCTTGGTCGGTTTTTACGCCAAGCTGTCGGTCTTGCAGGCTTTGGTGGCTTCGGGCCACACGGCAGACATCGCATTGGCTGTGTTTGCGGTGGCCATGTCCTTGGTGGGTGCGTTTTATTATTTGCGTGTGGTCAAGGTCATGTACTTTGATGAACCTGTCACCGCCAGCACGGTCAGCGCCACGGCCGATGTACGCGTGGTCTTGTCTTTGAATGGCTTGCTGGTGCTGGTTTTGGGTATCGTGCCTGGCGCTTTGATGACTTTGTGTGCACGGGCCATTGCCCAAATGCTGGCCAACTGATTTCAGCCTTCCAAGCGCGAACCTCTTCATGAAAGTTTTGAATCTGCAATGCGCCAGTGCCCATACCTTTGAAGGCTGGTTTGGCTCTGAAGAGGATTATCAGTCGCAGATGACGCGTGGTTTGGTTACATGCCCCTTGTGTGCAGATACCCAAGTGCACAAACTGCCCTCTGCACCGCGTTTGAATTTAGGGGCTGTGGACAAGCGTGCAGAGCCTGCGCAACAGGAGTCTGAAGGCACTTCGGAGACTGCCAATGCCTTGGCCTCAATTTCTGACTCCACTGCGCCCAGCAGTGCCGTGGGTGCCAACGACACTGGCGGCGCAAGTGCCTCCAATTCTGCCCAAGTTCAGGTGGCTCATGCCAACCCGCAATCTTTGCAAATGATGCAGGCCGCTTGGATGAAGATGGTGCGCCATGTCATGGCCAACACCGAAGACGTGGGCAATCAATTTGCCGAAGAAGCGCGCAAGATGCACTATGGTGAAGCACAGGAACGTAGCATTCGCGGACAAGCAACTTTGGATGAAACCAAAGAGCTTATGGAAGAGGGCATTGATGTGATGCCCTTGCCAGTGCCGGACGCACTCAAGGGGCAATTGCAGTAGGCGAGCCCACTGCAGGCAGTGTCAAAGACTGAAAGTCAGTGCTGCCCCATTCGGACCAATTGGCCAGGACGTGCATTAGAAATCACACCATGGGTTTGCACTTGCTGCCCAGCCACCCAGGTGGCCACATAGCCCTGTGCCCGTTGTACAAAACGTTTGCCGCCAGCAGGCAAGTCATGGACCAATTGGGGCAGGCCCACGCTCAATGCTTGCGGGTCAATGGCGTTCAGGTCAGCGCGCATGCCAGGCGCTATGACGCCGCGATCTGACAAGCCCAGGTAACGCGCATTGCGAGCAGTTAACATTTCTACGGCGGTTTCTAAGGCCATCGGCTTGGATTTTGCATCGCGCACCCAGTGCGACAGCATGAAGGTGGTGAAACTGGCATCGCACACCGTGCCGACATGGGCGCCTGCGTCGCTTAAACCGCTCAGTGCGCGGGGGTGCTCCAGCATGCGCTGCACGTCCGCAAGATTGCCTTGGTTGTAGTTGAAGATCGGGAAATAAATCAGGCCTTCACCACTGCCGGCACTCAAGTGATCGTACAGAGCTTCCAAGGGCGTGATGCCGCGTTGCTTGGCTTGCACCAAAAAACTTTGCATCACGTGGGGTTCGTAATTGAGGTTGTCTTCCAAGGCGAACATGCGCCCGCTGAGCATGTCAATTTTGGCCAACAAGATATCAACCAAGGGCGGGATAGCACTGCCATCTCCGGCAAGGCGTTCGGATTTTTCAGACAAAATGCGCGCCTTGCGAATCGGATCACGCAAGGCTTGGGCTCTTTCCACCAAAGGCAAATGGGCCACTTCTTTGTACGATGGGAAGCCCATGAAAGGGTGAAAACTGGCATCCAGGCCATTCAAGACGCCGATGCCTCGGGCTGCAGTTTGCATGTACAAAGGCAGACCACGCAAGACGGCGTCTTCAACGCGCGCTTGTATTTTTAAATATTGCTCGCCGCCTGGATCGCGTTGCAACCATGTGATTGAAATCGGTTTGCCACTGGCGTTGGCAATGGCTTCGACCAAATCAAATTCAGCATCAAATTGTTCGGGGCCTTGCAGCAAGTTGTAGTCGCTGACCATCTGAATCACACCATGACCCAAGCCCTTGAAGGCTTGAGAAATACCACTTAACTCGGCCAAACTGGCATTGGCCGCCGGTGTGTCCTTGCCCTCAGAGGTGCGGTGGTTGTCGCTGCGCCCTGTGCTAAAGCCTGCGGCGCCGGCTTGCAAGGCTTGTCGCAACAGGGTTTGCATTTGAAGGATGTCATTTGGCGTGGCAGTTTCGTGTGCCAGTGCCCGCTCGCCCATGACGTACATGCGCAAAGGATCATGCGGCACTTGCACCAAATAATCCAGGCTTCGCGGTGTGACTGCAAGCGCATTCATGTAGTCAGTGAAGCTTTCCCAATTCCAGCGAATGCCTTCATGCAAGGCGGCGCCTGGAATGTCTTCCACACCTTCCATCAGTTTGATCAAGTCATCTTCATGGCCGGGGCGTTTGGGTGCAAAACCAACGCCGCAATTGCCCATCACCACCGTGGTGACGCCGTGGTAAATGCTGGGGGTGAAGCATTCGTCCCATGTGATTTGGCCGTCGTAGTGGGTGTGAATGTCAATAAAGCCTGGGGTGATCCACAAGCCGGAGGCATCTAAAGTTTGGCGCGCCGCAGGCTTGTGCTGGGGGCCTGTTGGTTCCACGCTGACAATGATGCCATCTCGCACGCCCACATCGGCTGCGAAAGGCGCGGCGCCTGTGCCATCGACCACATGGCCATTTTTAATCAACCAGTCGAGCATCTTTTCTTCTCCAGTAATACGCCAAACCCATGCCGCTGATGATGTGCCAAATGCCCCACAAACTGGCCAAGGTCACCATGCCCAGATCGCTGTTGAATTGCACGGCAATGATGCCCAAAGCCAAGCCGGAATTTTGCATTCCTCCCTCGATCACGACGGCGCGGCGGTCATACTCGCTCACGCGCATGACCCAACTGGTCAGCCATCCTAAAAACAAACCACTGGCGTTGTGCAAGACCACCAGCAGCAAAGTGGGCAAGAGGCCCAAGGTCAACAACTGCCGCTCTTTGATGAGCCCAGCCACAATGAATGCAAGCAAAGCAGCGATGGCAAAGTTGCCCAAGGGTTTGCGAATGCGCTGCGTTATCAAAGGCATCCGATGCGAGGCCCACAAGCCTAAACTCAGAGGCAATCCCAGCAAGATGAGCAAACTCAGCCAAATGCCGGAAGCGTCAATCGAGAGTTGCTGCAACCATGCTGCTGTGCTGGGGTTGGCGGCAATCATCCAGCTGAAGTTAAAGGGCGTGGCAAACAGCGCGATCACGCTGGCAACCGCGGAAATGCTGACCGAAAGCGCAGTGTTGCCTCGGCCCAGGTGGGTCACCACATTGCTCAAGCTGCCGCCGGGGCAGGCGGCCACCAAAATCATGGCCGCTTCGATGTTGGGTGGTAAATCCAGCCACAGCGTGGCCAACCAAGTGCCCACCGGCAGCAAAATGAACTGCGGAATCAAGCCGCATATCACGGCCTTGGGCGTTTGGGCCACACGCCGAAAATCTTCCAGACGCAGCTCCAGCGCCACGGAAAAAACCATGGTGGCCAACACCAAGCTCAAGAGAATTTGTTGAAGGCTCATGAAGTTAAGACCTTCTGGCCAGAGGTAAATTGAGCAGCAAATTTTGTGGTTTGATTTTCAAACGATGCTCGGTGTCCATGCACATGGCCATGTAGACGCACTTGCCGGCCACTTCGCTCTGCATGTCGCTGTTGTTTTCAAAATGGAGCACAAACAAACACAACATGCGGCGTTGGCGGTCTTCGTCGATCGAGGCGCCGGTGTACAAGTCGTTCAAAATCCCACTGGCCTGCGCGTCAAGACCCACGTGCCAGACCCAGTGCGCATCTTCAATGTCACGTGCGGTTGTGATCTTGACGGTGGCCCCGGTGAAGTGTGCCACCCATCGCTCCAACACGCGGCAAAAAGCTTCTAGGACAGCTTGGTTCAAATTCAAACAAGCGACCATGTCGAAGTTGCCGCTTCGCGCCCAGTACGTGTCTTGGTTGTCTTCTTGGATCACATCCAAGTCAACGCTGCGAAGGGGGATGCCGCCTTGCTTGAGCAACTCACCCACGCTGCCAAAGCCGCTGGCAAGGGCGTGACGCTCGACGGTTTCGTCGTCGGCGGCCATGACGGAGCCATCGTCTAGAACGGAAATTTTTTGTGTGCGAAACAGCAGCTCTGCCGCGCGTGCTTCCAAGGCGGAGCAGTCAGGACCCAAGATGTGCTGCGCCAGCACCTGCGTGAGTTGCTGCACCAAGACGGGGGGCACGTCCACACCCGAGCCCTCAAACAAAGCCCAGTAGCTGGCCTCCAGCGTAGGACGCGCCAGAATGCGGTCTCGAAACCGCAACCAAACAGCCATGTTTTCAGCAGCATCGCGGTCTTCAATGGCTGCTAAGTTTTCTGGCGCAATGCTTTGATGTGGGTCTTGTAGCAAACGCTCGTGAAGCTCAATTTCTGCTGCGCAAGAACTGCCGATCGGCGCCAACTCGGGCCGCTCTAAAAGTGCACGCAAAAAATCATCCGTGACAATCAGATGACCGCGCGCATCCGTTTGCAGCAGGGCGTGACCGGCATGAGGCCAAAGAGATGTTGCATTGGCGCTCATCAGCAAGCCCTGAGCTTCATCAGACTGGCTTTTTCCCGCGTGGAATCACGGCAGTGGTTTTTTGCACTGGACGATCAGGGTCGATCGGTGTGAGTTTGGGTGCTGAAGTGTCCTTTTTTGGTTTTTTGGACTCTTTGTTTGACTTTTGTTGACCTTTTGCCATGGCGTCACCTTTGGGTTAGTTAAGTGCACAGTTTAAGCGAGGCACAATGATCGCTCAAATCAACACGTCCCCAAAGGGGTTTGCCATGCCGGTTTTGCATATTCAAGAGTCTGAGGTGGAGGTCACCGCCGTGCGCTCGCAAGGCCCGGGTGGGCAAAATGTGAACAAGGTTTCAAGCGCCATTCAATTGCGCTTTGATATTGCGGCCTCGAGTCTGCCCGAGGGCGTGAAGGCGCGCATACTGGCCTTGAGAGACCGCCGCATCACGGCGCAAGGCGTTTTGGTGATCAAGTCGCAAGAGCATCGAAGTCAGGAAATGAACCGCATGGAGGCTTTTTTGAGGCTGCATGATGTGGTGCAATCGGTAGCTGTTGCCCCTAAGTTGAGAAAGCCTACCCATCCCACCCTAGGTTCCCAAAAAAGGCGCGTGGACAGCAAAGTCAAGCGCGGAGAAACCAAGGTTTTAAGGGGCAGGGTGACGGTTTGACTGGGCGCAGGACTTGAGCCTCAGCAGTTGAAAGCCAGGAAATCTGTCTATGCACCTTTGTGCGCCGCACAAATTTGATATGAATCATTGATAATTATTTCATTTGAAACACAGGAGTACCAGCCATGCTCGATCCCCAAGCTCAAGCTTTGATGCAGTTGATGGCCGATCGCGGCATGCCGCCTGTGTACACCCAAACGCCTGAGCAAGCGCGAGCCTCCTACCGCGAGCGGCGCGGCTTCTCACAGCCAGCGCCAGCCGAGGTGGCCAGGGTGCAAGACATGAGTTTCAGCCACGCGGGCGTGCGCATTGCAGTGCGGGTGTATCACCCCACTTTGCAGGGGCTATCCAGCGGTGCAGCACCGGCCTTGCTGTATTTGCATGGTGGCGGTTGGACCGTTGGCGATTTGGACACCCACGATGTGCTGTGCAGGTCTTTGTGCCGCGAAGCACAGGGCGTAGTGGTGGCGCTGGATTACCGCATGGGGCCTGAGCATAAATTTCCAGCGGCCTACGAGGACGCAGTAGCCGCGTACCAGTGGCTCTTGACGCAGGCTGTGGCCTTGGGCCTAGACCCTCAGAAAATTGCCATCGGTGGTGACAGCGCTGGCGGTAATTTGGCGGCAGCCGCTTGTTTGGGCTTGCGCGATGTGGGCCTCACACCCGCGTTTCAATTGTTGATTTACCCCAGCACCATGATGCAGCCCACGACGCAGTCTTACCAAGACAATGGGCAAGGCTACATGCTCACAAAAGAGTCGATGGCCTGGTATGCAGGCAATTATTTGCGCAGCTCAGAGGACGCGCAGGATTGGCGTGCATCACCGCAACTGGCCAGCAGCCATGCCAACTTGCCGGCAGCCTTGGTTTTGACGGCGGGCTTTGATCCACTGCGTGACGAAGGTTTGATGTATGCCGATGCACTGAGCCAGGCGGGGGTGCCTGCGCAGTACATTTGTTTTGAGCGGCAAATTCACGGCTTCATCACCATGGGGCGTGTGATTCAAGAGGCCAATACCGCAGTGGCTTTGTGTGTGCATGCTCTGCGCACGGCTTGGGGTCTGTCTGTTTGAATTTTGTTGTCAGAACTTCAGCAGAGCCTGTGCCCACTGCAATGCTTGGGGCAGGGCATCAGGCGCATCGGCTTGCAGGACTTGTCTGTGGGGCAGACTGCGCAGCCAAGTCAGTTGCCGTTTGGCCAACTGCCTTGTGGCGAAGATGCCTCGCTCGCGCAACTCATGCAGGGGTATCAAGCCGTCCAAAGCTTGCCAAGCCTGTCGGTAGCCCACACAACGCATGCTGGGCAAATCAGGGTGCAAGTCGCCTCTGGCACGAAGGGTTTTGACTTCATCCAAAAAACCATGATCGAGCATGGCGCTAAAACGAGTTTCAATTCTCGCATGCAGCCAAGCCCTCTCTTGCGGCTCTAAGCTCAGCAGCGGCACATTTTGCCAATTCAGTTGAGACTCCAAAGAATTTTTTGTGGGCGAGTGCAATGCACTCAGTGGCTTGCCTGTCAGGCGAAAAACTTCGAGCGCGCGCGCAATGCGTTGGCTGTCAGCGGGTGCCAAGCGCGCCGCGGTGACTGGGTCAACTCGCCTCAAATCAGCGTGCAGTGCAGGCCAGCCTTTTTGCGCCGCTTCTTCTTGTATGGCAAGGCGCACAGCGGGGTCGGCTGCCGGCATGTCGCTCAAACCTTCCATCAGGGCTTTGAAATACAGCATGCTGCCACCGACCAAGAGGGGAAATTTCCCACGGGCGCGAATGTCTTGCACCAAGGCCTGTGCATCGCGCGCAAATTCTGCGGCGCTGTAGGCGTTCAAGGGATCGCGTATGTCGATCAGGTGATGCGCCACGGCAGCGCGCTCAGCGGGGCTGGGTTTGGCGCTGCCGATGTCCATGCCGCGGTAAACCAAAGCAGAATCAACGCTGATGATTTCAACACCTTCATGGCCAAGCCCTTGGGCTGCCATGGCCAAGGCGATGCTGGTTTTACCGCTGGCCGTGGGGCCGGCCAAAGCCAGCGCCAGTGGCGTTGCAAGTGGGGGTGAAGTCGCGCACACCATGGCTGGCGATCAGTGGGTTGAAATTGGAATTTGGCGCACCCGCGTCCAAGCAATCAGGGCAATGCAAGCCGACCACAAGAGCACGCCGTGGGCTAAAGAAAAAACAGGTGAAGTCATGTGGGTGCCAAGCCAAGAACCTACGCCAAAGGCAACCACCATCATCAAAAATCCGTTCAAAGCCGAAGCGGTACCGGCCATTTCTGGAAAGGGCGCGATCGAGCCACTTTGCCCGCAGGGCTGATGCACGCCGTGCGCCAATAAAAACAAATTGATGGGCACCATGATGGCCCACGGGGCATACCCTGATTGCGCAGCACCTGAGTAGGTCAAGACTGTAAGTAAAACGCCGGCCGATACACTCACGATGCTGGCCATCATGACGCATTGCTGAACCCGAAAGTGGCGCAGCAACCTTCTGCAAATGAAAGTGCCCACAATGTAAGACAACGACATGGACAGCATCAACAAGCCGTAATGCGTTTTACTCAACCCCATTTCTTGGATGAACACAAAAGAGGATGTCGCCAAGAATGTGAACAAGCCCGCAAATGAAGCGCTTGACAAGGCACTGTAGGCCTGAAAAGTGTGGTGCTTTAAAATTTTTTGACTGGCCGCCAACAAGGTTTTGGTTTGCAGGGCTTTAGGGTTAGGTTGCGCCAAAGTTTCATCGAAGAAATAATAAATCAAAGCCCATGTGACAGCGCCATACAACATCAACGAACTCAAGGCCCAGCGCCATCCTAGCCAGTCGGTCAGCAAGCCGCCTACAGGTGCACAGGTGCAAGCAATCATGCCCAATCCGGTGAGTGCTTGGGACATGACTTTGGCGCCTTCTGTGGGTTCGTACAAATCGCGCACGATGGCACGTGCGGCCATCACGCCAGCACCCATGGCAAGACCTTGAATTGCGCGTGCAAGGATCAAGGTGAACATGCTGGGGGCCAGGCTGCAGGCCAAAGAGGCCAAGCCATACACAAACATGCCCCAAAGTAACACGGGCCGGCGCCCCCAGCGGTCTGAAACCGGCCCCCACACCAGTTGCGAGACGCCAAAGGACAGTAGCAAAGCTGTCAATGTCAGCTGAGTTTGCACCATGTCGGCGCCAAAACCAGCGCTCAATGCGGGCAGGGCAGGGAGGTACAAATCGGTGGTGACGGGCTGCAAACCCAAGAGCAAGGCCAGCAACAAAACGATGAGGGTGGCAGCGCGCCGAGGGCGCTGCTGTTGTGTTTCTTCGCCTGCCATTCAACGTCCTCGCAGAAACAGGGCGTCGAGTTCACGCATCGAAATTTGGCGCCAAGTAGGACGCCCGTGGTTGCATTGGTCGGAGCGTTCGGTCTCTTCCATTTGCCTGAGCAGAGCGTTCATTTCTTCCAGTGTCAGTTTGCGGTTGGCGCGCACTGCGCCGTGGCAGGCCATGGTGGCCAAAATTTCATTTTGAGCGCGTTGCACCACGGTGGCAGCGTCGTGCTGGGCCAGTTCGGCCAACACGCTGCGCGCCAATTCAACTGCATCGCCTTGGGCTAAAGAGGCAGGAACAGCGCGTACGGCCAGTGTTTTGGCGGACAGCGCAGAGATTTCCAAGCCCAGTTGTTGCAGCACGTCTGAGCAACTTTCGCAGGTGGCAATTTCTTGTGCAGTAGCGGCAAAAGAAGTGGGAATGAGCAGGGGTTGACTGAGAATTTGAGTGCTATCGAGTTGGTGCTTCAAACGCTCATACACAATGCGCTCATGCGCGGCGTGCATGTCCACCAGCACCAGGCCCTGGCTGTTTTCTGCAAGGATATAAACGCCTTGCAATTGCGCCAGCGCGCGGCCCAAAGGCCATGTTTGTTCGGGTGTGAGTTCTTGTTTGACTGGGGGTGTTGGGGCGAGGCTTGTCGTTGCTGATATGTAGTTTGCGGAGGTTTCTTCGGCGCGCAGGGGTGAGCCCCACAAGGCTTTGAGTTCGGCCATGGCACGTGCCGGGTCCTCTTGCGCACGGGCTGGGTCAAAGTGCATGCCGCGCTGAGCCCAGGTGGCGTTGGGCGCTGCAAGTGGGAGCGCTGGGGGCACTGAAAAATCTGCCAACGCAGGGTTGACCTCATGCATGTGAGCACGCGGCACCGCCAGCGCACTCTCGATGGCATGGCGCATGGTTTGGTGGACTTCGCGGCTGTCTCGAAAGCGCACTTCAATTTTGGTGGGGTGCACGTTGACATCCACACGGGTCGGGTCGATCTGCACATACAAGACATAAACCGGTTGGCGCTGTCCGTGCAGTACGTCTTCATAAGCACTGCGCGCGCCATGCGTGATCACTTTGTCGCGTACAAATCGGCCGTTGACATAAGTAAATTGCTGATCTGCTCGAGCTCTGGCCACATCGGGGGTGCCTGCGCGGCCGCTGATATGAATGGGCCCCGATCGGTAATCAATGGCCACCGAGGAAGAGACAAAATCTTCCCCCAAAACGTCAGCCAAACGCTGGCGCCAACCGGCTTCACCGGGGTGGCTGCGCCACTGCTCGATCAATTTTCCTTCGTGCCAAATGGCAAAGTTAACCTCTGGGCGGGCCAGTGCATGGCGCCTGACGGCTTCTATGCAATGGGCCAACTCGGTGCTGTCGGACTTGAGAAATTTGCGCCGTGCAGGCGTTGAGAAAAATAATTCTTTGACTTCCACCGTGGTGCCAATGGCACGCGCAGCAGGGCTCAATTCGCCCGTTTGACCGTCCAATAAAAAAGCGCTGGACTGGCCTTCAGTACGAGACAGCAGGCTCAATTCAGAGACCGAATTGATGGCGGCCAAAGCCTCGCCCCGAAAGCCCATGGTGGCCACCGATTCCAAATCTTCCAGGCTGCTGATTTTGCTGGTGGCATGGCGTTTCAAGGCCACAGGCAGTTCTTCGGGGTCAATGCCGCCGCCGTCATCTTCAACGGCTATCAAACGCACCCCGCCGCCCAATAAACGCAGCGTGATGTGGCGGGCACCGGCGTCCAGAGCGTTGTCAACCAATTCGCGCACCACCGAGGCAGGGCGCTCAACGACTTCACCGGCCGCGATTTGGCTGATCAACGCATCGGGCAGTTCGCGAATGGTTTTTCGGGGGGTTGGGGCTGGGCTTGGAGAGGTCAAGGCAAGGCGATACGCTGGTGGGTTTGCAATAACCTCAAATTGTAGGCGTTCAAGGCCCGAGCAGGCAAACCGGCAGCCGCAAGGACAGGGATAATCCCTGCATGGACATTTTGATGCAACTGCTGGACTTCGTGATTCACGTTGACCGCCACTTAGAAACTTTCGTGACCCAATATGGCGTTTGGGTCTATGCTTTGCTGTTTTTGATTGTGTTCGTTGAAACCGGCTTGGTTGTGATGCCATTTTTGCCTGGTGACTCCCTGTTGTTTGTTACAGGCACTTTGTGCGGCGCCGGGTTGATGAACCTGCCTTTGGTGATGGGCCTGTTGGCGCTGGCAGCCATTAGTGGTGACCAGTTGAATTACCGAATCGGACGGCACTTTGGCCCCAAAGTTTTTCAATGGGAGAACTCCCATTTTTTCAATCGCAATGCCTTTGAGCGAGCCCACGCGTTTTATGAGCAGTACGGCGGCATCACGATTGTGCTGGCGCGCTTCATGCCGTTCATAAGAACATTCGTGCCGTTTGTAGCCGGTGTAGCAGAGATGACCCCTTCACGCTTTGTTTATTTCAATGTGGCAGGTGGTTTGCTGTGGGTGATTAGCCTGACCTTGACGGGTTACCTGTTTGGCAACACTGCTTGGGTTCAAGCCAACTTGAGCAAAATCATTTGGGCCATGATTTTTATTCCTGGGCTGTTGGCGATGTGGGGTGCTTGGCGAGCGCAGAAAAAATAACTTGCTACAACTGATCGCAGCCGGCTCAGGTCGAACTTTTTTGAGCCAACGGTGGGTTGCGCTGAAAGTATTTTTGGATGCCCAGCGCCAACGCATCGGCCATGTTGTTTTGATAGTTTGGGTCAGATAATTTAGCTTCTTCTTGTGGGTTGCTGATGAAGGCTGTTTCAACCAAAACACTGGGCATGTCAGGAGCTTTGAGCACCGCAAATCCAGCTTGCTCCACCTTGGGTTTGTGAAGTTTCCCAACGCCGCCGATAGCTTGCAACAAGGCGCCGCCCAAATGCAGACTGTCTTTGATTTGCGCGGTGGTGCTCATGTCGAGCAAGGCCTGTTGGACATGGCTGTCTTTGATGCCTAAATTAACGCCGCCGATCAAGTCGGCTTTGTTTTCTTGGTTGGCCATCCAGCGGGCAGCACTGCTGGATGCGGCCCCTTGACTCAAAGCAAAAACACTGGCGCCTTGGGCTTGGGGTGTGAAGAAAGCATCGGCATGCACGCTCACAAATAAATCTGCTTGTACTTTGCGGGCTTTTTGAACCCGCACATGCAAGGGTACAAAAAAATCGGCATCGCGCGTCAAGTAGGCGCGCATGGGGTTGCCATTGACCGTCATGGCGTTCAGGCGCTCGCGCAGTTTGAGTGAAATTTGAAGCACCACGTCTTTTTCTCGCGTGCCGTTGGGGCCAATCGCGCCGGGATCTTCGCCGCCATGGCCGGGATCTAAAGCCACCACAATCAAGCGGTCTGTGGGCGCTTTTCCGGCCTTGTTCTCATTGGGACGAGGTCGGGCGCTGTTCGTGCCAGGTTGCTGTTTGAGCCAGTCGCCCAAGGGGTCGGTGTTTTGAAAACGCTCGGCAATCCAACTCTCTAAGGGGTCTGCTGGTTTACTGGGGTACAGGTCCAATACCAAGCGGTGCTGGTAACTGGCCACCGGCGTCAGAGCAAAGACTTGAGGCTCTACGGTTTGCTTCAAATCAAACACCATGCGCACCACGTCTTTGCTATTTTGCGCCACCCGCACGCCCGTGATGTTGGGATCATCTGGGCGAATTTTTCCGATCCATTCTTTGATCGCCGGGTTCAATTCCAAGCCTTCTATGTCGATGGCCAATCGGGGTGGTGAAGCCACGAAGGTGTACTTGGTTTTGAGCGCAACGTCCGACTCCAAAGTCACCCGGGTGTAGTCTTTGGCAGGCCAGACACGAACTGCCAAAAGACTGGCAGCGCGGCCGATGTTGGTCCAAGTCAAACTCAGCGAAAGCCCAGCCAGTTCAAGCCAATGTCGTCGGTTAAGGCGCATGGTCGATCTGATGGAGGCTGGGGTAAATGGCTTGCAGCCCAAGCAAAATGAGCTTTCCGCGCTCGCTCATGGCTTGGCATTGAACTTGGCGCGACTGGTCTGGTAAAACAGTCAGAGACAGGTGAAGATCTGCAATGGGCAGCATGCCGTGGGCTTTTTCTGGCCACTCTGCGAGCTTCAAGCCCTCGCTGGCAAACAAGTCTCGAAAACCAGCGTCTTCCCATTCGAGAGGATCGTTGAATCGGTAGAAATCAAAATGCCAGATCGACAAGGCTTTTTGCCCCTCTGATGTGGGCAGCACTTCGTGAGGTTCTACCACCGCGTAGGTAGGGCTTTTGATGTGGCCTTGAACCCCCAGAGATTGAAGCAACAAGCGCACAAAGCTGGTTTTGCCTGCGCCCAAATCACCTTGCAGTGCAACGAAAGCATTGCGCAAGGGGCTTTGCAGCGCCAGGGCCGCTGCAAAGCGCTGGGTGTCCTCGAGATTGGCCCACAGACAAGCCGCCCGGACGCTTTGCGCGGCAGTTCCTACAATCGGCGTGTGAGCACTGTTCATCTACCTCTTTCAAAACCTTTGGACGCGAGCGCCTTGTGGGCGCAGGTGCAAGTTCAGGCTGCGCAACTGGGATTTTCTCAAATTGGCGTAACCGGTGTGAATTTATCGGATGCCGAGCCCGGGTTGAAGGCTTGGCTAGAGGCCGGCTTTCACGGCAGCATGAACTATATGGCAAGCCACGGCATGAAACGCGCCAGGCCCGCCCAATTGGTGCCAGGCACTGTCAGTGTGATAACGGCAAGGTTGGATTATCTGCCAGCAAACTTGCCGCACATGGATGCGCAGCAAGAATTGGCAAAACTTCGCCACACAGGTGAAGCCGTGATTTCAGTTTATGCCCGCGGCCGGGATTACCACAAGGTCTTGCGCAGCAAATTGCAAAAATTACAAGATTTCATGGCCCAGCGCATGGGGCCCTTTGGGCACCGTGTTTTCACCGATTCTGCGCCTGTGATGGAAGCCCAATTGGCCGTGCGCAGTGGCTTGGGTTGGCGAGGCAAAAATACCTTGGTGTTGGAGCGTGACGCGGGATCTTTCTTCTTCCTGGGTGAGCTTTTTGTGGACCTGGCCTTGCCCGCAACCCCACTGGTATCTGCGCATTGCGGCACTTGCACCGCCTGCATAGATGCGTGCCCAACCGGGGCCATCGTGGGACCAGAAAAATTGGATGCCAGGCGCTGCATTTCGTACCTGACGATTGAGCATGCCGGGCCGATTCCACTTGAGCTGAGGCCTTTGATAGGAAACCGCATTTATGGCTGTGACGATTGCCAGTGGGTATGTCCTTGGAATAAATTTGCCAAGCGCAGCACGCTGCCTGACTTTGATGCCCGTGCTCCCTTTGTGTCTGCGCAACTGGTGACATTGCTCGATTGGGACGAGGTTGCTTTTTTGCATCACACACAAGGCAGTGCGATTCGCAGAATTGGCCACGCCAGGTGGCTGCGCAATGTGGCTTTGGCTGCTGGCAACGCTTTGTCGGCCGGCCCAACCAAGGCTTTGGCACTGGCTTTGCGTTCAGGATTGCAAAAGTGGGAGCAGCACCCCGACAGCGTGGTGCAAGAGCAGATTCAATGGTCATTGGCACGCTACGCACCAAAAGGGTGAATCACAGTTTGCTGATGCAAAGTTTGCTTATGATCAGGCAGTTCACATCAATTGGAGTTTTCATGTTCCGTCGTCAATGGATTGCACTGGGCCTGACCTGTCTGGTCATGGGTTCTGCGTTTGCACAAACTTACCCCAATAAGGTGATTCGCCTTCAAGTGCCCTTTGCACCAGGCGGCACCACGGACATTGTTGCGCGTGTCATTGCTGAGCCTTTAGGCAAGGCCTTGGGCCAGTCGGTGATTGTGGAAAACAAAGCTGGCGGCGGTGGCGTGGTAGGGGCCAACGAAACGGTTCGTTCAGCGCCCGATGGTTATTCGCTGGGCATGGCCACAGTTTCTACCACTGCAGCCAACCCGGCCATCAACACCAAAATTCCCTACAACCCAGTGACCGACTTCACGCCCATCATCAACATTGCGGCCACGCCCAATGTGATTGCGGTGCACCCGAGCTTTCCGGCTCGAAATTACAAAGATTTTGTGGCTGAATTGAAAAAAAATCCAGGCAAATATTCTTACTCATCTTCAGGCACGGGTGGCATTGGGCACTTGCAAACGGAGTTGTGGAAAGGTTTGGCTGGCGTGTTCATCACGCATATTCCATACCGTGGTGCCGGGCCGGCATTGAATGACACGGTGGCAGGGCAGGTCCCCATTATTTTTGACAATATGCCCTCAGCCTTGCCATTCATCCAAACTGGAAAATTGATTGCCATTGTGGTGGCAGCGCCCCAGCGCTTGCCGCAATTGCCCAATGTGCCAACCTTCAAAGAAGTTGGCTTGGAGCCGGTCAACCGAATGGCTTATTACGGCATTTTGGGCCCTAAGGCTTTGCCTAAAGAGGTGGTTGAGAAAATCAGTTCAGGGGTGAAAAAAGCCTTGGAAGATCCAGCAGTGCGCAAACGCATTGAAGACACCGGCTCGTTGATTGTGGCCAATACGCCAGAGCAATTTGCAGCGCAAATCAAAGCCGAATTTGAGGTCTATAAAAAAGTAGTAGAAACCCAGAACCTCAAGCTAGATTGATGCACATGCCCGGCCAAACTGCGATCGACCAGTTCATCGATGCGGTTTGGCTCGAAGACGGCCTTTCTGCCAACACCTTGCTGGCTTACCGGCGCGATTTAACGGCCCTGTGTGAGTGGCTGTTGGCCAGAGCCGGCACATCGCTGGAAGAGACCACAGAGGCTCAATTGCAAGCTTATTTTGCATCTCGCCACACTCAAACGCGCGCAACTTCAGCCAACCGCAGGTTGACCGTTTTCAAGCGCTATTTCCGCTGGGCTTTGCGAGAGCGGGTGGTGCTGATCGATCCCACATTGCGCATGCTTGCGGCCAAGCAGGCATTGCGTGTGCCTAAGACTTTGTCGCAAGACCAAGTGGATGCTTTGCTCAGTGCACCAGATGTGGATACGGCTTTGGGCCTGCGCGACAAGGCCATGCTGGAGCTGCTCTACGCCAGCGGATTGCGCGTGACGGAGTTGGTGGGGCTGAAAACTTTGCATGTCTCGCTGAACGATGGCGTGCTGCGCATCATGGGCAAAGGCAGCAAAGAAAGACTGGTGCCGTTTGGAGACATGGCACGCGACAGCTTACAGCTTTATTTGCAAACTGCGCGGCCTGCGCTGTTGGGCGGTAAACAGACGGATGATTTGTTTGTGACGGTCAGCGGCCCCAAGGCTGGCAGCGCCATGTCGCGCGTCATGTTTTGGCAGTTGATCAAGCGCTATGCAGTTGTGGCTGGGATCACGGCGCCTTTGTCGCCGCACACTTTGCGCCACGCTTTTGCCACACACTTGCTCAACCACGGCGCTGACTTGCGATCGGTGCAAGTCTTGCTGGGCCATGCCGATATTTCAACCACCACCATCTACACGCATGTGGCGCGCGAGCGTTTGAAAAATTTACACGCGAAACACCATCCGCGAGGTTGATGCTCTGGAGAGCGCCAAACCTTAGGACCTTGGTAAGAAGCGGCCTTGTCCCTTGCCTTGAGATTGGCCATTGGCAAATGCCCATTGCCCATTGACCATCACGCGGTGAATGCCTTGGCACATTTGATGGGGTTGCTCGTAGCTGGCTTTGTCTTGAATTTCCAAAGGGTCAAACAAAACCAGGTCGGCAAAGGCGCCTTCCCGCAAGACGCCTCGGTCTTTCAGGCCAAAACGCTGCGCTGATAGCCCCGTCATTTTGTGGATGGCTTGGGGCAGACTGATTAATTTTTCATCTCGGCAGTAGTGTGCCAAAACGCGCGCAAAGGCACCCCATAAACGTGGGTGGGGTTTCTCGTCATGAGGCAGACCGTCCGAGCCAATCATGGTCAAAGGATGCGCCAAAATACGTCGGACATCCTCCTCGTGCATTTGAAAATAACAGGCCCCCCCCGGCATCAAACGCTGACAAGCTTGCAGTTGGCTCACGCCCCAGGTTTGCGCAATGTCCTCCAAATAACGACCCGCCATTTCGGGGTGTGTTTGACTGCGCGTGATCAGAATCTGGATCACGCCGTCGACCAAATCTTCGCGCAAAAGTGTAGAGCCAGCCGTGTAGGGATAGGCATCTAAGCCGACTTCTTGCGATTGGCCTAGGCGTTCAAGCAAAGCCAGCGTTTCTATGCTGCGCCCCCAATTTTTTGGGCCGGCACATTTGTGATGAGACAAAATCCAAGGCGTGCGTGCGACCTTGGCTGTTTGTGCAGCCTCGTGCATGGCGGCAATGATGTCGTCCATTTCTGTTCGCAAATGCGTGACATACACACCGCCGTGGTGACCCACAACACGCGCGAGAGATGTCATTTCATGCAGATTGGCCCCTTCAGCCGGTTTGTAAAACAAGCCTGATGACATGCCCAAAGCCCCCTCTTGCATGGCGGCATCCAAATGCGAGGACATGAGCTTGATTTGCGCATCGGTGGCCGCTTGACTCAAGTCTGGCATCACTGCCGCACGCAAAGCCGTGTGCCCAACCAATGCGCCCACATTGACGGCCGAACCACTGGCTCGGACTGCTTGTGCATACAAGGCCATGCTGGGGTATTTGAACTCCGTGGTGTGCAAAAGATCCAAAGGAGGGGTTGGGTTTTGGGTGATCAGTGGCACCAGAGACAAGCCGCAATTGCCCGTGATCACGGTGGTGACCCCTTGTGATATTTTGGCCAACATGCTGGGGTCGCGCAGCACTTGGGCATCGTCGTGGGTGTGCACATCGATAAAACCGGGGCTCAGGGTCAAGCCCTGGCAGTCGATGGTTTCGTCGGACGGCAACGCAAGTGCGTCGCCTATGCCCGCAACGCGATCACCCTGGAGAAGAATGTCGCATCGCCGTGCGCCTGCGCCAGTGCCATCAATGAAAACGGCGTTGCGCAACAGGGTTTTTTTCATGTGTACTTTCAAGAAGCGGATGATTTCGTGCTGCTGCTATCAAAAGTGAATTGAAATGGCATCCACTACGCGGTAGTTGTCATTGACTACAGGCATCCAGCGCCATTTGTCAAAAGTGGTACAAGGGTGAGAGATGCCGCTGCCCACCAAAAGACCCACATGGGGGTGTTCGCTTGAGGGCGAGAGGGCATCGAAACAGAGGTACGCGTGCTGATCGTTCAGGTCGAAAATTTCCCAATGCGAAGGCACTTCACAGACTTTGCTGTCACCCAGTTTGGCTCGCCACAAAGGCACCGGCATGTTCAAGTCATAAGATACATCCCGTTTGCCCATACTCAGCAAAGCCAAGCCGGGCTCAGGACAAGACTGAACACTGCTGAGGACTTCCAGAGCGGGTTTTAATGTCTCGCGCAACTGCAAGCGCTCCCCAACGCATTGCAGCATTTTTTTATAAAACACGTGATCGTGGGTGAGGTAGCAACCTGAGCGCAATATACCGCGTGCAGGGCGTTGAAGATAGGGTTTTAGATTTTTTGCAATCAAATCAAAAATTGCCGAGCCGCCTGCCGTGAGCAAGACCTCGTCGTTGTCAAAAAAATCAGCGGCTTCGCAATCTATTGCAACTTGTTGCACTCGGTGCATCAAGGCGGCAACAGTGTTTGAGTCGTGCGCGTGGTTGCAGGTTGCCAAAGCGCCTTCGTAACATTCAATACCGCACAAACGTGCTGCAGGACTTTGGTGAATTTTTTCCGCCAACGCAATGGCTTGCCCATGCGTCCTGCAGCCTGTTCGTTTGCCATCAATGCCTAATTCCAAGAGAGTGGTGAACACTGTGCTGCTGCTGCGGTCTCTGCGCCACTGTTCTATAGCCTCCAATTGCGCAATCGAATCAATTAAAAAATAAATCTGCAGTTCCTTGTTGTGTTCCAGCATCGCGCTCAGAGTGTCAAGATCAGCTGCTTGGGAGACTTGATTGGCAATGATGATGCGATTGACGCCATGGCGTGCACCCAAACCAGCCTGAAAAACAGTTGCAAAGCTGATCCCCCAAGCCCCTGCAGCCAGTTGTCGTGCATACAACTCGGGTGACATGGTGGTTTTGCCGTTCGGCGCAATGTCTAAACTGCGTGATTGGCAAAAGTCCTGCATCCATGTCAAGTTGTGCTGCAAGGCAGATTCTTTGATCACTGCCAGTGGCAGCGGCAAATCACCTTGCAAAATTTCCCAAGATTGGGCACCCACTTGAGACAGGTCCATCGTGGGCAAGTGGCCAGGAAAACCTTTGTGTGCAGCGCTCAGTTGCATGGTGACAGCCTTGAATGGAGGGTTGATTGTGTCTCAACGTTGAACCATTCTAATCAAGTAACTGATCGATGCCAAAGTGGAAATAGACCCAACGGCTGCAAAGCCTCGGCGAAAATGAACCTTCAAGTGACAAGCGCTTGTTTGGTCGCCACAATCACTTGAAAATTGCCGAAAAAAACTGTTTTTCGCTGGCATGAAATGCCCCTCATGGCGCAGAGTTGGTGCAGGGGGTCGTGCGTGCTCCACAGCGCCAAGCCATAGGGTTCGAACACTTTGAAGTAAGTCCAACTCAAAGCGCGCAAGGCCCAGGGGTCAGGTCGGTGAAATTCGGCCAAAAACAATTTCCCTCCTGGCTCGAGCACCCGCACAGCTTCTTGCAGGGCTTGTGTTTTCAGGTGATGGGGCAGCTCATGGAGCAAAAAGAAAATCACATTGGCGCTCACCGATGCGTCCGCTTGTTTCATGGCGATGGCGTTTTCTTCGGAGTAAATTATTTCACCCGAAAAATCCTTGAGTTTCCCCTGTGCATTGATCAATTCATTTTGAATGATGTCGGCAATCAACAAAGTCTTGACCCCTTGTGCGCTGGCCGCTTGCGCCACGAGCGGGATCACATTGCCAAATGCACAAGAGGTGATCAAAACGCGCTTCTCTTTCAAATCCATTTGCTCCAGCTCGGCCACAATGGTGTTGACCAAACGGTCGTATTGGAACAGCAAAATAGCGCCAATCAGAGGTTGAAAATCAATCAACTTGATCAACTTCATGTTGGCGTAAATGGGGTAAACATGGGCGGCGTCGTGCTGTGTGTTGCCTGTTGCATAGCGCAACAACAATGCGCCCCGCGTCAGGGTGAAGAAAAACAAAGCGGTTCCAACCAAGAGGAACAGTGCCGAATACAGCAACATCATTAACCAAGTTTGCATAGTATTTAAATCAATCGAATCAAATCGTGGAGTGACAGTTCAGTGCAGCAACAAAAGTGCCGTGAACCCCGTGTTGATAGCTGCAAAGAGGTAAACGCACAAGGCGATCCAAGGGTCTTGGCGAATGCCTAAATCATGTAAAGTGATGCGCAAACGATGCGCTGCATGCCACAAAAACAGTGTGACAACAGTCATTAAGAAAATTTTGCCCATCCAATTTTGAGTCAAGCCATGCAGCCGGGCATAGCCCAGCACAGAAGGCGTCTGGCCCAGTGCTGTGAGTAAAAATAATCCAACCAACACGGGTGCCAAGAACGCAGCCAATGTGCCCCCTGCAGCAAACAGGCTCCAAAAGATGGGTTTGTTTGATTTGGCCATGGCTATATCACCCCCGCAAAAATTAACACCCCAAGGGTGGTCAGGGCCCAGACCAAATAGTGCGCCAACACAATGTATTTGCCTGCCAAAAATTCCTCACCCATTTGCACGGGCAGGGCTTTGGGTGTCACGTTGAACCAACTGCTGGCATTGTGCACGGCGAAGATGAAAATAAGAAACAGAAAAAATGCCATCCAAGGCCCTTCAAGAGCGCCTAAAAATGCTTCGTAAGCGGCAGGGCCGTGCCCCAAACGCTCCAGCGTCAGTACCATCAGCAATGCAAACGCACCGATGAAAAAACAACTGATTTCACGTGACATGTAGCGCAGGTAGCGAGGGTGCTGGAAGTACCAGCCTGTTTTAGAAACAGGACGAACGAAAGGACGGCGGCTCATGTCTTTTCTCCTTGTGGCAATAGATGCTCTTTGAACCAGTCCAAAGTGCTGGCAACTTTGACTTGTTGCAAGGCGGCGGCGGGGTCTACGGCTTTGGGGCAGACCTCTGAGCAGGCGCCCACGAACGAGCACTCCCAGACCCCTTCGTCGCTGGCAATTTCCTCTTGCCTTTGCGCGCGCCCACCATCGCGGGAGTCTTGGTTGTAGCGGTGTGCCAAAGTGATCGCGGCGGGCCCTAGAAACTTGGGTTGCAGTGCGTACTGCGGGCAGGCTGCATAGCAAAGCATGCAGTTGATGCACATTGAAAACTGACGGTACTTCATCAATTGAGCAGGCGTTTGCGGGAAAGGGCCTTTTTCAATTTTCTCAGACTCTTTCGGTATCAAATAGGGCTTGACGCGTTTGAGCTTTTTCAAAAAGTCGTCCGCCACGGTCACTAAGTCTCTCTCGATGGGGAAATTGACCAAGGGCTCTACGCGAATCACCCCTTCGTAACTGCGCAAAAAAGCATGGCAAGACAATTTGGGCTCGCCGTTGATCATCATGCCGCAACTGCCGCACACAGCCATGTGGCATGACCAGCGATATGACAAAGTTGGATCGGCCGTTTCTTTGATGGCGTTCAGGGCGTCCAGCACCACCCACTCTTCCTTGCACAAAACTTCGTAGAGCTGAAAATAAGGCTCAGTGTCTTGCTCGGGGTTGTAGCGCAATATTTCAATTTGAACCAATCGTTCCTTCATGAGTGGGCTCCTGAATAATCACGCACGCCAGGAGGTGATTGGGTGATCACGACATCCAAATAGTCTACCGTGGGGTTTTGATCACCGTTGAAGTGAACCATGCTGTGGCACAAGAAATTCTCATCGTCACGCGCCACAAAATCTAAACGCTGGTGTGCGCCGCGTGATTCTTTTCGCGCCAATGCGCCTACCGTGATGGCGCTGGCGCACTCGAGCATGGAGCCCAACTCCAAGACTTGAAACAAGTCGGTGTTAAAGACATTGCTTTTGTCTGTGAGGATCACCTTCTGGTAGCGTGTTCTGAGATTTTCAATGACTTGCGCTGCTTCTTTCAAGCCTTCTTCGTTGCGATAGATGCCAACATTTTTCTCCATGCTGTCCATCATTTCTTTGCGCAAACCTGCCACCGACTCGGCCCCATCGGTGCGTGAAAAAAGTGCGCGAATTCGCCCTTGTGATTGCTCAGCAAGCGCTGTCAAAGCCTTCGCATTGGGCGCAGGAAGTTCTTGCAAATAAGCAAAAGCTGACAGTGCGGCTGATTTGCCAAACACCAACAATTCGACCAAAGAGTTCGAACCCAGTCGATTCGCCCCATTCAAACTCACACAGGCGCATTCACCAGCTGCAAACAAGCCGGGCAAGACAGTTTCGGCTTGCATATTGGTGGATATGCCGCCCATCATGTAATGCACCACAGGCCGAATTGGCACAGGGTCTTTCACGATGTCAACGCCCAAATAGGCAATGGCCAACTCGCGCACCAAGGGCAGTCGCTCGTTGATGACTTTTTCACCCAAATGCCGCATGTCCAGCATCACGCATTCACCCCACGGCGTGCTGACCGTGTTGCCCTTTTGAAGCTCATGCCAGTAGGCTTGGCTGACCCGATCGCGTGGGCCCAACTCCATGGTTTTGAGCTCTGGTTTGCCCAAAGGAGTCTCTGGCCCCATGCCGTAATCTTGCAAATAGCGCCGTCCATTTTTGTTGAGCATCACGCCGCCTTCGCCGCGGCAAGCTTCCGTCAAGAGGCTGCCAGTGTTGGGTAAACCAGTGGGGTGGTATTGCACAAACTCCATGTCCTTCAGGGGCACGCCGGCGCGGTAGGCCATGGCCATGGCGTCGCCGGTTTTGATCGCGCCATTGGTGCTGAATGGAAAAATTCGGCCAGCACCACCGCCGGCCATGATCACTGATTTGGCATGAAACTGAGTCATCATGCCGCTGCACATTTCGATGGCAGTCAAGCCTTGGCAGCGGCCCTCGTCCACCAGCAAATCGATTGCAAAATATTCATCAAATCGGCTGATGCTGGGAAACTGCAAGGTGGTTTGAAACAAGGTGTGCAAAATGTGAAAGCCTGATTTGTCAGCTGCAAACCAAGTGCGCTGCTTTTTCATGCCGCCAAATGGGCGCACGGCCACAGAGCCATTGGGCTCGCGGTTCCAAGGGCAACCCCAGTGTTCCAGTTGGGTCAACTCTTTGGGCGCTTCTTTGACAAAGTAGGCAACGCAATCTTGATCTGACAACCAGTCCCCGCCGCCCACGGTGTCGTCAAAGTGCAGTGCAAAACTGTCGTCTGCTTTGATTACGCCCGCGGCTCCGCCCTCGGCTGCGCAGGTGTGACTGCGCATCGGGTAGACCTTGGAGATGAGTGCAATTTTCAGAGTGGGGTCGGTTTGTGCCAAGGCAATGGCTGCCCGCAAACCTGCTCCACCAGCACCCACAATGGCCACATCCACATTGACAATCTTCATGGCGTGAGTTCCTTGCCGATTTGCATTTGAACTGGGCCATGCTGCACCAGTCCTTTCGTTCATTGGACTGCTGCTTTGGATTCGGGTGATTGACCTAAGTCAAACAACAAGGGTAAATCAAGGCGACCAGATAAACCAGATAACTCAGATCAGTGCTCACTCGCCAAGTCTGTTCAATTCTTCTTCTTCAAATCCGGCTTTGCGCCGAGCTTCCAGGTTGTAAGGCGCGCGCAGCTTGGGGGCTTTGTAAGTTTGAATCAATTCGCTGTAAGTGCTGATCGGGTCTAGGCCCCGCTCTTGGCAAATGAAGCGGTACCAGCGATTGCCTGCAGCCACGTGGCCAATTTCTTCTTCCAAAATGATGTCCAAAATTTGGCCGGCAACCATGTCGCCCGCGCTCACAAGTTTGTTTTTCACGCCAGGAGAGGCGTCCAGCCCGCGTGCCTCCAAAGTGCGCGGCACCAAACCAATGCGGGCGAGTAAATCCGATTGCGTGCGCTCAGCCATTTGCCATAAAGCGTGATGGGCAGGAAAATCACCGTAGTCAAAACCCAGACTTTGCAGATGCTTTTGAAGCAGCAAAAAGTGTTTGGCTTCTTCTTTGGCAATTTGCACCCAATCTAAATAAAACGCATCGGGCATGCCGGCAAATCGCCAGACCACATCCAGCGCCAAATCGATGGCATTCAATTCAATGTGTGCGATCGAATGAACCAAGGCTGCACGGCCCTCCAAAGTGGCCAAGGATAGATGCCTCATCTCGGTGTGCGCCACCAAGATCGGCCGGTCCGGGCGGCCGGGAATTCCTCCAGGGTTTGGGATAGCCTCTTGCGCGCTGACAGGCAAGCGCGTATCGATCGCCAAAGCCAATTGTGCTTTGCGCACGGCATGGCTTTCCAATAAAGGCAATAGGGCGGCTTGGCGAAGGGAAATAGGGGTGACAACCATGGCCTATTTTAGGGGTCCCTACAATGCAGCATTGGCGTTCAAATTGGAGAGGTCTGGCATGGCGATTTACGAATACGAAGGCAAGCAGCCCCAACTCGCACCGGGGGCATGGGTGGCCGACAGCGCGCAAGTCATAGGCGCGGTGAATTTAGCTGCCAACGCCAGCGTTTGGTTTGGCGCTGTGATTCGCGGTGACGCCGAACCCATTGATATTGGCGAAGGCTCCAATATTCAAGACGGCAGTGTGCTTCACACGGACCCCGGTAAGCCTTTGACAGTGGGCAATTTCGTGACGGTGGGTCACCAAGTCATGCTGCACGGCTGCACCATCGGTGACAATTGCCTGATTGGCATTGGCGCCATTATTTTGAATGGGGCCAAGATTGGGAAAAATTGTTTGGTAGGCGCAGGTGCGTTGATCACGGAGGGCAAAGAATTTCCTGAGGGCTCCATGATCATTGGCGCGCCTGCCAGGGTGGCCCGAGCGCTCAGCCCTGAGCAAATTCAAAACATACGCCAGCCCACCTTGCACTACATTGAAAATGCACGGCGCTTTCAATCAGGGTTGAAAAAAATCTCTTAATTTTTTGGCATGCGCAACTGACGCATGAAAAATTTGTCTGAACTGCATAAATTTCTATTCGACGGCTTGCCTGTGCGCGGCATGGTGGTGCGATTGACGGATGCCTGGCAAGATATTCTGAAGCGCCGCACGGCCAATACTGAAACAGGCGCTTACCCTGAGCCGGTGACGCAGTTGCTAGGCCAGATGGCCGCTGCAGCAGTACTCATGCAAGGCAACATCAAATTCAATGGCGCCTTGGTTTTGCAGGTGTTTGGCGATGGCCCGGTTAAATTGGCTGTGGCAGAGGTTCAACCTGATTTCAGTCTGCGCGCCACCGCGAGCTTGCAAGGTGATGTGCCGCTGGCGGCCAGTCTGAGTCAAATGGTCAATCAAAACAACGAGGGGCGATGCGCCATCACGCTCGACCCTTTGGACCGCATGCCAGGGCAGCAACCCTACCAAGGGGTGGTACCTTTGTTTGGTGACCGCAAAGAAAAGTTAGAAAAACTAAGCGAAGTGCTCGAGCACTACATGCTGCAATCGGAGCAGCTTGACACCACCTTGGTCTTGGCAGCCAACCATGAGGTTGCTGCAGGTTTGC
The DNA here is from genome assembly GCA_903870145.1 of uncultured Burkholderiales bacterium. Classification (GTDB taxonomy): domain Bacteria; phylum Pseudomonadota; class Gammaproteobacteria; order Burkholderiales; family Burkholderiaceae_C; genus Limnohabitans_A. The sequence goes on along the minus strand of CAIQBO010000030.1, from coordinate 32,214 downwards.
TGATTCAGCGATTGCCCCTTGAAGGGTCTGGCAACTTGGCAGGAAGCTATGGGAGTGCAGAACGCGAGTCTGCTTTAGGGCAAAGTGAAGACTACCAGCGCATTTCGATTTTGTCCAAAAGCCTCCAAGCAGAAGAATTGCTCAGCTTGGACATTGACACCGTGTTGCACCGCTTGTTTTGGCAAGAGCCTTTGCTCAGATTTGAGCCTTTGCAAGGCGCACAAGGGCCGCGCTTTGCTTGCAGTTGCAGTCGTGAGCGGGTAGGCCGCATGATCCGAAGTTTGGGCGCTCCAGAAGCTGAAAGTATTTTGGCCGAACGGGGTCAAATTGAAGTGGGCTGCGAATTTTGCGGCGCTCAATATGAGTTCGATCCGGTCGATGCTGCGGCTTTGTTCACATCGCCTGAGGCCATGCCTACCCCGGGCGCTGAATTGCATTGATTCGCGGCCGGCTTTGCTGTGGCTCAAGTCTGTTTGAGTAAATCGCTGAACAAGCGGTGCTCGCAGCCTGCATCGCTGCACAAGTCACAGCGCCAGGCGCTTCGGCCTTGGTTCAAACCGAACTGGCTTTGCGTGCGCTCGATTTGAGATTCAAGTGAAACAGCGCTTTTCAGGCGGATCAATTTGTCTTGCACGGCCCAAAGAGCTGCGTTCAAGCGTGCCGGGCCATGACCATAGACCACTTGGAAGGGCAGCTTGGCACGGCTCAAGGCTTGGCGCAGCAAGCCATCCACCGGGGCTCTGACATGGGCGCCATCTCTTTGCAATCCGTCTGGCACCCAAGGTAAATCAAGGCCCATCAGCAAGGTCACGTCAAACAAAGCTTGGTGTTGCAAAGCCATGGCATAAAGCGTTGGGTCTTGAAACAAGAAGTCGCTGTAAATAGCGGTCATCAAGGCGGTGGTGTCTGCAATCACCCAGCCGTGCTGCACACTCAATACTTTGTCAGCCTGCGCCATGGCAATGGCAGATTGCTCATGAACTTGAGGTGTGCGCTTGTGCGCGTCACACCACTGGCGCAAAGTTTCAGGCACATGGGTCACGCTCACGCCGCAGGACTGCATGGCCGCCAACAAGTGCTCTGCCAATTGTGTTTTGCCAGTGCTCTCAGCGCCCAGTAAAGCGATCCGAAAAGGAGTTGAAACAGAAGACTTCACAGTGATTGAACTTTAACTTCAGAATGCCAAGCACGCCATCCGAGCCAACTGAGGATGGCAAAAATCAAATACAAAATGGCCGTCAGCCAAAGCAATTTATAAAGCATCAGGCCAATCGTCAAACTGTTGACCAGCCACCAAACAGCCCAATTCTCTAACTTTTTGCGGCCTAGCAAATATTGACCGGCCAGACTCAGCGCGCAGACCAAGCCATCCCAAATGGCAACGTCGGTGTCTGTGTAATGCTGTAAAAAATACGCCAGCAATGGCCAAGTCAAAGCGGTGACAACAAGCGTCGCTAAGAATTCAGTTCGAGACAAACTGGAAATTTGTAATGTAACTTTGACCGAGCTACGCGCAGCTGCGCCGTTGTCAAGCGCAATGTCGCCAAGCTGAACTAAGCTTGGACTGGGTGATCTGAGCCACTGCCACCAACCCCAGACTGCCATGAACATGAACATCAGTTGCAAGGCCGCTTCGCCATACAGGCGACTGTCCCAAAATACTTGGAAATAAAGCCCTGAACTGACCAGCGCCAAGGGCCAGCCCCAATGGATTTGGCGGATATTGCAATAGACCATGGCCAACGACAAAACGAAACCGGCCACCTCCACCGGGCTCATCATTTTTCGATCTGGACAAAAATTTCGTTGGCTTTGACCATGCCCAATTCTTGTCGGGCTCGCGCTTCTACGGTATTCAAGCCTTCCTTGAGGTCGCTGACCTCGGAGCTCAGTTGCGCGTTGATGCTGCGCGCTTTGGAGTTGGCGATATTTTGTTCTTGGATTTTATTTTCAAGTTCGATCACAGTAGGAACGCCGCCTTTGCCCAGCCACAGTTGCCCTTGCAAGATCAGCAGCATGGCGATCAAGAGTGCGGGCAGAAAGCGGTTTTCCATGGGCATCGCAGCGCAGCAGTGTTAGCGTAAATTGTAAAACGCTGAACGGCCAGGGTATTGGGCAATGTCTCCCAAGTCTTCTTCGATGCGAAGCAATTGGTTGTACTTGGCCATGCGGTCACTGCGGCTCATGGAGCCGGTTTTGATTTGACCGGCGTTCAAGCCCACCGCAATATCGGCAATGGTCGAGTCTTCGGTCTCGCCCGAGCGGTGGCTGATGACGGCGGTGTAGCCAGCGCGTTTGGCCATTTCAATGGCGGCAAACGTTTCGGTCAAAGTGCCAATTTGGTTGACCTTGATCAGGATCGAGTTGGCAATGCCTTTGTCAATGCCTTCTTTCAAAATTTTGGTGTTGGTGACAAACAAGTCGTCCCCCACAATTTGAACTTTCTCGCCCAAGCGCTCGGTGAGTAGTTTCCAGCCGTCCCAGTCGCCCTCGGCCATGCCGTCTTCAATGCTGATGATGGGGTATTTGTCAACCCACGTGGCCATCATGTCAATCCATTCCGGCCCGGTCAACGACAGGCCTTCGCCTGCAAGCTCGTATTTCCCATCTTTGTAAAACTCACTGGCGGCGCAATCTAGGCCAATGGCAATTTGCTCACCCGCCGTGTAACCCGCTTGGCTGATGGCTTCCAGAATCATTTGGATCGCTGCTTCGTGGTTAGGTACATTGGGGGCAAAGCCACCTTCATCGCCTACTGCAACGCTCATGCCTTTGTCGTGAAGAATTTTTTTCAAAGCGTGGAAAACTTCTGCGCCGTATCGCACGGCTTCTCTGAAGTTGGGCGCGCCCACTGGAATGATCATCAACTCTTGCAAATCCAAGTTGTTATTGGCGTGCGCGCCGCCATTGATCACATTCATCATGGGCACGGGCAACTGGCAAGCGTTCATGCCGCCAAAGTAGCGGTACAAAGGCAGGCCTGATTCTTCGGCTGCTGCACGCGCCACCGCCATGGAGACGGCCAACATGGCATTGGCACCCAAACGGTTTTTGTTTTCTGTGCCATCCAGATCGATCAAAGTTTTATCGAGAAAGGCTTGCTCAGAGGCGTCTAGGCCGAGCACGGCCTCAGAGATTTCAGTGTTGATGTGCTCCACTGCCTTGAGCACGCCTTTGCCCAAGTAACGGTTTTTGTCGCCGTCGCGCAATTCAATGGCTTCGCGACTTCCGGTGGACGCCCCAGAGGGCACGGCTGCGCGGCCCATCACGCCAGATTCGAGCAGCACATCACACTCCACGGTGGGATTGCCTCGGCTGTCTAAAATTTCTCTACCCACAATGTCAACAATGGCACTCATCTTCACTCTCTTTTTAAATTACAAATCTATTTTCCAGGAAAGGATTCTTTTTGGTGACAGCGTCGAGTTCAAGCAATGTCTCTAAAAGCGCTTTCATGTGATGCAAGGGCACGGCATTGGGCCCGTCTGACAAAGCTTGCGCGGGGTTAGGGTGCGTTTCCATGAACAAGCCTGCTACACCCACGGCCACAGCTGCGCGCGAGAGCACTGGCACCATCTCGCGCATGCCGCCTGAGCTCAAACCTTGCCCGCCTGGCAATTGCACCGAGTGGGTTGCATCAAACACCACCGGCGCGCCAGTCTCGCGCATGATGGCCAAGCTGCGCATGTCTGAGACCAAGTTGTTGTAGCCAAAACTGACCCCGCGTTCGCAGGCCATGAAGTTATCTTCCTCTAAGCCCGCCTCGCGCGCTGCGGCGCGGGCTTTGTCAATGACATTTTTCATGTCGTGCGGGGCTAAGAATTGACCTTTTTTGATATTCACCGGTTTGCCAGATTGCGCAACCGCTCGGATGAAATCAGTTTGGCGGCACAAAAAAGCAGGCGTTTGCAGCACGTCCACCACCGAGGCCACCCGTGCAATGTCTTCTTGCGTGTGCACGTCGGTCAAAATCGGCAGGCTCAATTCGCGTTTGACTTTGGCCAAAATTTCCAGGCCTTTTTCCATTCCAGGGCCGCGAAAAGTGCCGCCTGAAGAACGGTTGGCTTTGTCGTAACTGCTTTTGAAAATAAACGGGATGCCAAGGGCCGATGTGATCTCTTTGAGGGTGCCGGCGGTGTCCATCTGCAATTGCTCAGACTCGATCACACACGGGCCGGCGATCAAAAAAAAGCGCTGGTCTAAACCAACAGGGAAGCCGCAAAGTTTCATAGCGTTTTTGAAATTGACAGCAGCTTTTCAGGCTGCAGCCTTGAGATGTTTGGCGCCCGATTGGTGGTCGATCGAGGCTTTGATGAAGGCGTTGAACAGGGGGTGGCCGTCCCACGGGGTGGATTTGAATTCAGGGTGAAATTGCACGCCTACAAACCAAGGGTGTACCGCGGTAGGTAACTCCACAATTTCGGTTAAATGCTCACGTTGGGTCATTGCCGAGATGATCAAGCCGGCATCGCGAAGCGTGTCCAAATAATTCACATTGGCTTCGTAGCGGTGGCGGTGGCGCTCCGTCACGACGGGCCCGTAAATGCTGTGCGCCAAGCTGCCTGTGGACACATCGGAGCTTTGCGCGCCTAGGCGCATGGTGCCGCCTAAATCAGATTGCGCAGTGCGCACTTGGATGCTGCCGTCTGCATCTTTCCACTCGTTGATCAAGGCGATCACGGGGTAGGGCGTGTCGGGTTCAAACTCTGTGCTGTTGGCGTTTTCCAGACCCGCTACGTGCCGCGCATATTCGATGGTGGCCACTTGCATGCCCAAGCAAATGCCCAGATAAGGTACTTTGTTTTCGCGGGCAAAACGGGCTGTTTGAATCTTGCCCTCAATGCCGCGTTTGCCAAAACCGCCGGGCACCAAAATGCCATCGAACTTGGCCAAACGGCCCAGTGTCTCAGGGGTCACAGTTTCAGAGTCGATGTGTTCAATGGTGACCCGCACATGGTTGCGCATGCCAGCGTGGCGCAGCGCTTCGTTGACAGATTTGTAGCTGTCAGACAACTCCACATACTTGCCGACCATGCCAATTGTGACCTCGCCTTTGGGGTGCTCGGTTTCATAGACCAGGTCGTCCCAACGCTTTAAATTGGCCGGGGGTGTGCTCAAGCGCAATTTGTCGCAAATCAGGCCATCCAAACCTTGCTCGTGCAATACACGAGGCACTTTGTAGATGGTGTCTACGTCGGGCATAGAGATCACGCCCCAACTTTGCACATTGGTGAACAAAGAAATTTTGTCGCGTTCGTCTGAAGGAATCAGTCGATCGGCGCGGCACAACAAGGCGTCAGGCTGTATGCCAATCTCGCGCAGTTTTTGAACCGTGTGCTGGGTCGGCTTGGTTTTGAGTTCACCGGCAGCGGCAATCCAGGGCACGTAGGTCAGGTGCACGAAGGCTGAGTTATTGGGGCCCATGCGCAAACTCAATTGGCGCACAGCTTCTAAGAACGGCAGGGACTCTATGTCACCCACGGTGCCACCAATTTCCACAATCGCCACATCTACAGCATCGGGCGTGTCTATGCCGGCGCCGCGTTTGATGTAGTCTTGAATTTCGTTGGTCACATGCGGAATGACCTGAACGGTTTTGCCCAAGTAATCGCCCCGGCGCTCTTTTTCCAGAACGCTTTTGTAAATTTGCCCCGTGGTGAAGTTGTTCGCCTTCTTCATTCGGGTGTTGATGAAGCGTTCGTAGTGGCCTAGATCCAGATCGGTCTCGGCGCCGTCGTCCGTCACAAACACTTCACCATGTTGAAACGGCGACATGGTGCCAGGGTCCACATTGATGTAGGGGTCCAGTTTGATGAGGGTGACCGAGAGGCCGCGCGATTCGAGGATCGCAGCAAGCGAGGCGGAGGCAATTCCCTTGCCCAGGGAAGAGACCACACCACCAGTGACGAAGACAAATTTGGTCATGTCCAGAACGGGAGACAAAGCGCCCGAGAGATGGAAAACGAGATTATAGAGGGATCACTTGGTAAAACGCGGGGCAGGGGTTGGCAAACAGACCCTGACCCGGGGTCTAGAGTCTGCTACATTGCCCTGCATGAACGATTTGGCGGGCAAACACATTGTTTTGGGACTCACCGGCGGCATCGCTTGTTACAAAGCGGCCGAGTTGTGTCGCGCGCTGGTCAAAGCCGGGGCCCAAGTGCAGGTGGTCATGACCGAAGCTGCAGCGCAATTCATCACCCCTGTGACCATGCAGGCTCTGTCGGGCAGGCCGGTCTACACCTCACAGTGGGACGGGCGCGAAGCCAACAACATGGCGCACATCAACTTAAGCCGAGAAGCTGATGCCATTTTGATTGCACCAGCCAGCGCCGACTTCATGGCCAAACTGCTGCACGGGCGGGCCGATGAACTTTTGAGTCTGATGTGCTTGGCCAGGCCCCTGGCCAGCGTGCCTTTGCTGCTGGCCCCCGCCATGAACCGAGAAATGTGGTCTCACCCCGCCACCCAGCGCAATGTGGCCCAACTCCAGACCGATGGCGCGCATGTCTTGGATGTGGGCCAGGGCGAGCAAGCCTGCGGCGAAACAGGCGACGGCCGCATGCTCGAAGCCTCAGAAATATTGGAAGACCTGCTGGCTTTTTTCACCCCCAAAGTGCTATCTGGCCAGCAAGTGATGATCACGGCCGGGCCAACCTATGAGGCCATCGACCCCGTGCGCGGCATCACCAATTTGTCCAGCGGCAAGATGGGCTTTGCCTTGGCCCGTGCGGCCCAGCAAGCCGGTGCCCGTGTCACGCTGGTGGCCGGCCCGGTCAACTTGCCAACCCCCCGAGGGGTGCTGCGCATGGATGTGCGCTCGGCCATCCAAATGCACGCAGCGGTGCAAGCCCACGTGGGCCAAGCGCAGGTTTTTATAGCGGCAGCAGCAGTGGCCGATTGGCGGCCTCTTACCCAGGCCGATCAAAAAATAAAAAAAGATGGCAGTGGCGATACGCCTGCTTTGAGCTTCGTTGAAAACCCCGATATTTTGTGGACGGTGGCACAATCTGAGCGGGCCCAAAAAGGCCACTTGTTTTGCGTGGGGTTTGCAGCTGAGAGCCATGATTTGCTGGCGCATGCCACCGCCAAACGCGTTCGCAAAGGCGTGCCCTTGTTGGTCGGCAACATTGGCCCGAGCACCTTTGGGCAAGACGACAACACCTTGCTCTTGGTGGACGCGCAAGGGGCCTGGGAGCTGCCGCGCGACAGCAAAACCAAATTGGCGCAAACCTTGATTGCCGAGATCGCCAAGCGCCAGCAAGCCCCTGGCCGCGTGAGCTGAATTTCAAACACTCCAGTGAATTTTGACAACATGAACGTTGACCTGAAAATCTTAGATCCCCGCATGAATGGGCACTTGCCAGCCTATGCCACCCCTGGCAGCGCCGGCTTGGACTTGCGTGCGTGCCTGGATGCGCCGCTTGTGTTGCAGCCCAACGCATGCCAGCTGATTCCCACGGGCTTGTCAGTCTATTTGAAAGACCCGGGCTACGCCGCCATGCTGCTGCCGCGCTCAGGACTGGGGCACAAGCACGGCATTGTGCTTGGCAATTTGGTGGGCCTGATTGACAGCGATTACCAAGGCCCGCTGATGGTCAGTTGCTGGAACCGCAGCGAAGTGGCTTTCACAATTGAGCCCATGGAGCGGATCGCTCAAATGGTGATCGTGCCTGTGGTGCAGGCGCAGTTCAATGTGGTCACGGAGTTTGATGCGCCCAGCCTGCGCGGGGCTGGGGGCTACGGCTCTACGGGGAAGAAGTAAAGTCCGCTGCGTCAGTGCAGATGAGAGCCTGGGGGCAAGGTGTCGCTCTCATCAGCGCCCACTTCAATTTTAAAAAACCCCGTGCCGCAAGTGCCCGCTTGCAACTCTTGCTCGGTGGCGCTGCGAATTTGATTGATGCGCAAACTCAAGCGCAAAGCAATGCCCGCCAAGGGGTGGTTGCCGTCAAGCACCACATGCTCAGGGTAAATTTCCGTGATGGTGTAGAGCGCGTTGCGCGGTGCCTCAGGGTTGCAAGCCGCGGGCAGGGCCGAGCCTTCGATGGTCATGCCCTCTTGAATTTCTGCTGGAAACAAGTCCTTGGGCTCCAAAAATAAAAGCTCTTCTTGAAAATCCCCAAATGCGTCTTCGGGTTCGAGGTGTAAATCCAGCTTGGCGCCCACACCGTGGCCCATCAAGGCATGTTCGATTTTGGGCAGCAAATCATTGCCGCCCATCAAGAATTCAACAGGCTCGTCGAGCTCGTCTAAAACCTCACCCAAAGTGTCTTTGAGCGTCCAGGTCAGTGCGACCACACAGTCAGAAGTAATTTCCATAGGAGAATTGTCGCAGTTTGGCAAAGCTTTCAGGAACCTCTTATGCAAAAAAACACACCCTTGACTTTGTTGGCCGGGCTCAGCCCCGCGCAGTTCATGAAGCGCCACTGGCAAAAAAAACCTTTGCTGATACGCCAAGCCATTGCAGGCTTTGCGCCCTTGGTAGACAGGTCGACCTTGCTGGCCATGGTTGAGAGCGAGGAGGTGGAGTCGCGCTGCATCGTTCGCAAAGGCGCGGCGTGGACTTTGCGCAAAGGGCCCTTCAGCCGGCGCAGCCTGCCCTCACTGAAAACCCCAGACTGGACGGTTTTGCTGCAAGGCGTGGATTTGCACAACGACGCTGTGCATGCCTTGCTGCAGCAATTTAGATTTGTGCCGGACGCCAGGCTAGACGATTTGATGATCAGCTATGCCACCGACGGCGGGGGGGTGGGGCCACACTTTGACAGCTACGATGTGTTTTTGCTCCAAGCCCATGGCCAACGACGCTGGCGCATTGGGCGGCAAAAAACCCCTGAACTTCAAGCGGATGTGCCACTGAAAATTTTGAAAAATTTTCAACCAGAAGCCGAGTACCTTTTAAACCCCGGTGACATGCTGTACTTGCCCCCAGGCTATGCCCACGATGGCACGGCTGTGGGGGAGTGCATGACTTACTCGGTGGGCTTTAAGGTGCCCAGTCGGGCTGAATTGGCGCGCCAATTGCTCTTGGGTTTGGCCGATGAGGCGGGTCAAAATGAGCTGAAAAGTCAAGGCGCAATGTTGTACCAAGATGCCCAGCAAGAGGCCGCTTTGAGGGACGCGCAAATCCCATTGGCCTTGCAAAACTTTGCCTTTGACGCTGTCAAGCGTGCCATGAAGGAGCCGCAGTTGTTGAATTGTTTGCTGGGCGAGTATTTGACCGAACCCAAACCGCAGGTGTGGTTCGATGCCAGACCCTCCCCGCCCACCTGGCCGTGTGCCATTGTCTTGGACAGGAGAACCAAAATGCTGCACGACGCAAAGCACATCTTTGTCAACGGTGAGAGCTTCAAAGCCACTGGGCGGGACGCCAAAATATTGCGGCTTTTGGCCAAAGACCGCAGGCTATCGGCCCACTTGGCGTGCCAGCTTTCCCCCGAGGCGGCTGCCTTGGTGCAAGACTGGGGATCTGAGGGTTGGTGGGCCTAGTAAAGCGCAATGCACCCAAAAAAGCTATAATTCGAGGCTGAACAGCAAGAGCTCGAGTGCTTGCTGTTCTGTCAACCCGGCATTTACCCGCCTTGCTGACAATTTCCGGAAATTGTTTTTTCATTTACTTTAAGGAAAATAACCATGAATAAATCCCTCGTTCTGGCCGCCGTGATCGCTGCTGCTGCTTTGGCCGCTTGCGGTAAAAAAGAAGAACCAGCTCCAGCACCTGCACCCGCACCTGCTGCTGCTCCTGCAGCGCCTGCTGCTGATGCTGCTCCTGCTGCCGCTGCTCCAGCTGCTGCCGCTCCAGCTGCACCTGCTGCTCCTGCAGAAGCTCCTAAGAAGTAATTCTTTTCAGCCCAAAAAAAACCCCGCACTGCGGGGTTTTTTTTTGGGCTGAAATCCTTATTTGATTTCGTCGGCCAGCAGTTTGATGATCTTTTCTGCATTCGCCGATGTCTCAGGCATGCCGTCAGGCGCTTGCACTGAAACGGTGGAGACATCGCCTTTGCTGGTTACGGCAATGCGGTATTTGGCCAATGTCGGTATCACTTTTTCGCTGGTGAACAACTTGGCAAAAAAGCCTGGCTCTTTGCCTACGGTGCCCGGCGGGGCGTAGCGCACAAAGAAGACGCCTTGCGCGCGGTCACGGTCTTCCACTGTGAAGCCGGTTCGGTCAATGGCCACGCCCACGCGGCGCCAAGCGCGGTCAAACCCGTCTTGGATTTCAATCGCTGGCAGTTGATTGAGTGTTGTCACGCGAACCCCTGTGGCCTTGCCAGAAGGGGCGCTGGCACCAGCGGCCTTGGCGGCCAAGGCCGTGGCTGCTTCGGCGCTACCACCCAAACGCAACATCATGCGGCGTAAAAATTCGATTTCCAATTCAGGGTCTGCCGCACGAGGGGTCCAAACGGTGCTGTCTTTTTGGGTGTTGGTGTAGACCTCGGCCATACCGCGGTGGGTGATGGTGATCTCTAAACCACCCGTGGCGGTGCGCTCAACCCGTGTGCGAAAACGATCACGCTCACCGGTGGAGTAAAGGGAGTCCATCACCTTGCCCAATGCTTTGCGCAAGAAATCTTGGGGCAGTTTAGCCCGATTTTCAGCCCAATCGGTCTCCATGATGCCCAGCTCAGGCTGGTCTGTGATCAGCACAAAACCATTGTCTTTCCAAAAGTCTTGCAAGGGTTGCCAGACGGAGTCGGCTGATCGGTTGATGGCCAGCCATCGTTGGGTGCCGTTGCGCTCAATGCGTGCGTCGCCTGCTTGGTTGGTGGCCGTGCCGGCGTCTGGCCCGGTGCTGCTGCGCCCTTGTGCGCCGCCAGTGGCGTTGGCGCTGACAGAACTGCTGCCTGCGCCGCTGACTTGGTAACGAGAGTCTTTGCGCAACTGCGTCAGGTCAGGTGGAATTTCCAAGGTGGGGGCTTGGCTGGCGCTTTTGTAGTCGATTTTGCTTTCTTCAAAGGTGGAACATGCACTCAGTGCAGCAGTCAAAGCCAGCAGGACAAAGGGGCGAGCAGTATGGGTAAAACGATTCACTTGGGAGGTCCTAATAAACGGAAGTCAGATCAAACCGCTGGCACGCAGTGCAGCTTCAACCACAGGCTGTTGGCTTTTGGAGAGTTCGGTCATGGGCAGGCGCAAAGTGCCGCCGCACAAGCCCATGCGGGCCATTGCCCATTTCACGGGAATGGGGTTGGCCTCGACAAACAATTGCTTGTGCACAGGCATCAACTTGTATTGGATTTCCATGGCTTTGCCAGTGTTGCCGGCCATGGCGGCCACGCACAACTCGTGCATCAGACGCGGCGCCACATTGGCTGTCACGCTCACATTGCCTTGACCGCCGCACAGCATCAAGGCCACAGCAGTGGGGTCGTCCCCCGAGTAAACGGCAAAACCTTTGGGCACCTCGCGGATCAGCCACTGCGCGCGCTCGATGTTGCCTGTGGCTTCTTTGATACCCACGATGCCTGGGACTTGGGCCAAGCGCAAAACTGTTTCATGCTGCATATCGGCCGCAGAACGACCGGGCACGTTGTACAGGTAAATGGGTAAATCGGGCACCGCTTGCGCAATGGCTTTGAAGTGTTGGTACAGGCCCTCTTGCGTGGGTTTGTTGTAATAGGGCACCACTTGGAGTTGGCAGTCGGCCCCCACCGCTTTGGCGAACTGGGCCAACTCAATGGCTTCGGCCGTGGAATTGGCGCCACAACCGGCCATGATGGGCACGCGCGCGGCCGCTTGTTCGACTGAAACTCGGATGATTTCTTGGTGCTCTTGCACGTTGACTGTGGGTGACTCGCCAGTGGTGCCCACCACGCCAATGCAGTCCGTGCCTTGTTCAATGTGCCAGTCGATCAGTTTTCGCAGGCTGGCGTAGTCAACGCTGCCGCTTTCCAGCATGGGAGTGACCATGGCCACAATGCTGCCAGTGATGGGGCGAAATGTTTTCGTCATGGCGAATCAATAAAGCAAGAAAAGAACATTCTAACTTGGCCTTAAGGGGTTTGTAAGGCTGCGATACGCTGAACAAATCTGGGTGGTTGCTCAAAAAAATCATCTTCATAGGCCAGTGTGCGAAGACTTGCAAAGAGTCGGAGCAATTCGCCGCGCTGCAGTAAAAACTCGGGCCGACTGGGTCGGCCCACGGCTTCATGGCCGGCGGCAAACGTTTCATAAATCAGCAGCCCGCCCGGCGCCAAAGCTGCAAGGATGTCCGGCACCAAAGGCCGCCAGAGGTAGTTGGTGACCACAATGGCGTCAAATTGCTGCCCCGCCAGTGGCCAAGGGCCTGCCTCGATGTCTGCAAGTACCACGCGGCCAGAAGCTTGCGCCAAGGCCAAAGCTTGCTCAGACCGGTCAATACCTGTGCAACTGTGGCCGTGCTGGACGAACCATTGCATGTGCCGACCTGTGCCGCAGGCTACGTCCAAGACGCTGGCGCCGGGCTTGAGCCGCAGCGACCAACGCTGGACCCAAGGGGAAGGGGTGAGGTTGGTGTGTGGCATGAGCGTGTGTGCAAAAGTAAAAAATGAATTGATAGAGCAGTCACCTAAAGCGCTTCGTTGGCTTTGGCATGTGCATGCCACAACGATTTGCGCCAGTAAAGCGCCATGGCCAAAGTCAAGGCAATGCCCAGCGCAGAATAAACGCTGGCGGTCCAGGCAAAGCCCAGTTGCTCGACCAAAGGGCCACAGGCCAGCAGGCCAATGGGCAAGCCCCAGATCGCCAGCATGCGCATGCCCATGACGCGGCCGCGGTAGCCTTGATCGGTCACGCGCAACATCACTGCGGCCAAAGGTGTCATGCACCAACTTTGCGCAAAACCAGTCAGCATCAGCAAGGCCATGCCCAAGCCATGATGGGTGTTGAATGCAAACCATAGATTCAAGGCGAACCACATACACGCGGACATGATCATGCTTCGCGCAGCACGCAATTTAAATCGGTGCGTGCTCAAGGTGAGCGATGCCAAAAGTCCTCCGAGCGCAAAACTGGCGCCCAAAAGTCCCAAGCCTGTTTGGTCAGTTTGGTAAATGTTTTTTGCCACATAGGGCAGCAAGCCCAACGAGAAGGGAAAAGCCAGCATGTTGACTAAGAAGGCCAATGCCATGGCGCCCATCAAAACCGGACTTTTCCAAACATAAGAAAATGCCAAGTTCAAATCTTGCAGAGGGCTGGCAGGTGTTTTTTTTGCAAGGGAACCGGGCACATTTTGCACGCCTGTCGAGAGCACGGAGCTGCACAGGTACAAAACTGTGATGACCGCATAAGCCGCACTTATGCCCAGCAAAGCCACCACCCCGGCGCCCATCAAAGCCCCCGCAATGCGGGCTGACTCCGTGGTCATTCTGGAAATGCCCAAGGCCCCCATCAATTGATTAGACGGCAAAGATTGGGCAATCAACGCGTTGCGCATCATCTGGTCTGAGGGCCGGATCATTCCGACGATGGCTGCCAAGACAAGTACCCGCACAGGCGTTAAGGCCTCTAGCCACGACAAACACATGACGGTGACGGCCATCAGTGCGTAGACCGCTCGGGTGCACCACAGCATGCGCCTGTAGCCGATGCGGTCACACACCACGCCAAAAAGGGGCGAGACCAAGGAGCCCAAATATTGAAGGGATCCATAGGTCACCAACATCATGACCGAGCCCGACTCGACCAAGATGAACCACCCCAACACGATCGACTCCATCTCAAAGGCCCATGAGGCGGCCAAGTCTGCAGGCCACTGAAAGCGGAAGCTTTGAACGCGAAAGGGTGCGCGCCAATTCAGTGCGCTGGTGGGTTGAGAGCTTGGCATGGCCTTTGATTCTAGGCCTTGCCCGCTTGAGCGCGGCAAGGCCAGCTAGCGCCGGCGAGCTTGTTGATGAAGTAACGCCAACAATTCGGGCAAATTCTTGACGATATGGCAGGCGTGCAACTGGGCTGCCGAAGCTTTGTCTTTCACAGCTGCGCCACCCACAAAAATGGGAAGGTGGCTGGCAGAAGATTGTTTAATTTCGGCAATGGTTTGGTTCAATGCGGGGAAGTTTTGAGTCATCGAGATGGACAAACAAATGCCCACCAAATCGGGAATTTGCTCAGCTGCAGCGACCATGGATTGAATGGGAACGTCGGCGCCCAGGTTGTCAACTTTCCAGCCCGCTTGTTGCAGCAAATCAGCCAAGAGCCCATTGCTCAGCACATGCATCTCGCCCTGGGGTGCGCCAATCAAGAGTGTTCCCTTGCGAACACCTGAGGTAGAAAACCGAGCGCCAATGCGGGCTGCCGTGCGATCAACGATGCCGCTGGCGCGGTGCTCAACAAAAACATCAAGTTGACCTGTTTGCCAAAGACGGCCGATCTCCACCATGGCTGGCGTTACCACGTCGAAGTACAAAAACTGCAAATCGTTGCCGGACCTCAAAACAGATTCCATCAGCGCTAAAACACTGCGCTCCTCGCCTTTGATCAGCAAGGCTGTCATGCGCGGTGCCCAAGGCGCTTGCTTGCGCCCACCGCCCTTGGGCGTTTTTGCGACCAAGCGCCCTTTTTGAAACGCTGCCAAGTCGGCCTTGCGAACCATCCACTCTCGCCCAACTTTGGCGGCAGGCAAGTGCCCCTCCCGCATATACCGGTAGGCGGTCATGTAGTGCACATCTAACAGCAGTGCAACTTCTTTGAGTGAAATATGAGGAGGGCTCATTTCTGGGAAAAAATTAAGATCTGAAATTATATCGATCCAGTGTGACGGTGCTTTCCCATTGAGGGACTGAAAAAAACTTTCAAGCTAAGCGCGTATATTCACCAACTCCAGCACCACGAAAACTCAGGAGATGCACATACCATGAACACACAACTGAAAGGTCAGGTTGCTTGGGTCACGGGCGGCGCCAGCGGCATTGGTTTGGCCGCGGCGATCGAGTTTGTCAAGGCCGGCGCGCATGTCGTGATCTCGGGCAGGACGCCCGCTACCAACGCAGGCGCCTTGGCCACACTGCAAGCCCTGGGCAGCGCGCAAGTTATTTTGTTGGATGTGGCCGATAAGCACGCTGTGCTTGCAGCTGCGCAACAAATAATTGCGCAGCACGGCCGCATTGACATCTTGGTCAACAGCGCGGGCACCAACGCAACCCAGCGCAATTTTGATGTGCTCACCACCGATGCTTGGGACGACGTGGTGGCCATCAATTTGTCGGGATCGTTCTATTGCGTGCATGCAGTTTTGCCTCAAATGCGAGCGCAAAAAGGCGGGCTCATCATCAACGTCTCTTCATGGGCTGGTTTGTTCGCCTCCAAGCTCACTGGGCCGGCCTACAACGCAACCAAGCGTGCGGTGCTGGCGCTGACCGAATCGATCAACATGGAGGAGTGCGGCAACGGCATTCGCGCCAGCTCGGTTTTGCCCGGTGAAGTGGCCACCCCCATCATGGAAAAGCGGCCTGTGCCGCCCTCGACCGAGCAGCGTGAGCGCATGGTGCAAGCCCAAGACATGGGCCAAGCCATTTTGTTTGTGGCGCAAATGCCGGCGCGCACTTGTGTCAATGAACTGGTGATCTCGCCAACCTACAACCGCTTTTATCTGGGTGGATTGGAAACGCCTCCAGCCAAATAAACAGATACAGGCCCAGGCAAGCTGGCTTGGGCCTTTAATAAACCTGCTGGGGGTATTTCAAAATTCGCCAGCAACTGAGCGTGGCCAAACATGAAATCATCAAGCAAAGCGTGATGACGCCGTTGTAACTGTGCATGCGGTCAAACGCAGCGCCAGCCAACACAGGACCCCATAAATTGCCCAAAGCCGCGCCGCTGTACAAGCTGCCAATGATGCCCGAGACAGCGCGTGCGCCAAACAAATCCATGCAAATGGCGGGCAGCAAAGACACGATGGCCCCGTAACTCCAACCAAACCAAAGTGCAAAAATGGCCATGCCGATGGGGCCGTGAGCGCCCAGCCACATCAGATACGACGCACCCATGGACAGTTGCATCAGCATCAGGGTGCGCACGCGCCCCAAACGGTCTGCCAACAGGCCAATGGCAAAGCGGCCCACCAAGCTGCCAATGCCTATCAAACCGACCAAGCCCACCGCGCTGGCTTCTTCCAAACCTAAGTCACGCGCGGCCGCAGAGATGTGCGCAAAAGGGATGAACATGATCGACGCGCCCAGCACCGTGCCAAGGTAAAGCCAGCCAAAAGCGGGCGTTTTCAATGCGGCGCCAAGCGAAAGGCCGGGCGGCGCAGCGCCCATACTCGAGCCTGCGCGGGGCGCCCTTCTCAAAGCCAGCGCAGCGCTGACTCCCAGCACCAGCACCCCCATGGCCAAGCACTGCAAGGCTTCGCGCCAGGCCAGGTGCGTCATGGCGTAGGCCACCAACAAGGGAACCACCAAGGTGCCAGCGCCCACGCCCGAGCTGGCAATGCCCGAGGCCAGCCCTCTGCGGGTGGTGAACCAAGGTTGAACGCAAGCGATCGACGGGGTGTAGACCAGTGCTATGCCCAAGCCCACCACGACACCATAAGTGATGTAAATGGTCGACAAAGACTGCGCCAAACTGGTGAAATACAAGCCGCAAGCGATCAGCAACATGCCGGCCACGCAGACCAAACGGGGCCCAAAGCGGTCCGACAAAATCCCGCCGCCCACGCCCAAGATGAAATAAACCAAACCGCACAGGCCAAAAATCCAGGATACATCGGCTCGTTGGGCGGAAAACTCTTGGGCAAAAGAGGTGAAAAAAGCGGCAAACGAATACGAAACACCGAAGATGACGGCCAAGCAGATGAATGTGGCCCAAACGACCACCCAAGCGTAAGGTGTATCTTTCATACTTGGATTATGGGGACGAAACACTGTCTGCAATTGCAAGGGTGCCTGTGAATTTATCCAGTATTTTGCCGAATTTGACACTACAATCGGCGCCCATGGCTACTCAATCCTCAGTGAAATCATCTCCCGAATACGGCGAAGGCTCCATTCGCGTCTTAAAAGGCCTGGAGCCCGTCAAACAGCGTCCTGGCATGTACACCCGCACGGACACCCCCTTGCATGTGATCCAAGAGGTGCTCGACAACGCGGCCGACGAGGCTTTGGCCGGGCACGGCAAAAAAATCAAAGTTGTTTTGCATACGGATGGCTCGGTCAGCATTGAAGACGACGGGCGCGGCATTCCTTTTGGCTTGCACCCGGAAGAAAAAGCGCCAGTCATCGAGCTGGTCTTCACGCGCTTGCATGCGGGTGGTAAGTTCGACAAAGGCAAGGGCGGTGCTTACAATTTTTCGGGCGGTTTGCACGGCGTTGGCGTGAGTGTCACCAATGCCTTGGCCAAACGCTTAGAGGCCAGCAGTTACCGCGACGGCCAAGTGGCCACACTGGCTTTTTCAGGGGGCGATGTGGTGCAAGCCTTGGTCTTGCGCAAAGCCGCCGAGGGCGACCGAAAACAAGGCACCACCGTGCGCGTCTGGCCAGACCCCAAGTACTTCGAGTCCAGCGCGCTGCCCATGAACGAGTTGACACATTTGCTGCGCAGCAAAGCGGTCTTGATGCCCGGCGTGACGGTCACTTTACTCAATGAGAAAACCCGCGAAACCCAAACTTGGCAATACAAAGCGGGCTTGCGCGACTACCTGATGCAAAGTTTGAACGGTGAGCCCGTCATCCCCATGCTCGAAGGCGAAGGCTTTGCCGATGGCAACAACGACAGTTTTGCCGAAGGCGAGGGCGCAAGTTGGGCTGTTGCATTCACCGAAGACGGCCAACCGGTGCGCGAGAGCTATGTCAACCTGATTCCAACCAGCGCCGGCGGCACGCACGACAGCGGTCTGCGCGAGGGCTTGTTCACCGCCGTGAAAAGCTTCATTGAGTTGCACGGCTTACTGCCCAAGGGCGTCAAGCTGATGCCGGAAGACGTATTTGCGCGCGCCAGTTTTGTGTTGTCAGCCAAAGTGCTAGACCCTCAATTTCAAGGGCAAATCAAAGAGCGTTTGAATTCGCGAGATGCTGTCAGGCTGGTTTCGAGTTTTGTGCGCCCGAGCTTGGAGTTGTGGCTCAACGAGCACGTCGAGTACGGCAAAAAATTGGCCGAGCTGGCCATCCGGGCCGCGCAAAGTCGGCAAAAGGCAGGGCAAAAAGTTGAAAAGCGAAAGAGCTCCGGCGTGGCCGTTTTGCCTGGTAAATTGACCGATTGCGAAAGCAAAGACTTGGCCCACAATGAAGTGTTTCTGGTTGAGGGCGATTCGGCCGGCGGCAGCGCCAAGATGGGGCGCAACAAAGAGTGTCAAGCCATTTTGCCCCTGCGCGGCAAGGTGCTCAACACCTGGGAGGTCGACCGCGACCGCTTGTTTGCCAACACTGAAATTCACGATATTTCAGTGGCCATTGGCGTTGATCCACACGGCCCCAACGACACCCCTGATTTATCCGGTTTGCGTTACGGCAAGGTCTGCATTTTGAGTGATGCAGATGTGGACGGCTCGCACATCCAAGTGCTGTTGCTGACGCTGTTTTTTCGGCATTTCCCCAAACTCATTGAATCGGGCAATGTGTATGTAGCGCGCCCACCTTTGTTTCGCGTCGATGCGCCAGCGCGTGGCAAAAAACCCGCCGCCAAGATGTACGCTTTGGACGACGCTGAGCTGCAAAGTATTTTGGACAAGTTGCGCAAAGACGGGGTGCGCGAGGGTGCTTGGAGCATCAGCCGTTTCAAAGGCCTGGGTGAGATGAACGCTGAACAATTGTGGGAGACCACGTTGAACCCCGACACGCGGCGTTTGTTGCCGGTGCAATTGGGTACTTTGAGTTTTGCGCAAACCGAGAGCTTGATCACGCAATTGATGGGCAAAGGCGAAGCGGCTGCACGGCGTGAGCTCATGGAGCTGCACGGTGACGACATTGAAGTAGACATTTGATTTAGAAAAACGATGAACGACCAACCCACGCTGGATCTGCAAAACAGCGAGTCAGACGATTCGCTGAACTTGGCCACCTATGCCCAACGCGCCTATCTCGAGTACGCGCTCAGTGTGGTCAAGGGCCGTGCTTTGCCCGATGTCTGCGACGGCCAAAAGCCGGTGCAAAGGCGCATCTTGTATTCGATGTCACGCATGGGCTTGGGCTTTGCTGGCAATGCTGGCGCTAAGCCCGTCAAAAGCGCCCGCGTGGTAGGCGATGTGCTGGGCCGCTTTCACCCGCACGGTGACCAAGCCGCCTATGACGCGCTGGTGCGCATGGCGCAAGACTTCAGCCAACGCTACCCCTTGATCGATGGGCAAGGCAACTTTGGCAGCCGCGATGGCGACGGCGCTGCCGCCATGCGTTACACCGAAGCACGCTTGGCCAAAATCACCAGCCTTTTGCTCGAAGAAATAGACCAGGGCACGGTCGATTTTGTGCCCAATTACGACGGCTCGACCGAAGAGCCGCGTCAACTGCCAGCACGCTTGCCTTTCGTTCTGTTGAACGGTGCCAGCGGTATTGCGGTGGGCCTGGCCACTGAAATTCCAAGCCACAATCTGCGCGAAATTGCCGATGCGTGTGTGGCCCTGATCAAGTCGCCCAAGTTGAGCGACTTGGAGCTTGGCGCCATCATTCCAGGCCCCGACTACCCAGGAGGCGGGCAAATCATCAGCCCGGCCAGCGACATTGCCGATGCCTACCGCACGGGGCGAGGTTCGCTCAAAGTCAGAGCGCGTTGGAAAATTGAAGAGCTCGCACGCGGTCAGTGGCAACTGGTGGTCCATCAATTGCCGCCCGGTGTGAGCTCGCAAAAAGTCCTGGAAGAAATTGAAGAGTTGACCAACCCCAAAGTCAAGGCGGGTAAGAAGGCGCTGAGCGCCGATCAAGTTCAATTGAAAGCCAGTGTTTTGTCGGTGCTCGATGCGGTGCGAGACGAATCGAACAAAGACGCTGCGGTGCGCTTGGTGTTCGAGCCCAAGACCAGTCGCATCGAGCAACAAGAATTGATCACAGCCCTGCTGGCGCACACCAGTTTGGAGACGTCTTCTCCCATCAACATGACCTCGGTTGGCATTGACGGCAAGCCAATTCAAAAGTCTTTGCGTCAAATGATTGTGGAGTGGGTGAGTTTTCGCCAGGCCACCATCGTGCGCCGCTCACAGCACCGCTTGGGCAAGGTGCTCGATCGCACACATATTTTGGAAGGCCGCCAACTGGTGCTGCTCAACATTGACGAAGTGATTGCCATCATTCGCCAAAGCGACGAACCCAAGCCCGCCTTGATGCAGCGCTTTCGTTTGAGCGAGCGCCAGGCCGAAGATATTTTGGACATTCGGCTGCGTCAGTTGGCTCGTTTGGAAGCCATCAAGATCGAGCAAGAGTTGAAAGAGCTGCGCTTGGAGCAAGCCCAACTGGAGGATATTTTGAGCAATCCCACGGCGCTGCGCCGTTTGATGGTCAAAGAAATTGAGCAAGATGCAAAAACTTTCGCAGACCCCCGCCGCACCTTGATTCAAGAAGAGAAAAAGGCAGTGGCAGAAGTCAAAGTGGTGGACGAAGCCGTCACGGTGGTGGTCTCGCAAAAAGGCTGGGTGCGCGCGCGCCAAGGCCACGGCCATGAAGCCGGCAGCTTTGCCTTCAAAGCCGGAGACGGCTTGTACGGCGCCTATGAATGCCGCACGGTGGACAGCTTGCTGGCGTTTGGCACCGCCTCCAAAGGCAGTGGGCGCGTGTACAGCGTGCCTGTTGCGGCCCTGCCCGGCGCGCGGGGAGACGGGCAACCCATCACCACCCTGATCGAGTTGGAAGCGGGCACGCAAGTTGCGCATTTTTTTGCAGGGCCCGCCAATGCTACTTTGCTGCTGGCCAGTTCCGGCGGCTACGGCTTTTTGGCTAGCGTGGAGCACATGATCTCTAGGCACAAGGGCGGCAAGTCCTTTATCAGTTTGGGGGAGGGGGAGTTGGTATGCGCACCGTCTCATGTCAGCGGATCCAACGCCACGGTGCCACCCGAAGGCGCTGCCATGCCTGCTGCCACTCATGTGGCTTGCGCCTCAACGGGTGGGCGCATTTTGACTTTTGAAATCAGTGAACTCAAGTTGATGGAAAAAGGCGGGCGCGGTTTGATGCTGATTGATCTGGAAGCCAAAGACGCGTTGGCAGGCGCTGCGGCCTACACGCGCAGTGTCAATATCCAAGGCATTGGCCGGGGCGGCAAAGAGCGCGAAGAAAGCTTAGAGATTCGCAGCTTGAACAACGCCCGCGCTGCCAGGGCCCGCAAAGGCAAGGCCGCTGACTTGGGTTTCAAGCCCACCCAAATCACGCGGGTTGTGTGATTCAGCAAACTGGTGCAAATTGCATGCGCGGCACAAACTGGTAGGTTGAGCGCCAGCAGGTGGCCAAGAGCTGCTCGGAGCCGTGGCGACAAATGAGTTTTTTACGCAGGCGCGAGACGCACACTTGCAGGCGTTTGTTGTTGTAGTAATCTGAGAGGCCCCAGATCGCCAGCTCCAGCGCTTCGCTTCGAAGGGCTTGGTCTGGCGCCATGGCCAACTGCGTGAGCAGCACGGTTTCCATGGCGGTCAATTCAATGGCGTTGGTGCTGGGGGCTGTCAGCAAAGCGCGCGCAGGGTCAAGTGTCCAGCCCGATTTGATGGTGCGCGGCAAACGGGAAGCCAAACGCTGCACGATGGCCACCAATTCTTGCGGATCAAAGGGCTTGCGCAAACAGACATCAGCGCCCGCGCTGATCGAGTTGATGCGGTCTTGCGCCTCGTTGTGCGCGTCCACCATGACCACCCGCACTTCGGGGTGTTTGGCAAAACGGGCCGCAATTTCAAGCCCGGGTTGGCCCAGCCCGGCGGCATCTAACACCACGACATCAACCGGATGGCGAGCGCAGTAGTGCTCAAAGTCTTCACATTGGCTACAGTGGTGGGCCGTCATGCCCGCGCTTTGCAGGCGTTCAACAACACGCTCAGCCAGTTGCGGGTCTTGTTCAATGATGCTGACGTGCAGTGGGTTCATTTCAAAGCTCCTTGGTTAAATATGAAAACTTAAGAGCTCATAATAGCCAAATAAATTTATTTTTCACAAAATTGTAAGAAAAAATTTAAAACTTTGATACCTATATTTACAAAATTACCTGGTTTTGACTCTGAGCAGCAGGATGTATTTCATTGCCTTTCATGCATGGCATTTAAGCAACGAAAGCCCCGAAAGCCTGGGTGTTTCAGCTGACTTGGGCGATCAGTTCAATTTCAACGCATGTGCCCATGGGCAATTGCGCTACGCCAAAGGCGCTGCGGGCGTGGGCGCCAATCTCGGGGCCAAAAATTTGCCCCAACAGCTCGCTACAGCCGTTGGTGACCAAGTGATGCTCTGTGAAGTCGGGGCTGGAATTGACCAAACTCATGACTTTGACGATGCGCTCTACTTTGTTTAGGTCGCCCACGGCAGCGTGCAAAGTACCCATCAAATCAATCGCCACCGCACGAGCCGCGGTTTGGGCTTCAGAGGTTTGCATGGTTTTGCCTAACTGCCCGGTCCAGACCTTGCCGTCTTTCTTGGCAATATGGCCGCTGAGGAAAATCAAATTCCCGCTGCGCACAAAAGGCACGTAGGCCGCGGCAGGGGCGGCAACGGCAGGCAGTTCGATATTCAGAGCCTGAAGGCGTTGGTAAATGGACATATTTGAAACCTGGAAAAATGAAATTGGATTGCAGGTTATCAGATCTGCTCGACCGTCACGCCAACTTCCAAAATGTGGTGCGTGCCCCCTTGCAAGACGCCTCGCAGTGGTGATACATCGGCAAAATCACGACCAACTGCCAGGCGCACATAGTCTTGCCCAGGGCTGGCCAGGCCGTCTCGGTTGTTGGTTGGATCGAAATCGTGCCAAGACTCAAATGGCTCGCCGGGAACAAACACCGAGATCCAGGCGTGCGAGGCGTCGCTTCCCACCAAGCGTTCCTGTCCGGGCAATGATTGTGTCAAAAGATAACCGCTGACATAGCGCGCAGCCAAACCCAGACTGCGCAAGCACGCCAGCATGACATGGGCAAAGTCTTGGCAGACGCCGCGTTTTTGTTGGAGCACGGTCAGGGCAGGCGTGCTGACATCGGTGCTGAAAGATTCATAGACAAAGTCTTGGTGGATGCGCTGCATCAATTCGCGAACAGCCTCTGTCAAGGGCCGATCAGGGGTGAAGCTGCTTTGGGCATACTGTGCAAATGCAGGGGCCACAGGGGCGTGGTGCGAGCCAAAAACAAAGGCTGAGGCGGGCTCACTGGCTTGACCTGTGTGGTACACAAACAGGTCTCGTGCTGCTTCCCATGTGATGGGGCCCCCAGCGGTATTCGATTCGTCAATGGGCAACTCGCGCGTGTACACCAAGCTTTGCGTTAACACTCGCAAGGTGCTGTGCGTGCTGGGCAAAGCCCAATAAGCGCGGTGGTTGCCAAATGCGTCCAGACTGTTGTGAACTTCAAGCGCGGCCGGTTCAGTTTTCAGATCGTGCGACATGCAAGATTGGCATGGCGTGTGGGCGGGGTGCAAGTGCGCCACATGCTGCGCCGTTTCAACCGCTGGTGTGTAGCGGTAGTGTGTGTCGTGGGTGATGCGCAGTTGCATGATCGCAATACTCAGGCGCCAAAGCTTTGTTGGGCTTGACCGCTGTGCGAGAAGAACAAGGTGTTCAACTGGTCCGACACGTCGCGCGCGCAAGTGCGGCAAGTTTGCAGCAGGGGCAGCAAGGTGGGGCTGGCATGCTGGCCATCCAAGCTCAAACTTTGAATTTCAATGCCGCTTAAAAGCGGTACTTGTTGGGCCAGTTGTTCGGTCCGGCCTTGGGCCAAATGACTCAATCGGCTCAAACGACCGCGCAGAGTTTGTGCAACCCAGCCCAAGGCGCGAGGGTTGTCGGTGTGCGTCAGCAGGAGTTCAAGCATGGCGCCCAAGGTTCTGCTTTGCTGGTATTGCGCATGAAAACTGATGCTGCTGTCAAACAGGACAAGCACCGCATCAAAGCCATCTTGCGTGCCAATGCATCCGGACTCTAGGGCAGTGCTCAAAGCGTGTGCTAGAAAATCAAGGCGTTCAATGTGACGCCCAATGCTGAGCAAGCGCCAACCATCGTCGCGGGTCATGCGGTCAGTTTGGGCGCCGGTCAAGGCGGCCATCAATTGGCTGGTGCGGGACAAAATTTGTTGCGCCCAAACACTGGTGGCCAATGGTGCATCTTGCGCTTGAGTTTGGAAAAAAGCAGTTTCGGTTTGTTCAATCAAGGCCCAGTGTTCGGGTGACAAACGTTCGCGCACTGCAGCTGCGGCCAGTTTGATGGCGTGCAAGTTGTAGCCCACACCGGTGGTGTTTTGGGTGTCCCATAAACCGGCCACCAAAGAGCGTTCGAACACGCGGCGTGACTGCTGCGCAGCAATCACCCTCGGGGCGACCAACCCATGGCTTACGCACAAGTTGTTCAACCATTCAACCAACGGTGCGCAGTGCTGGGCTGGACTGCTCAAACTGTCCAGGGTTAGACGTGACAGGCGCAGCGTATTTTCTGTTCGCTCAGCGTAGCGACCCATCCAAAATAAATTCTCAGCAGCGCGGCTGGTGACCAGTCGTTGGCGCGAAGGGCTAGGGACGAAAGGCGCTGAAGTTCCCTGACTTTGTGCATGGCCTAAGACCCAAACATCTGCACTGCTGCCGCCTTGTTGCATCGAGGCAATGCCCTCGCGTGAACCAAGGCGGGCCAGGCCGCCAGGCAAGACTTGCCAGCCTCCCAGCTCATTGGCCAGCACAAACACGCGCAGGATCACGGGGCTGGAGGACAGCGCTTGCGTATCCAAGAAAGTCGGCGTGTGCGACAAAGGCAAATAGCTTTGCACAGTGTGGGCTTGGGGGTCTTGCGCAATGCGCTGGGCCCATTCTTGCAGGCCACGCCAGTCGAGTTTATGGCCCATCACGGGCTCAAAACTGCTGCGCCCTGACATGGGCGGATACGTGGGTTTGATCATGCACTGGTCCAACTTGGGCAAGACCTCTTGGAGCGCGCTGGATTCACCGCACCACCAACTGGGAATGGCGGGCAGTTGCAATTCTTCTTGAAGCAGGGTTTGCGCCAAACTGGGCAAAAATCCGAGCAAGGCATTGGACTCTAAAAAACCAGAGCCTGGTGTATTGGCCACCAGCACATGGCCACTGCGAACGGCTTGCAGCAATCCGGGCACACCCAAAGTCGACTCGACCCGCAGCTCTAAGGGGTCGAGCCAATCATCGTCTACCCGCTTGAGCAAGCCGTGCACTGCTTGCAAGCCTTCCAGTGTTTTTAAATAAAGCTTTTGATCGCGCACCATGAGATCGCTGCCTTGCACCAAACTCAGACCCAAAGACCGTGCCAAATAGGCTTGTTCGAAATATGTTTCGTTGTAGGGGCCCGGTGTCAGCAAAGCGATGTGTGCATTGGCCCCAGCCGAGGTGCGCAGCTTCAATGCATTGACAAAAGAGCGATATGACTCTGCCAAAGCCCGGATCGGCATGGCCTCAAAAGCCGATGGAAATTGGTTGGAAATGATTTGCCGGTTTTCTAGCAAATAGCCCAAGCCCGAGGGCGCTTGGGTGCGCTGCGAGAGCAACCACCAGCAACCATCCGGGCCACGCGCCAAGTCAAAAGCCGCCAAGTTCAAATGCCTGCCGCCCACGGGCGTTGAGCCTTGCATGGCTTGTAAATAGCCAGGGTGGCCTTGCACCAAGGCATAAGGCAAAGCACCTTGTCGCAATAAGTTTTGCACGCCATAGGCGTCTGACATGATGCTTTCCAGCAAACGCATGCGCTGCAAAACACCGGACTCAATGTGCTGCCAATCTTGGCTGGAGACGATCAGGGGCAGCAAGTCAAGTGACCACGGCCGCTGCGGTTGATCAGCGTTGGCGTAGACGTTGTAGGTGATGCCGTTGTCGCGCACTTGGCGCGCCATCTCGGCTTTGCATGCAGGCAATCTGGCCAAGCCCTGCGCACCCAAGTGTGAAATAAATTGGCGCCATGGAGGTGTGATGTCGACCGAACCGCGCAATTCATCCCAATGGCCTGGCGGGGCGTGTTC
Source organism: uncultured Burkholderiales bacterium (assembly GCA_903870145.1). GTDB lineage: Bacteria > Pseudomonadota > Gammaproteobacteria > Burkholderiales > Burkholderiaceae_C > Limnohabitans_A. The sequence continues at coordinate 6,170 of CAIQBO010000030.1, read as the reverse complement.
AGCCAAACGCGCTACGAGTGAAGCGGTATCGGGGCCCGCTTGGGCCGATGGGCTGGGTTGTCTGAAATTTTCCAAAGTAAACGGATTGTCGCCTTAACCTGGGCCGCGCAAATCCAAGGCCCAAGGAAATTCTGGACTGGCCGCCAATTGTGCGTTGGCCGCGGGCATGGTCATGGTCCCAGGGGTGTGTCCCATACGGAAAAAACGTGACAGGCGGCGACTTTCTGCTTCGTAGGCGTTGATGGGCAGTTTGTCATCACGTGCTTGGTAATTTGAAAATGGGTCTTGCTGCCAATTGACAAAGTGCTCAGCATGCGTGACGTGGTGCAGTGCGACGTGGATAGACATAAATGCAAGTAAACGCAACAGCGGCTGCATTGAATTGGCAGCTTGGGCCTTCTAAACTAGCAAAAGGCGAGCCAAGAAAATTTGCTTTTAGCGCTCGGTTCAAGTCAGGCACCGATTCACCAGGGTTGCACCTCTTTGCATGCAGTATCAATTCAAAGGCTGTTTGTCAGTCCCGCTGGCACAAGCGTGCGTGTTCGGTTGGGTGCTGGGCTGCGCATGTCAATTGCAACAAACCGAACTTTGGCCCTGGCCGTGGGTGTGGGCGAGTTTGGCTGTGGCTATGGGTTTGGCGTGCGCGGCGCTCGGCTTGCGACGCATGGCCCAGCGCAGCGAGATGGGCGCAATTTTTCATGCCATCGTGTGCTTGCTTGCCGCGCTGCTGCTGTCCCTGGCCAGTGTCAATGCGCGTTGCCAACTTCAAGCCTTGGACCGTCTGTCGCCCGAATTAGAAGGGCGTGACTTGCAGGTGCAAGGCGTGGTGGCTTCGCTGCCTTTGCGCAACAGCACGGGCCTGCGTTTTCGTTTGAAAGTTTTATCGGCAAGTCTGGACGGGCAAGCAGTCAAAGTGCCGCCGCTGGTGGATCTGGGGTGGTACCAGCGAGAAGCAGCAGGCCCCATGGAGGGCATGCCGTTTGACAGCTTGAGCGCAGGCGATCATTGGCAATTCACGCTTCGTTTGAAGGCGCCGCACGGCAGTTTGAACCCGCGTGGATTTGATGCGGAGTTGTGGATGTGGGAGCAAGGTGTGATGGCATCGGGCTCGGTCCGCAATGGCCCGCGTGATGCGGTGCCTGTGCGCTTGCAAAGCAGTTGGCAGTATCCGGTGGCACAGCTTCGCCAAGGGGTGCGCGAGAGAATTTACCGTCAATTGCGGGCAACAGGCCCCGCCTCTTTGCAGGAGTCTGCGCACAACGCGGCAGGGGTCATTGCTGCCTTGGTGATGGGCGATCAAGCGGCCATTGAGCGCAGCGACTGGGACGTTTTCAGGGCCACAGGCGTGGCCCATTTGATGAGCATTTCAGGCTTGCACATCACTTTGTTTGCTTTTGTTGCGGGCGCGCTGATTGGCTGGCTTTGGCGCTTGACGGCGCGCTGGGGTTTGCCTTTGTGTTTGCGCATTCCTAGCGCTTACGCGTCTTTGCTGGGTGGGGTTTTATTGGCCACTTTGTACGCCTTGTTCAGTGGCTGGGGTTTGCCTGCGCAGCGCACTGTGATCATGCTGGCCGTGGTGGGCGTTTTGCGTTTGACGGGCAATCGTTGGCCTTGGCCTTGGGTTTGGGGCCTGGCACTTTTTGGCGTGGTATTGGCAGACCCTTGGGCCTTGCTGCAAGCAGGGTTTTGGCTCAGTTTTGTGGCAGTGGGTGTGCTGTTTGCGACCGACATGGGCCAGCGCACCAATGTGGATGACAGTCAAACCAATTTGGTGCGCAAAACCAAGATGCACCAAATGAGCCTGGGTGTGTTCACGACCTTGAAGGGCTTGCTGCGCGAGCAGTGGGTGGTGACCTTGGCGCTCACGCCTTTGTCCATGCTGTTTTTTGGCCAAGTCTCGGTGGTGGGTCTGCTGGCCAATTTGCTGGCCATCCCTTGGGTCACTTGGGTGGTCACGCCCTTGGCCATGGCCGGGGTGGTGTGGGCGCCCTTGTGGACTGTTGCTGCCAGCGCATTGCAGCCCTTGGCCAGTTTGCTGGCTTGGATGGCCTCTTGGCCGGGGGCCAGTCTGTCGGTGCCGATGCCGCCCGTGAGTTTGGCGATGGCGGCCATCGTGGGCGGCGCCATTGTGGTGATGCGCTGGCCTTGGTCGCTGCGCAGTTTAGGTTTGCCTTTGATGCTGCCCGCCTTATTGTGGCAAGTGCCCAAACCTGTGCCAGGCCAATTCGATTTATGGGCCGCTGACATTGGTCAGGGCAACGCTGTGCTGGTGCGCACTGCCAAGCATGCCTTGCTCTATGACGCTGGGCCGCAATACAGCGCTGAAAGTGACGCGGGGCAGCGCGTCTTGGTGCCCTTGCTCAGTCAGTTTGGCGCCCGCTTGGACCGCGTGCTTTTGAGTCACCGCGACATGGACCACACAGGCGGTGCGCCAGCGGTGTTGGCCTCGCAAGCGCAGGCCGATTTATGGAGTTCGCTCGAGCAAGGGCATCGCTTGGAGGCTCTGCGCAGCGTCACGCGCTGCCATGCGGGTCAGAGGTGGGAGTGGGACGGTGTGCGCTTTGAGATTTTGCACCCCGACTTGACTGAATACGGCCCACAAGCGCACTCCAATGCATTGAGCTGTGTGCTCAGGATTGACAACGGCCAGCAAAGCGCCTTGCTGGTGGGCGACATCGAGGCCGCGCAAGAAGCGAAGTTGGTGCGCAATGGTTTGCAGCGGGCCGATATTTTGTTGGTGCCGCACCATGGCAGCAAGACATCCTCCACGCCTGATTTTTTGGATGCGATTTCACCGCGCTGGGCTTTGCTGCAAGCCGGATACCGCAATCGCTACGGCCATCCTGCGGCGCAGGTCATGGCCCGTTACGAAGCGCGCGCCATTGCGGTGATCGCCTCCGTGCCCTGTGGCGCAGCGCATTGGCAAAGTGCCATGCCTTCCCAAGTCGACTGTGAGCGTGTGCTGCAGCGCCGCTATTGGCATCACAGGCCGCCATGACGCGCTCGGCACCATGCGGTGTGTCTTGGGTATGCATCTTGCTTTTAAAGCTGGAGGAGTGAAGTCAGATGCGACAATTTGATGAGATGTACATCCAAGAGGCTGCGCCAGGCAGTCCCGTCAGGGCGCATTACCAAGCCTATGCCCATTGGTTGTCAGGCCAAAGCGAAGCAATGATGCTGGCGCGCAGGGAAGAGGCGGAGATGATTTTCCGCCGCGTTGGGATTACGTTTGCAGTCTATGGCGACAAAGACGAAAACGGATCGGGCACCGAGCGCTTGATTCCTTTTGATCTGATACCCCGCATCATTCCAGCCCATGAGTGGCAAAGCATGGAGCGCGGGTTGGTCCAACGCGTGACGGCCTTGAACCGCTTTGTGCACGACGTCTATCACAAGCAAGAAATCATCCACGCCGGCTTGGTGCCGGCCGAGCAAATCACCGGCAACACGCAGTTCAGAGCTGAAATGATGGGCATCGACGTGCCGCATCAAATTTACTCGCACATCAGCGGTGTGGACATCGTGCGCGCAGCCAACGCGCAAGGCGAGGGCGAGTATTACGTGCTGGAAGACAATTTGCGCGTGCCCAGCGGGGTCAGTTACATGCTGGAAGACCGCAAGATGATGATGCGTTTGTTCCCTGAATTGTTCAGCCGGCACCGGGTGGCACCGGTGGCGCATTACCCCGATTTGTTGCTCGAGACATTGCGTGACTGCAGCCCCGAGGCCACCGCCGAGCCGACGGTGGTGGTCTTAACCCCCGGCATGTACAACAGTGCCTATTTCGAGCATGCATTTTTGGCGCAGCAAATGGGTGTGGAGTTGGTGGAAGGGCAAGATTTGTTTGTCAATGATCAGTTTGTGTACATGCGCACCACGCGCGGCCCCAAGCGTGTGGATGTGATTTACCGCCGTGTCGACGACGATTTTTTAGACCCTCTGGTGTTCCGCCCCCAGTCAACCCTGGGCTGCCCAGGACTGATGGACGCGTACCGCGCTGGTCATGTGGCCATTTGCAATGCCGTGGGCACCGGTGTGGCCGACGATAAATCGATCTACCCTTATGTGCCGCAAATGATTGAATTTTATTTGGGGGAGAAACCCATCTTGAAAAACGTGCCAACCTACATGTGCCGCAAGCCAGAAGACCTGCAATACACCTTGGCGTATTTGAAAGATTTGGTGGTCAAAGAAGTGCATGGCGCGGGCGGCTACGGCATGCTGGTGGGCCCGGCCTCCACGCAGGCGCAGATCGAGAATTTCCGCGCCGCTTTGGTGGCCAACCCGGCAAGCTACATTGCGCAGCCCACGCTGAGTTTGTCGAGTTGCCCCACGTATGTGCAAAGCGGCGTGGCGCCGCGCCACATCGATTTACGCCCCTTTGTGCTCAGCGGTCGCACGGTGCAAATGGTGCCCGGCGGTTTAACGCGTGTGGCTTTGAAAGAAGGCTCCTTGGTGGTGAATTCTTCTCAAGGCGGCGGTACCAAAGACACTTGGATTTTGCAAGCCTGAGGCGTTGTGAAACCACGCAAATTTACACGAAAGGCAACACCATGCTCAGCCGAACTGCCGATCATTTGTTTTGGATGTCGCGCTACACCGAGCGCGCTGAAAACACGGCTCGCATGCTCAATGTGAGTTATGAGACTTCACTGCTGCCCCAGTCCAGCGCCACGGCGCAAGCGGGTTGGGAAGGTTTGCTCTCGATCAGTGAGTTGTTGCCTGCCTATGGCAAGTTGCACGGCAATGTCACGGCCCAAAATGTCATGCACTTCATGGTGGTGGATGTCACCAACCCTTCTTCCATTGTCTCGTGCTTGCGCGCTGCGCGAGAAAATGCGCGTGCCGTTCGGGGTGCATTGACCACTGAAGTGTGGGAGACACAAAATCAAACTTGGCTTGAAGTCAACCGCATGATTCGAAGTGGCGAATTTGAGCGCGACCCAGGTCAATTTTTTGAATGGGTCAAGTTTCGCTCCCACTTGTCGCGCGGAGTGACGGTGGGCACCATGCTGATGGACGAGTCACTGCACTTCATGCGCCTTGGGACTTTTTTGGAGCGCGCAGACAACACCGCTCGCTTGGTGGATGTGAAATTCCATGAAGTGCAAAACGATTACTTTGGCAGTTTGCCTATCCAAACGCAAAGCATGGGGGCGCATGAGCCCGCAGAGGTCAGTCAGGAATATGATTTTTACCACTGGAGCGCTATCTTGCGCAGCGTCAGTGGTTTTGAGGTCTACCGAAAAGTTTACCGCGATGTGATCCGGCCTGACCGCGTGGCCGAGTTGTTGATCCTGCGCCCTGACATGCCTCGCTCGCTGCATGCCAGCTTGAACGAGGTGGTGTCCAATTTAAAGTCAGTGACAGGCGACGCTCAAAGCGAGACATTGCGTCATGCTGGAAAGCTGCGCGCTGATTTGGCGTATGGCCGCATCGACGAAATTTTGGCCACCGGATTGCATGCGTATTTGACGCAGTTTTTGGAGCGCGTGAATGTGCTCGGTGGGCGTATCAGTCGAGATTTTTTGATGCCGCAGAGTGCTTGAGAGCTTGTTTTGGATTGGCAAAAAATCCCCCCTTTGCCGATGGCAAGAAGAGGACTGCTTTTTTGGCGCTGGGTTTGTCTTTGCGTCTGAATGGATATCGCCTCATCGCCTCGCAGCCAGATGCAACACAAACGATCGTGTTGTTTGCTGCAGGTGACCTCAGTGAGGAGACTTTGGCAACTTGGATTCGAGGCCAGATGAATCGTTTAGAAACTTAACTGAATTTTTAAGCAGTGGCCAGACGGATGAAAGGCTGTGCACAAATGATCACAAGGGATATTTGCTGATCAAACTCAACCCTGCCGCCCAACGCCCTCGTTGCGAAGGTCGTGCCAGGCCAGGATTTGCGTGGCTTTGGAGAACACGGCTTCAATTAGGCTCTGGAGATCAGTTGTTTGATTCCGAACGCTACCAACAGCAGGCCAAACACTGACTCAAAATAAAATTTGAATCGGCGCAAGGCTTGGCTGGCGAGTGGGGTGGTCAAAATGCTCACAACCACCGAAAACCAAAGCACGGCGACGGCGATCACGGTGGCCACCATCAGACCCAACAAAAGAAAGCTGGCATTTTCTGGTGCAGTTGACGACAGGGCCGAGGCGTAATAAAGAGCCGCTTTTG
>CAIQBO010000029.1 GCA_903870145.1 uncultured Burkholderiales bacterium | reverse complement strand
GAGGCCTATGAAGAAGCCTGTCTGATCCGGAAAATGTTCTAGGTGCGCATCCAAGGAGGCACCGAACGGGTTGTTAATTGTTCGAACGACTTGGAATCAGTTCGAAATAGTCTTGGCGGGGCAGAACATACCTCATCACAAACCGGCTAAGTTTCCCAAGGACAAGCCGATTAAGCACTTGGGGTCTAAGTCAGCATTCTAAATGTTGAGACATCTTCTTGTAATGAGCGTTTTCACTGTGTCATTTCGAATGCGCATTAGAACCATGGCTCGCATGTGGATCATGCTTCCCGCCATCAACCTTCACCATACCTTCAAATAGCGCAAATTTTTTAACTTGCTCAGATGGTATGTTTTTTTCTGCAGTCAATATTTTGGCTGCCAAGCGCTTTGCTGAAGCGCTTGACATACCAGTCATGGTAAGTGCATTAGCCTGTGTCAACCCATCTCCTCCGCACACTTGGATTGACCACTTATTTTTCTCTCTTTTTAACAAAGCGCGACCACCCCGTTGATCCTGAATCCAGCCTGCAACGGCATAGTCACCTTCAACTGAAATTGGTGAAACCTTCAACGGTGCATCAGGCTTTTCAAACAATGCCTTCATCACATGCTCAATGGATTGAGCATCCGTCATAGCATGAGTTGCCGAGTGATTCGCAGATTTAACTTCTTGTGCAAACAAGTGCACACAAGGAAGTGTAAACATCGAAACCAGCAACACAGTTGAGAGTGAATTCTTTTTCATAAGGGTCGACTTTCAGTTAGAAGCTTGCTGTTACGCCAACTCGGAAATTACGACCGGGCATAGGGTAGCCCGCGTTGTATTGATAGTTGGCATCAAAAAGATTATTGACTGCTGCATAGATCTCACCTTTTTTGCCAAGGCTAGCCATCGGGTAAGCAATTCGTGCATTTGCAACAGTCAATGACGCAACTTCATTGGGTGAGAAAGTGCCGCGATCCTGAGTCAGAGAATACATGCTGGTTTGATGTTGTGCATCAAAGGCTACGCGGTACCCGCTAACCATACCTGTCACACCAGCAGAAACGGCTGTCTTAGGGGCGTATGGGAGGTTACTCAACGATGAGTCGAGCACCGTTAAACCGCCGAACATCATCCATTGGCTGTTAATTTCATGCTTGACAGACAACTCGGCACCATTGACCTTGTAGGAAGGGAAGTTATTTGACCAGGTCCCGGAGGCAGGATTTGCAATCGCACCACCATAAAAACCTGTCCAAACGTATCGTTTGCTGATTTCATCTTGGAAAACGCTGAAGTCAACATGCGTTTTGGCACTGACATCCCACTTCAGACCAATTTCAGTGTGCTTATCTTCCGATGGTGACAGACGGTCCCATCCGTTATTTGCAGCAAACGCCATTGGGATGGCACGGGTCAGGGTGTAGGTCTCCGCACCTGGATACAGCAAAGCTTCTGAATAGTTAGCATAAATAACCACTGTCTCGGAAATCAAAGAAACACCGGCATTAGGCGCTGCTTTTGATTCATAAAAGTTGCTGTTATAAAACCGCATACCCACTGATGGTTGCATGACCCATCCATTGGCCAAGTCAATTTTATGATTAATGCCAGCAAATGTTGAGACAACTTTGAAAGAAGGCACATCAGCTGAACCAGCAGTACCAAACGCAAACGGTGTGCCTACGGCAGAACCAACGTGAGGGCCGCTAATGGCACCAGAAACAATTTCCTGATCAACACCAGCAACAACTTGACCGCCTTGCCATGGAGAGAACTCCTCCTTCCAACGGAAACCGGTCATCCTGTAAGAGCTATTGAAGGTTCCCCAGTTGGCATCGTTGGTCAAATTGTTATGGCCTTGGTTGTCATAGACCTTGAACTCTCCTTTCCAGTCACCGTGCTGATGCGACACGAACGCAGTCAACATATTTGTCGTCGAATCGTTTTTGCCAATACCATTAGAAAAACTGTAGGGCCCAATCGCTGCATTGGATACGGCAAATCGGTTGTCACCGGGATCACCAACTTTGTTATCGACCGATAGAAAGCTTGCGCCCACGCTCCATGAGCTATCGATCTTTTTACTGATTCGCCCCATGGCATTTCGCAAAGTGCCATCAGAGTTTGGCCTTGCGCCATTGGAGTCAACACTACCAAGGGCAAGAGAAAAATCAACATCATCTTTGCGACCAAGCAAATTGGCCTGGATCACTTTGGTTGAAAAAGAACCGACCGAAGCATTCACATCGCCTTGCACGCCGTCCTGTTTCGCTCGCTTCGTCTGAAGGTTGATAGACGCAAAATTATTGCCGCTAGAAAGGTTCTGCGGTCCTTTGTAGATTTCTACGGAGCCGATGCCGCTCAATGGCAATAAATCCATCAACGGGTGGTTCCATATACCCATGTAAACAGGAACACCATCTAAATAGGTTTTGATCTCACTGCCTGGGCGACTTGCACCTATGCCGCGAATGTAGACATTACCGCCTTGATCACCGCTGTAAGAGCCAACTTCGTTGTAGCGAGAAATCTGCACTCCTGGCGTCATGCGCAGAGCTGCAGCCAGATCCAAAGCACCCAAGTCTTTGATCTGGACATCGGTAACTTTTGTCGAAAAACCTGAAAAGCCATCTACGTTATTGGACTCAATAATTGGGCTTGCGGTAACGATGACTGCGGGAAGCGTTTGCATTGAAACTTGCGCAAAGGCACTGACACTGAACATCAACGTGACAGCTGCGATGGGGGTTAAGTTAAATTTTTTCATTTGATTCTTTCTTAATTAATTCAATATCCAAATGACCTCAGGGGCACTGACCCCAGAAAATCCTTGTACGTAGCCGATGGCCCAGCAGGCCCATAGCAAAGCTGTGGCTGCAGCCAAAACGATGCCGCGCATTGCTCCGCGAGGGGAGAAATAATTAATCACAGTTTTTCCTTCAAAGATCGCAGGCGAGTTCCTGCAAGAAGCAGGTCGCCAACCAAAAAGGGGCAGCACCTAATGCGCTATGCCCGCTTGGAGATCAAAGAGAGGAGTTCGGAGGTCCGCGCGACGGTAGCGGCGGGGCAGTGACAGACGCAATGTGGGCCGCTGCAATCGGGTGCAGGGAATGCGCCAAGGGGGAGAATTTTTCGAATTGAACGGTCAACGGTGGGGGCGGAGCCGTTACTGAAGCACACAGTGGGCAGTCCATGCTGGCGGAGGCTTTGAGCTCCCCGTCATCCCCAGTCATGTCCACCATTTTCATGCCGCCGCTCGCCGTACAGACCATTTGCAAGCTATCAGGCTTGATGACTGTGGAGGCGATGGCAGAACCCAAAAACAGCGCAAACCATACCAGCACCAGTTTGGCGATGAGTTTTGAGTTGCGCAGGGTATGCATCCCCCGATTATGACAAAAGTCAAGTTGATCCAAGTCAAACTTGCGAAATTATTGGATGTGACTGGTTTTGACATTCCTACAGCGGACCGCTTTTTGGGCTAAAACCAGTCCCTTGGCGTGCACCAACCCACCCCGCTGAGAAAAAAGCCCAGCCAACCGGTATGAACCTATATGAAACCACTGCATATAGTCATCAAGGAGCAAGCCCATGGCTACTAACTACACCTCGTCGTCGAACCCACGGACTGAAAAAATGGGTGACGTGCTGGACGCCCTGTCCAGCGGCATCGCCAAAACCGCAGCCAGAGAACCCAAGCCCGAGCCCCTACTCCTGGCTCCAGAGGTCCCGGCCGAACCTACCCGTGAGCTACTGACCGAAATAATGCTTGCCGATCGTTGGGTGTGTTCAGTCGCGCGACTTCAGCGCTGGCGCACCGTCGGCGAAGGGCCGCAGTACTTGAAGATCGTGGGGAAGGTCTTGTACCGGCTCAAAGACATTGAGGCCTATGAAGAAGCCTGTCTGATCCGGAAAGTGCTCTAGGGGCGCACCCAAGGAGGCCCCGAACAGGTTGTAAATTGTTCGAACGACTTGGAATCAGTCCGAAATAGTCTTGGCGGAGAGGGAGGGATTCGAACCCTCGGTAGGGTCGCCCCTACGCCTGATTTCGAGTCAGGTACATTCGACCACTCTGCCACCTCTCCTGCATCGATGCGGTTTGTCGAAACCGCTTGATTCTATCAGGGGCGCAGTTCGCTCAATCCACCCATATAAGGCCGCAGCACCTGCGGCACCGTGACAGACCCATCGGCATTTTGGTAGTTTTCCAGCACCGCCACCAGGGCGCGGCCAACCGCCAGGCCCGAACCGTTCAAGGTGTGCACCAACTCGTTTTTGCCCTGTGCGTTTTTAAAGCGCGCTTGCAAGCGCCGCGATTGGAAGGCCTCGCAGTTGGAGCAAGAACTGATCTCGCGGTAAGTGCCTTGTGCGGGCACCCAGACTTCCAAGTCATAGGTTTTTGCAGCGCCAAACCCCATGTCGCCCGTGCACAAGAGCATGACGCGATAGGGCAACCCTAGTTTTTGCAAGATGGCCTCAGCATGAGCGGTCATCTCTTCCAAAGCGGCGTTGCTTTTCTCGGGGTGAACGATTTGTACCATCTCGACTTTGTCAAACTGGTGCTGCCTTATCAAGCCGCGCGTATCCCGCCCTGCACTGCCCGCTTCTGAGCGAAAACATGGGGTGTGGGCGGTTAACTTCATGGGCAAGTCAGACTCGGCCAAGACCTCGCCCCGCACCACGTTGGTCAGCGTGACTTCAGAAGTGGGAATCAAATACAGCGCCTGGGTGTCTGGCACGGCTTGCGCGTCTTGTCCGCCTTTTTGGGCAGCGAATAAATCGGCTTCAAACTTGGGCAACTGCCCCGTGCCGCGCAAAGTTTCTGCGTTGACCACATAGGGGGTGTAGCACTCGGTGTAGCCGTGCTCTTGGGTTTGTGTGTCGATCATGAACTGCGCCAGCGCGCGGTGCAGGCGTGCAATCTGACCGCGCATGAACGAGAAACGCGCACCTGACAGTTTGATGCCAATGTCAAAATCCAAGCCGAGTTTTTCGCCAATGTCCACATGGTCACGCACTTCAAAGTCAAAGTGCCGGGGGCCTTGGTCATTGGGGCTCCACTTTCGCACCTCCACGTTGCCGTGTTCATCTGCGCCCACCGGCACGCTCTCGTGCGGCAAGTTGGGCACGGCCAGCAGCATGTCTTGCAACTCTGCCTGCAAAGCTTCTAGGCGCAGCGCCGAAGCATCTAGCTCGCCTTTTAAACTGGCCACCGCGGCCATGATGTCGTCTGTGCTCTCGCCTTTGGCCTTGCGCATGCCAATTTGTTTGGACAAACTGTTGCGCTGGCTTTGCAGCTCTTCGGTGCGTGTTTGCAGTGTTTTTCGCTCATTTTCTAAAGCACGAAACTGCTCAACGCTTAAAAATACTTGTGGCGATTTACGGGTTTCCAAACGTGCCACTGCAGCGTCCAGATCTTTGCGGAGTAAAAGTATGTCTAGCATGGTTAGATTGTAGTTTTAAGCCCTTTGGGCATTGGGAATTTAACGGTTTCAGTCACGCCGTCGAGTTTGCGAATGGAGGTGGCGCCCAAAGCGCGCAAGCGCGTGATGACGTCTTGCACCAAGACTTCGGGGGCCGAGGCGCCGGCAGTTAAGCCCACGCGTGGCTTGCCTTCAAACCATTCATTTTGCAGCTCATCGGCATTGTCAATCATGTGCCCATGCGCGCCCAAACGGTTGGCCAATTCACGCAAACGGTTGCTGTTGGAGCTCGTTGGGCTGCCCACCACGATCACCACATCGACTTGGCCGCTCATCAACTTGACTGCGTCTTGCCTGTTTTGTGTTGCGTAGCAAATGTCTTGCTGCTTGGGTTCGCGCACTTTGGGAAAGTGTTTTTTGACAGCCAATAAAATTTGGGCTGTGTCGTCCACGCTCAAAGTTGTTTGCGTGACAACAGCCAATAAATCCGTTTGCCTCGGTTTAATTTTGGTCACATCCGAGCACTCTTCCACCAAATGAATGCCGTCTGTCAGTTGCCCCATGGTGCCCTCAACTTCAGGGTGCCCTTTGTGGCCGATCATGATGAACTCGTAGCCCTCTTTGTGCAACTTGGCCACTTCCACATGCACCTTGGTGACCAGGGGGCAGGTGGCATCAAAAATTCGAAAGCCGCGCTGATTGGCCTCATCTTGCACAGCTTTGCTCACGCCATGGGCACTGAACACCAAGGTGGCGCCTGGTGGCACATCGCTCAAGGCTTCAATGAAAATGGCGCCTTTGGCTTTGAGGTCGTTGACCACGTAGGTGTTGTGCACAATTTCATGGCGCACATAAATAGGCCTGCCAAATTTTTCAATGGCTTTTTCTACAATTTCAATGGCACGGTCTACTCCCGCGCAAAACCCGCGCGGCTGCGCCAATAAAATTTCTTGCACGCCCATCAAAGCACCCCAATCACATGCACCTCAAAGCGCACGGCTTGGCCGGCCAAGGGGTGGTTAAAGTCGAACAACACTGCGCCGTCTTGGCCCACTTCCAGCACGGCGCCGGCGTAGCTGGATTGCCCATCCGGCGTTGGGAATTGGACCACATCGCCTTTGGCATAGGGCACTTTGGGATCACCCAGTTGGCTGACCAACTTGGCGGCCACCCACTGCGTCATGTCCGGATTGCGCTGGCCAAAGGCCACACCTGGGGCCAACTCGAAAGTGGTGCGAGCGCCCTCTTGCAACCCCAACAAACACGCCTCGACGCCCGGGGAGAGTTCGCCCGAGCCCAAAGTCAAAGTGGCGGGTTTTCCATCAAAGGTGTTGATGATATTGCCCTGCGGCCCTTCAAGGCGGTAGTGCAGCGTCAAAAACGATCCGGATTCAACAGTGGTCATAAGTAAAAAAGCAATTCAATGAAGGCATTTGCAGCCTGATGCAGTGGCTCCAAAGCCCTGATTTGGCACAGACTTGCAAAGGCCAGTTTCACCCATTGTAAAAACTTCTGACCCACGGGTCTGAGGCAGCCTCAAGGAGGGGCTTTTGAATGCGCTTAGAAGAACTTCCCCCCGATGTTCGTCCCCGCGAGAAAATACTCAACCGCGGCCCGAACGCCTTGAGCGATTGCGAGCTGTTGGCCTTGATCTTGCGCACGGGCATTGCCGGTAAAAACGTGTTGCAACTCTCGCAAGAACTGCTTGCCCCTTCCAAGGCCGCAGGCGCCCAGAGTGGGCTGGCTGGCTTGTTCCAGGCCTCCAACACGCGCTTGCGTGCGGTCAAGGGCTTGGGGCCAGCCAAAACAGCCGAATTGATGGCCGTCATGGAGCTGGCCAGGCGCGCTATGGCGCAGCAGCTTGAAGTACGGCAATCCATGAACAGCCCCGAGGCCGTGCAGCTTTACCTGCAATTGCATTTGGCGCACAAAGACCACGAAGCCTTTGCCATGCTGTTTTTAGACGCCCAACACCGATTGATTGGCATGGAAACGTTGTTCAGGGGCACTTTGACGCAGACCAGCGTCTACCCACGCGAGGTGGTGCTGCGCGCCTTGCACCACAAGGCTGGCGCCGTCGTCTTGGCACACAACCACCCCAGCGGCACGGTTCAGCCCAGCCCGGCCGACAAATCTTTGACGCAAATTTTGAAAGCAGCCTTGGGCCTGGTTGACATTCACCTGCTTGACCACGTGATCGTCGGGCCAGGCCAAGCTTTGTCGATGGCACAAAAGGGGTTTATTTAAAGATTGAAACTTTATGGCACCATCGGCGGGTGAAATTTCAATCTCTGCAAGACCTTCAAAAAATTCAAAAGCAACTGGCCCATGCGCATGCGCAAGCTGTTGAGCAGGCCGCTTTGCAAGCAGCACAGGCACGTCAAAAAGAAGCTGAGAAAAATTTATTCACTCGCGCCATTGGCAAGGTCGCACCCTTGCCCCCCAAAAACCAGGCCACCTTGGCGCGCAAGCCCACAGCCCCCGTGGCTGTCCAGCGCCAAAAGGACGAAGCAGCGGTCTTAAAGGACGCGTTGAGCGACGAATTTGATGTGGGCACCCTCTTGGACACCGACGACGCGCTAAGCTTTCGCAGGCCTGGCGTGGGCCCTGAGGTGACCCGCAAATTACGCAAAGGTGAGTGGGCCATTCAAAGTCAGATTGACTTGCATGGCCTGCGCTCTGAGCAGGCGCGCGTGTGCTTGGCTGAGTTCATTCGCAACGCGCACAAACAAGGCCTGCGCTGCGTGCGCGTGGTGCATGGCAAGGGCTTGGGATCGCCAGGTAAAACGCCTGTGCTCAAGTCGAAAGTGAACAGTTGGTTGGTGCAGAAAAATCAAGTGATGGCCTTTGTGCAAGCCAAGCCCGCACAAGGGGGAGACGGTGCCTTGCTGGTTTTACTCGCGCCTGCGAGGCATTGATTCGCCTGGCCTGCGCGCTTGGCTGGATTTACTCAGCCGCCTGACGCAAAGTCTGCGAGACGGGCTGCCGCAACACCTGCGCCAAACCCCACCACCCTGCCAACCATGCCAAGGCTGCACCCGCCAACGAGCCCGCCAGGGGCACCCACGGCGAAGCGGTCCACTCGAATTCAAAAACAAAATGAGCCAAGCCCCAGCCCACCGCTACGGCCACGCTGCTGGCCAAAAATCCGGCCAACAGACCCACACCGATCAACTCTGCGCTTTGCACTTGGCTGAGCAAGCGGCCTGTGGCGCCTAGCGCGCGCAATATGGCAAATTCGCGCTTGCGCTCCTCACGCGTTGATGTGACTGCGGCCAGCATGACCAAGAGCCCCGAGGCCAAGGTGAAAGCAAACAAAAACTCAACTGCACGACTGACTTGGTCCAATACTTTTTGCACTTGATCGATGGTGGCGCGCATGTCTACGCTGGTGATGTTGGGGAACTGTTGCATCAATTGGCGCTCAAATGAATTGCCACTGCCAAGGGTTTTGGCGTCGGGCGTTTTAAAGGCTGCCATGTACGTCAAAGGCACATCAGGGATGATGTCGACTGGATACATCACAAAAAAGTTAGCACGCATGGAGCTCCAGTCCACCTTGCGAAATGATGTGATGCGCGCCTCAGACAGCACCCCGCCGATATCAAAGCGCAAACGGTCTTCCAATTTCAGACCCAGTGTTTGCGCGATGCCCAACTCCACGCTCATCGCATCTTTCTCATGGTCTGCCCAGCGCCCCTGCACTACACTGTTGTGCTCTGGCTTCTTTGCACTTGCTGATAAATTAAATTCGCGATCGACCAGTCGTTTGGCGCGGTCTTCTGCGTAATCAGCAGGGCTGACCTCGCGGCCATTGATGGCAACCAGACGGCCTCGGATCATGGGGTACCAGTCGTACGACTTCACACCCGCGTGTGCCAAGGCCTTTTGAAACTCTGGTGCCTGTTCAGGTTGCACATTGATCACAAAGCGGTCTGGTGCATTGGCAGGCGTGGCCTGGCGCCAACTGCTGATCAAGTCAGTTCGCAGCAAAACCAAGAGCAGCAAGGCCAGCAAACCAACCGACAAGGCACTGACCTGCACCACCGCGTAGACTGGCCTGGCCACCACTTGGCGCGTGGCCAAACGCAGCCAGCGCGGCGCTGAGTCTTGCGGCATCCATCGCCGCAATAGCCACAGTGCTGCCCAAGCCGCACCTGCAAAAATTAGAACCGCCAGCGCAAAACCTCCCAGGGTCATGAGGCCCAAAACCCAATCTCGACTGGCCCACAGCAAGGCCCCTGCAAAGCCCAACAAACCCGTCAACATGACGCCCCACGAAGCGGGTTGCAATGCACCCAAGTCACGCCGAATCACGCGCAGCGCAGGCACCTGGGCCAATTGCAGAACAGGAGGCAGGCCAAAGGCCAACAACAAAGTCAAACCCATGCCCAGACCCAAGACGACTGGCGCGCCTGTGGTGGCGGGCAATTGCGAGTCCACCAAGCCGGACAGCAACCACACAAACACGAGGTGTACCGCGTAGCCCAGTGCCACGCCGATGAGACTGGCCACCAGACCGGCACTGATAAATTCAAAGGCATAACTCAAGCTCAGAGTTCTTTGACTTTGGCCCAACACGCGCAGCAAAGCACAAGCATCCAAGTGCCGCGCCGCAAAGGAGCGCGCAGCCAGTGCCACGGCCACCGCGCAAAGCAAGGCCGCCAACAAGGCCACCAAGTTGAGAAATTTTTCTGCGCGGTCTAAGGTTTGACGCATTTCAGGGCGGCCGCTTTCCATCGACTCAATTTGTACACCGCGCACATTCGATTTTTCAACCTGCACTCGGGCCCACGCCGTGAAACGCTGCACGTTGGCAAGTTCTCCAGCCACAGCCATGCGGTAGGTCAAGCGACTGGCCGCTTGCACCAAGCCCGTTGCCGGCACATCGGCTTGGTTGAACATGATGCGCGGCGAAAAGCTCATGAAACCGGCGCCGCGGTCAGGCTCTTTGTCGATCAAGGCGGCAATGGTCAGGCGGGCCTGGCCCAGCCACACGGGGTCACCCAGCTTCAGGTTCAAAGCATCGAGCACCGCTGGGTCAACCCACACTGCGCCAGGCGGGGGCACATCGCGTGTGGTTTGAGCGCTGCCATCGCTTTGCAACAAGCTCATGCTGCCGCGCAGCGGATAGCCTGGCGCCACAGCCTTCAAGGCCACCAGTTTGGTTTCACCGCCTTGCGCTTCATCGGCCCGGGCCATGCTTGGAAAACTCAGTGTGCGATTGATTTGCAAACCTTCATCGGCAGCTTTTTGAAAAAACTCCGGGGGCGTGGTTTTATCGCTCACCACCACTGCGTCGCCACCCAAGAGTTGCCGCGCATCGCGCCACAAGCCTGCTTGCAAGCGGTCGGCAAAAAAACCAACTGCGCTCAGTGCAGCAACAGCCAGCGCCACAGAGAGCATGAGCATGCGCAACTCGCCTGAACGCAGATCGCGCCACAGATTGCGCCAGCCCAAGGCAATGGCAAAGCCGAGGCTTGCGGGCTTACTGCTCACGTCAGCTCCGGCTGCCACTGCATACGGTGCGCCGCGCTGAAACATAAAAAGCGTTTGTTGGTAGCGCGGCCAATGGCGCACAAGCCCACCCGCTCGGCCACTTCCAAGCCCATTTGCGTGATGCCGCTGCGTGAGACTGCAATGGGCACGCCCATTTGCGCGGACTTGATCACCATCTCACTGGTCAAGCGGCCCGTGGTGTAGAAGACTTTGTCAGCCCCTGAAATGTCGTTCATGGCCATCCAACCGGCAATGGTGTCGACTGCGTTGTGTCGACCCACATCTTCTATGAACATCAGCATTTGCTCGCCTTGAAACAAGGCGCAGCCATGCACAGAACCGGAGGATTTGTAGGTGGTCTCTTGCAATCGAATGGCGTTGACGATGGCGTACAAAGTCGCCTGTGTGATGTGCGCCTCTGGCAGCGCAATGGCATCGATGTCGCTGACCAAATCGCCAAACACGCTGCCTTGACCGCAGCCTGTGGTGACCACGCGAGCAGCTGTTTTGAGGCCGGATTGGCTCATGCCCTGGCGTGTTTTGATGGCTGCTACACCGGGCTGCCCCAACTCGCCTTCACCCAAGGACCAGTCCACCGTGACCGATTCAATTTCATCGACTGAGCGAATCAAACGCTGGTTCAACAAAAAACCCAAAACCAAAAACTCGGGGCTTGCGCCCAAGGTCATCAAGGTGACGAGTTCTTTTTTGTCCAGATAAACCGTGAGCGCTCGCTCCGCTGGAATGTGAACTTGGCAAGCATGGCCAAATTCGTCCTTGACCTCGATTTGACGCGTCAATTCGGCTGTGGCCTGGGTCAAGCGGGGTTTGGGCTGAGGAGTTAGATTCAAAGACATGGTGTACAAACAGATGCAAGCCTCAAGCCTAACGCAAAAAGTCCCGCGCTTTGCAGCGAGGGACTTTGAATCCGCCTACCGACAGGGAAATCAGGACTTTTTAGCGGGCGCAGGTGCTGGCGCAGCAGCCACATAGGCCCCTGGGTCAACGCACGCGGGTGTGGCGACCGGTGGGTTGGTCGTTTTACCGCTTGCCTTGGCCGTTTTGTAATAGTGCGCTGCAACTTTTTCGCGCGACTTGCACAATTGGTAGGCGCCAATTTTGTCGCCGTGGGCGGTTTTGGCTGCAGTTTCAGCAGCTTTGGCCTTGGCTTCGTCGCTGGGGGCTGGCAATTTGGCCCAACTGGCGCCAGCCAAGGTCAGGGCGGCCAACAAAATCAATGGTTTTTTCATGTTCAAGTCCTTCGTCTTCAGGCTTGTGCCGATGGAGAAATAGAGTTGGCCGATGCACTGGCACCTGGCAACTCTGAGCGCTGCGCAGGGATCTTGCCTGCCTTGACGTCGTTGTACCAAAGTTCGTGGTGCTCTTTGGCCCAGGTTTCGTCGACATAGCCTTCGCGCATGGCACTGTATGCGCCTTGCATACCCAGAGTGCCCATGTAGATGTGGCCCATGAACATGACCATCATCAACACAGTGGCCACGCCGTGGACCATGTTGGCAATTTGCATGGTGCTGCGTTCGTAAATCAGGCCAGGCACCAATTTGTCAAGCACCAAGCCTGAGGCCACCACGATCAGGCCCAGGCCCAAAACGCCCAACCAAAACACAACTTTTTCACCTGCATTGAAACGGTGTGATGGCACTTCTTGGCCCGAAAGCAAACCCCCACCCTTGAGCAACCAAGTCAAGTCTCCAGAACTGGGCAGGTTGTCGCGCACAAAAGTGACGATCACGATCAGCAGAGAAACAGCAAACAAGGGGCCGGCAAAGTTATGGACGTTTTTCAGCACAAAGCTGAGCCAGCCAAACAATGTATTGCCAATGACGGGCTGGATGAAAAACTTGCCATAGGCCATGACCACACCCGACAGCGTCAAAGCCACAAAGGCCGAGGCATTGGTCCAGTGCGCTGCACGCTCGAGCGGTGTAAAGCGCTCAATCTTGCGGCCTGTTTCAGCGCCATGCAAATTCATCGTGCCTTTGGTGTAATAAAACAGTGCAATGGCGAGCATGACGATCAGCAGCAAAGAGCCGCCATAGGGAATGATCCAGTTGTTGCGCACTTGGCGCCACGCCTCACCGGCATTGGTGAGCTTGGAGCCGGGGTACTGCACAAAGGGCTGAATCAGGTTGCCCGCTTCTGGTGCCTCGCTGGCTGGCAGGCTGCTGTAGCCGTTCACGCCAGCGCCCACTTGACGCCAGATGGGGGCATTGTTGCCGGGCTGAACCTTGGCACGCTCGCCATTGGTTTGGTCAGCGTATTTGGGGTCGGTGTTCGCGTCTGGTGCGAGTGAGAAAATATTGGCGCTTTGCACACCGGCATCTGCTGCTTTGGCGGGGGCAGTTTGCGCCATCGCCCCCACAGCCGTCCCCATGGCACATGCAAGTGCCAGGATAAGGGTCACAACCGAAGTTCGATTCATGGTTTTTCTCCCAGGCTCAAGGTGAGCGGGTGTAGTCGTTCATGCCGTATTGAGCGCGCACTTTGAGCTGCTCAGCCCAGCTTTTTTTATCGCCCACCTTCCACTCGGGTGCTGTGAAAACGGCCACGCCGGTGCCCGTGAAAGGCGCTGCGTCTTGCTTGGGCTGGCCCACCATCTCTTGCGCTTTGTCGCCGCAAGCGGTCAAGGCAGCCGCAGCCAAGACGAGGGGCAAAATTTTCAAGCTGCTCATGATTTGGCCCCTTTTGCATCGGCTTTGCTGCCATAGGCAGTGCCCCAGCCCCAAACTTCTGCGCCTTTGCCGCGTTGCACCACGCGGTTGCGCAAGATGTCGGCGATGACGTCACCATCTCCGGCGAGCAATGCTTTGGTCGAACACATTTCAGCGCATGCTGGCAATTTGCCCTCGGCCAAACGGTTGCGGCCGTATTTTTCAAACTCAGCTTGGCTGCCATTGGCTTCTGGGCCGCCTGCGCAGAAAGTGCACTTGTCCATTTTGCCGCGAACACCGAAGGTGCCGGCACTTGGAAACTGCGGCGCACCAAAGGGGCATGCATAAGAGCAGTAACCACACCCAATGCAGACGTCTTTGTCGTGCAAGACCACGCCTTCTTCGGTGCGGTAAAAGCAGTTGACGGGGCAGACCGCCATGCAAGGCGCATCCGAGCAGTGCATGCAGGCCACTGAGATGGATTTCTCGCCCGGCACACCGTCGTTCAAAGTGACCACGCGGCGTCGGTTCACGCCCCAAGGCACTTCATGCTCGCTTTTGCATGCCGTGACGCAGCCGTTGCATTCGATGCAGCGCTCTGCATCACAAATAAATTTCATTCTTGCCATGTGTGACTCCAGTCAGTTGGGAAGGCCCTTAGGCTTTCTCGACGTCGCAAACGGTTGTTTTGGTTTCTTGCATCATGGTCACGCTGTCGTAACCATATGTGGTGGCGGTGTTGACCGCCTCGCCGCGCACGATCGGTGCAGCCCCATTGGGGTAGTGCGCCAACATGTCAGCACCTTGCCAGCGCCCTGAGAAGTGGAAAGGCAAGAACACGGTGTCCGGGCCAACGCGCTCAGTGACCAAGGCCTGCACATTCAAACGCGCCCCGGTGGGGGTTTTGACCCAGGCGCGCTCGCCGTTTCGAATGCCGCGCTTGGTCGCCGTTTGCGGGTTGATCTCGACAAACATTTCTTGCTGCAGCTCAGCCAACCAAGGGTTGGAGCGAGTCTCCTCGCCGCCGCCTTCGTATTCGACCAAACGACCCGAAGTCATGATCAGCGGGAACTTCTCATGCACTTTGTCGGCAATGTTTTTGTCTTGAATCGTTTTGAACAAGGTGGGCAGACGCCAGAAGGCTTTCTTGTCGTCGTGCGTGGGGTACTTGGCCACCATGTCGGGGCGTATGCCATACAAAGGCTCGCGGTGCTGCGGAATAGGATCTGGGAAGTTCCAGACCACAGCGCGTGCTTTGGCGTTGCCAAATGGGTGGCAACCGTGGTTTTTCATGAACACACGGATCATGCCACCCGAAGAATCGGTCTTCCAGTTTTTACCTTCAGCTGCTGTGGCTTCGGCTTCCGTCAGCTCACTCCACCAGCCCAATTTTTTGAGCAACACGTGGTCAAGTTCAGGGTAGCCAGTGGTGATGTCTGCACCCTTGGAGTGCGAACCATCTTCTGCCAGCAAGCTCTTGCCTTCACGCTCAATGCCAAAGTTGGCGCGAAAGTTTCCGCCGCCATCCATGACGTGTTTGGAGGTGTCGTACAAATTAGGAGAGCCCGGGTGCTTGAGTTCAGGCGTGCCCCAGCAAGGCCATGGCAAACCGAAATAGTCACCGGTGAAGTCGTAGCCGGTTTCTTTGTCTTTGCCGCCTTTGGCTTTGAGCGTTTTCACATCGAACAAGTGCATGTTCTTCATGTGGGCTTTCAAGCGCTCTGGGCTTTGGCCGGTGTAGCCAATGGTCCAAACGCACTTGTTGATTTCACGCAAGATATCGTCCGGAATGGGTTCGTCCAAACCTTTGATTTTTTGCAACTTGTAGTTCTTGGCCAGCTCTTTGCTAAAGCCTAACTTCTCTGCAAACTGGTACATGATCATGTGGTCAGAGCGGCTTTCCCACAGCGGGTCAATGACTTTTTCGCGCCACTGCAATGAGCGGTTAGACGCCGTGCAAGAGCCACTGGTCTCAAACTGCGTGGCAGCGGGCAGCAAATAAACGGCACGATTGGGGTTGAGGTCTTCGGCTTTGCCTGGCATGGCGGCCATGGCCGCAGTGGCTGAGGGGTAAGGGTCGACCACCACCAACAAGTCCAGCTTGTCCATGGCGCGCTTCATCTCCAAACCGCGGGTTTGCGAGTTGGGTGCATGGCCCCAATAAAACACGCCGCGCAAGTTGCTGTCTTGGTCGATCAGCTCGTTTTTCTCGAGCACGCCGTCAATCCAGCGCGAGACCGTCATGCCGTTCTTGCCCATCATGGCGGGGGTGGCAAAGCGGCCTTTGATCCACTCAAAATCAACGCCCCAAGCTTTGGCGAAATGCTTCCAAGAGCCTTCGGCCAAGCCGTAATAACCGGGCAATGAATCGGGGTTGGGGCCTACGTCGGTGGCGCCTTGCACGTTGTCATGGCCGCGAAAAATGTTGGTGCCGCCGCCCGATTTGCCTACGTTGCCCAAAGCCAGTTGCAAGATGCAAGAGGCGCGGACCATGGCGTTGCCAATGGTGTGCTGCGTCTGGCCCATGCACCACACGATGGTGCTGGGGTTGTTGTCGTGCAGCATCTTGGCAATTTTGAACATTTGCTCTTCTTTGACGCCGCAAGCCTCTTCGACTTTGTCAGGCGACCACTTGGCCATCACGTCGGCTTTGACGGCGTCCATGCCGTAGACACGGTCGTTGATGTATTTTTTGTCTTCCCAGCCGTTTTTGAAGATGTGATAGAGCAAACCGAAGAGGAAGGGGATGTCGGTGCCAGAGCGAATGCGGACGTATTCGTCAGCCTTGGCGGCGGTGCGGGTAAAGCGTGGGTCGACCACGATCATCTTGCAGCCGTTTTCTTTGGCGTGCAACATGTGCATCATGCTGACCGGATGCGCCTCTGCAGCGTTGGAGCCAATGTACATGGCGCACTTGCTGTTTTGCATGTCGTTGTACGAGTTGGTCATGGCGCCATAACCCCAGGTATTGGCCACACCGGCCACCGTGGTGGAGTGGCAAATACGCGCTTGGTGGTCACAGTTGTTGGTGCCCCACAAGCTGACGAACTTGCGCATCAAATAGGCTTGCTCGTTGCTGTGCTTGGACGAGCCCACAAAGTAAACGCTGTCGGGGCCACTGGCTTTGCGCAACTCCATCATGCGCGCCGTGATTTCATTGAGGGCGGTGTCCCAGCTGATGCGTTCGTACTTGCCGTTGACCAGTTTCATGGGGTAGCGCAAGCGGTACTCGCCGTGGCCGTGCTCGCGCACTGCCGCACCTTTGGCGCAATGCGCGCCCAAATTGATGGGAGAGTCAAACACGGGCTCTTGACGCACCCAGACGCCGTTTTCAACGACTGCATCGACTGCGCAACCGACCGAGCAATGTGTGCAAACCGTGCGCTTGACTTCCACTTTACCGGCGCCTATGACCGAAGCCGCATTGGCTGCTTCAGCTTTTTTCACCAAGCTCAGTTGCGAAGCGGCCAGGCCCACGCCCACGCCCAAACCCGAGCGGCGCAGAAATGTGCGGCGGTCTAGAGTGGGCAGAGCTTGTGTCAGGCCGCGGCGCAAACTGTGCACAAACGGGGACGAGGCAGCACCCGAAGTGCTTGCATTCTTTTTAGTTAACAACATGAAACTCTCCAGCTAGAGGTGAGTGTTTGAAAAAGGGTCAGACCAAGGTGGTTTTGTAGTAGCGCTTGACGTGCTCACTCAACTCGTAGCCACCGCCTCTGGCAGGCTTGGCCTTGGAGCTGATCAGTTCGGGCACTGCGCCCCGCACTTGCGGCAGCAAACTGGCAGCAGCTGCCACCACGCCGGCCGTGCCTGCGCCGGCAAACAAGATGCGGCGGGAAAGTTTTGGATTTTGAGAGCTCATCAAATATCTCCGTCATTCGGTGCTTAGGAAAAACTTTTCATAGCAGTTTTGATACTACCAGTTTGAGGCCGATTATCAATGGGAAAACCCTTAGGGCAAAGCGCAATTCTCCAATGGGGAGGTTGACGTAAGTTTTATGTCAGCAAGTCAAAGCCTTGGGCTTCAATGGCCATGAAGGCGTGGGTGAATTGGGCCAAACTGCGATAGAAGCTGGCTTTGGGGTGCTGTGCAATGGCGTCGGTTAAGTTTTGGGCCCAGGGCTGCAGGTGCTGGGCAAAGAATTCACGCTGGTGTGTCAAATTGGCCACTGCCACATCGTCGCCTGCAATCAGGTAGCGCATCACCTCGCAAATGCAAGCCAAGTGGTCTTCGGTTTCGGACATGGCATCGTCACGCACTAAACCCAGGGCCGCCAAATCTTCGCGCAAACGGGCCACGGGTTTGTCATTCAAAAACCCGCTCATGTAGTGCGAGCCGTAGAGGTACACCTCGGGCTTGCCCACACCACCAAACAAGGCGTTGTATTCATTGGCGATGGCTGCGTCGCTGCCAGCGCGAGCCGCAGAGACCAACTCGCGCCAAGGTTCCTCCAAAAACCCACCTGCCACGGGTGCGTCCGTCACGGCCACGCGCAACTGCGCCAACAAAGCGGGCTCAGGCACTTGGTAAAACAATTGCGCCAACAGGCCGTAGATTTCAGCACGTGCGGTTTCTTCGTCCATGGCAGAGGAGGATGGCATGGCTGTGTTCATCGGGTTTTCAGGCATTTCATGTGTTGCGCGGTTTGGCCGGGATGTCGGTGATGCGCGCTTCGTCAGGGTTGGAGTGCATGTCGATCACGCGGCAGTCGCCACACATTTTCAGGCGCTCTAACGCCGCCCCCTGAAACATGCTGTGACCTGCCAATTTGCCCAACATGGACTCGATGGCTTTGAGTGTGCCAAAAGGCTTGCCGCATCGCACGCAGCCGAAGGGCTGAGATTGGTTGAGCACTTGGGCCTGTTTGCGCTCGGGGGCGCGCAGGAAACGGGGGATCAAATCGATCGCATCTTCGGGGCAGGTTTTGACGCACAAGCCGCATTGCACACAATTTTTTTCAATGAAGCGCAGCTGCGGCAACTCAGGGTTGTCGAGCAAGGCGCTGGCAGGGCATGCGCTGACACAGCTCAAACACAAAGTGCATTTGTCGGTGTTGATTTTCAAGCTGCCCAGCAGCGCGCCTGGCGGCAAGGCAATCACTCGGTTTTCTGGCGTCAGGCTCTTGGGGGCTTGCTCGCTCAAATGGTCCAAAGCCAACTCCAGCGTGCTGCGCTTTTCGGGTGCCACAGCAAACTTGGCAAAAGCTTTGGGGCCAGTTTGCTCAGTGCCAGACAAGGCCTGCAAACTGGCTTCTAAATCCATGGCGGTAGCAGCTTGAATCAGGTGGAAATGTGTGCCTTGGTAGCCCAGGCCATGCAACAAACTTTGCGCCACCGCCATTTGACTTTGCAAGCCTTCTACGTATTGAGGCGCTTCATCTTGGGTCGTCAAAACCAGCACTTGGCTTGCGCCCTGCGCCACGGCTGCAAGCCAGACCTCCAAGCCCAAACTGGCGGTGTGCCACAGCGCCATTGGTATCACGTGCGCAGGCAGGCCGTGAGCCAATTTCAGTTGCGCGGCGCGGCCTAATTCTTCAATGCATTTTTGACCTGCCACTTGGCTGTGCAACAACAGCGCAGCGCCTTGCCCGCCAGCGGCCGCGAAGGTCGACAAAAGTGTTTTGATCTTCAGGCCCTGCTCTTGCGCCAGGGGGTAAGCGTAGGTCAAGGCGCCACTGGGGCACACGGTGGTGCAAGCGCCGCAGCCCACGCACAAATTGGGGTTGACTTTGATTTGTTGGCGCGACTTGTCGCTGCTGATGGCCTCGGCCGAGCAAATGTCAATGCATGCGCTGCAGCCCACGGTCTCGTTGCGACTGTGCGCGCAGAGTTTTTGTTTGTAGGCGAAAAACTTGGGCTTTTCAAATTCACCCACCAACTCACGCAATTGGAGCAAGCTGCTCAGGTCTTGCCCGTTCCAGCGGAAATAGCCTTGGGGCGCTGCGTGTTGTAAAAAAGTGGGGCCGGCAGCGGCTGTGCGCAAGTCCAAAATGAGATCGAATTTTTCGGATTGATCCACAGGCGCACGGTTGAAATCAATGGCACCCGCAGCTTGGCAAACCTTCACACATGCCCGGTGCGACTGGCAAGCCTTCAAGTCAATTTGATAGTCTAAACCGATGGCGTTTTCTGGGCAAACCTCGACGCAAGCGTTGCACCTCGTGCATAAGTCTAAGTTGATGGGGTTGTTGCCCTGCCAAGCCAACTCAAACGCTCCCAACCAGCCTTTCAAGGCTTTGATTTGGCCAGAAATGATGGGGTAAATACGCTCTTGTGCACCGCCACCAGCCCCTGGGCCCTGCGCGAAAATGGTGACTTGCAAAACATCACTGACCAACGCGGCGGCTTTCTCTGCGGCGTCCAGCGGCCCAATGATGAGCAACTTGCCTTGGCTTTTAAAAGGCACGACAGGCACCGGTTCGGGCTCGGGCAAATGGGCCATCGCAAGCAAGGCTGCAATTTTGGGTGTGGCTTTTTGGGCATCCCGGCTCCACCCACCCGTCTCGCGAATGTTGACAAACTTGATGATCGAGACGGCGCCTTGCGTTTGCTCGGCCAACTCAGAGAAAAGCCGCCTCTCTTGCGTGCACGCGACCACCACGTCCTGGCCTGATTGAATGGCCTTTTGAAAGGCCCCGGCTTCGCGCCGGCACAAGGTGGTGTGAAGCGTCAGCGGTTCACCCAGGGCCTGCCCCAGCTTCTGGGTCTGAAGCGGCATGGTCTGGTTGCAGTCGCAAATGAGTGTGGTCATGTTGAGCCGAGTTTTGTTCAGATTCGCTTGAAGTGTCCGCGATATCCTTGGGTGCCGTGTCGGAGGCATTTTCTATTGCCGTAGGGGCGCACTGTGCCACAGCTTGATCGGCTTGGCCCTCTTCGGGGTTTTTGACCAAGCCTAAAAATTGCGCTCCCACCATTTTCTCGAGCATGCCAGGGGGCATGGGGTCGGGGGTGTTGTAGTCGCCAATGTAGATGTCCAGCCCATCCATCACATTGAAATGAGGATCGGCGAAAAGTTTTTTGACGGCGGCATTTCGTACTTCAGGTGGTACACCTTGGGTCATGAAAGACTTGAAATCTGATTCGTGCGTTAATTTTTCTACGTCGGCCAAGGTGGGCAGCGCTTGAGCTGCAGGCTCGGCGGGGGTCTGCTGCGCTGGACTCTTCACATTGGCCGCCAGCGCACCATCATCTGCAACCTGCGTGTTCAGCGCCTGCGGCGCGGTGGCGTCTTGGTTCACTCCTTGTTTGCTCAAGCCCTGTTTGCTGATCGTTTCTTGCTGCAAGACTTCTTGTTTGCGCTTGGACCAGCGGCTTAAAAAACCCTCGCTCATGAGCCCTCCATTTTGCGCCCTGATCGGTCGCTGACGCTGATTTTGGCAGGCTGTCCAAACCGATCCGTTAAAGCTCTGAAACTTTGAGGTCGTTGCCGCTTTTTTTCTTCAGGTATGTGGTGAGTTTGAGCAAATTCACGCATCCACTGCACGACATCGGCTGGCGCTGCCACTTGCTCGACCGTTTCTTGTGCATCGAGCCAGCGGCCTGCATCGTGGTAGCTGAGCGAGACGCGTTGTGGGCTGGGCATAGGGTCCGCCCCAAATGATGGCGCATCTTCCATGCGCCACATGACGAAAAAACTGGGCGCAGGCGAGGTCGCGTTGAGCATGTAGCCTTCAGCATCGTCGGGGTAAAGCTCGACTGAATGGCCAGGGAATATCCACAACACGCCGTCTTGCGTTTCACGCAAACATCGGGCTTGCTCGCCGAAGTGGTCTTGCTGCAAGGTCACGTCGTCTAAAACCCAGCGCCATTCCTGCCAGCGGGCCATGGGGCCTTGAACACGCTCACGGCGCATCAACACAGCAACTTCAAGCTTAGGGGGTTGGCTCATGACCGCATGTTACCAACGATTGCTCGGGCTACAACCCCAAAGGGCTTCAATACGTTTCCAGGTGCAATCGGCCTTCTTTTTGAAGCATGGCGCCCAAGTCGCTCCAATTCATTCCGGCTTGCGTGGCCACATCGTGCAAGGCCACAAGCACGCCCTCTTCCATGCGCTTTAATCCGCAAACATAAATGCAGGTGTTGCCGTCTTTCAGCAAGGCACCCAAATCGGCCGCGCGTTCTTGCATCAAGTCTTGCACATAACGCTTGGGCTGGCCCGGGGTGCGTGAGAACGCAAAATTAATGTCGATGAAATCTTTGGGTAATTTTTGCAAAGGGCCAAAGTAGGGCAACTCTTGCTGTGTTCTGGCACCAAAGAACAGCATCAATTTGCCGCCTTCAAACTTGCCAGTTTGCCGCAACCGCCTGCGCCATTCGGTCATGGCGCGCATCGGGGCGCTGCCGGTGCCCGTGCAAATCATGACGATGTTGGATTGTGGGTGGTTGGGCATCAAAAAGCTGCTGCCAAAAGGCCCAATGACTTGCACCTTCTGACCCACTTGGAGATCACACAAATAATTGGAGCAGACCCCTTTGATGGCTTGGCCCTGATGGTCCTCTTTGACGCGTTTGACGGTCAAAGACAAGTTGTTGTAACCGGCCCGCTCGCCATTGCGAGGGCTGGCAACCGAGTACTGGCGCGCATGGTGAGCTTTGCCTGAGGCGTCTGCGCCGCTTGGCACGATGCCGATGGACTGGCCTTCGAGCACCGGGAAAGGCATGCTGCCAAAGTCCAGCATGATGTGATGCGTCTCGTTGGCGGTGCCCGCTTCGTTGACTTGAACATTGCCGACCACCGTGGCCGTGATGGGATTTTTGGGCCCGTGCAAATTGGTGTACGGATGGGCTGCAGACCAAGGCGGCACGGTGGCACCATGTGAAGCCGAATGAGGTTCAGCATTCACGCTGCTGATGGATTCTGGCAAAACACCCAAAGCTTTGAATTGTTCGTCGCTCAAGGCTGGGGGCAATTCATCCCACCCAAGCTGGGCCTCAACACTGTAGGCCTTCGCCCGCGGCATGCTGCGCCAATTGTCAATCGAGCCCGTGGGGCAAGGCGGCACGCAGGCCATGCAGTGGTTGCATTTTTGCGCATCGACCACGTAATTGCGATCGTCATGCGTGACAGCACCCTCGGGGCAAGACGCTTCACAGGTGTTGCAGCGAATGCAAATTTCCGGGTCAATCAGGTGCTGCTGAATCAGCAAATTTTCTGTGAGCATGGCATGAGACTAATCAGCTGAAACGAACATACTCGAAGTCTACCGGTTGGCGGTTAATGCCCATGACAGGAGGGGCAATCCAATTGGCAAATTTTCCGGGCTCGACCACACGGCCCATCAAGCTGCCCACGTAAGCGCGGTCTAGTGCGCTTGGCAACCATTCATCGACTTTGGCAGTCCACTCCGATTCGTTGACCAAGCGGCCATCGGGCGAGACTTTGATGCCAGCCAAGCTGCCAATGTTGCGGTGAAATGCTTTGTGCGGTACTTTCAATTTGAATGAAATGCCGGCCTTTTCAATCAGGCGATTCCAGCGCTCGACACCGCCCACCGAGTCTTTGATGTAGTCGTCGCGCAGCACTTCATTCAATGCGTTGAGCATGGGCACTTCTTTTTCAATCAATTGATTGTTTTCAACGGCCAATATTTTGTAGGTGTTGCCTTTGAGCACGTGGTCGTCTGCGCGTTTGCCTTCTTCGTAGCGGCCTTTCAAGCCCGAGCTGTAAAAGGAGGCGGCATTGGAGGACTGGTCAGCACCAAACAAGTCAATGGTCACGCTGAAGTGAAAATTGATGTAGCGCTGCAAAGTTTGAAGGTCAATCACACCCGCGGCGCGCAGCTTGGCGGCGTCATCGGTTTTCAACTGGTTCATCATGTCCACTGTGCGCTGAATCACGCGGCCAATGCCAGACTCGCCGACAAACATGTGGTGCGCCTCTTCGGTCAGCATGAACTTGGTGGTGCGGGCCAAGGGGTCAAACGCTGACTCAGCCAAGGCACACAGTTGGAACTTGCCGTCGCGGTCGGTGAAGTAGGTGAACATGAAGAAGGAGAGCCAGTCGGGCGTCTTCTCGTTAAAGGCTTGCAAGATGCGCGGGTTGTCTGCATTGCCGCTGTTGCGCTCGAGCAAAGCTTCAGCTTCTTCACGCCCATCTTTGCCAAAATATTTGTGCAACAAATAAACCATGGCCCACAGGTGGCGCCCTTCTTCCACATTGACTTGAAACAGGTTGCGCAAATCGTATTGGCTGGGTGCGGTCAAGCCCAGATGGCGTTGCTGCTCGACCGAGGCCGGCTCGGTATCGCCCTGCGTGACAATGATGCGGCGCAAGTTGGCGCGGTGCTCGCCAGGCACTTCTTGCCAAGCGGCCTGGCCGATGTTGTCGCCAAAATGAATTTTGCGGTCTTGTTCTGCAGGGTTCAAGAAGATGCCCCAGCGGTAGTCCGGCATTTTCACGTGGCCAAATTGCGCCCAACCTTGCGGGTCCACGCTCACAGCGGTGCGCAAATAGACATCGAAATTTTGCGAGCCGTCAGGCCCCATGTCCTTCCACCACTGGAGGTAGTTGGGCTGCCAATGCTCTAAAGCGCGCTGCAAGCTGCGGTCTTCAGCCAAGTTGACGTTGTTGGGGATTTTCTCGCTGTAGTTAATGCCAGTCATGTCGAACTCCAAAAATTTATCTCTCAAACGCGGTTCAAGTCGAACTGCACTTTTTCACCTTTGCCATAGACCTTCAATGCGCCTTTTTCACCCACGGCATTGGGTCGCTGAAAAATCCAGTTTTGCCATGCCGTCAAGCGACCAAAAATTCGGGTCAGCATGTTTTCTTGACTGGCAAAACGCAAGTTCGCCTCCAAGCCCGTCAAGGCATCGGGCGACATGGAAGCACGCTCCTCCAGCGCCATGCGAATTTCGTCTTCCCAATCGATGTCGTCGGGTGCGGCAGTGACCAAGCCCAGCGCCAGTGCAGCTTGCGCATCCAAAGGCGCGCCAATGGCGCTGCGCACGGCTTGCATGGCGGGCACTTCCTCGTAAAAGCGTCGCGCCAAACGCGACTGGGCGTTGACCATGGGGTAGAACCCGAAGTTCATTTCGCTCAGCTGCAGATGCGGTGCTTTGCCTGCATCATCTGGCAAGGCCAACATGTAAGTGCGGTCGGCGCAAAAAGCCAATTCGGCCAAAGTGCCAGCAAAGCAAGTGCCAGGCTCAATCAAGGCAAACAAGCTTCGTGAGGACACGTCCAGCCTGGCCAAGGTGCGGCGCAAGTGGCCTATGGTTTCGCGGACAAACCAATGGTCTTTGTTGGCCAAAAGGGTCTCGTCACTGGCCAAGACATCTGCACTGTTGCCCACGGCTTGGAGCACCCATGTGCCAATGCCCAACTCATTGGTTCGCATGTGCAAGATGGCGTCGTCTAATTCGCGCACCATGTGCAAGGGCCACCACTGGGCGCCTGCGGCCATGATGCCGGCAATGTCTGTCGGCTGTTTTTCAATGGGCGATTTGACCGTGAATTTGGCCAGGCGTTTGTTTCGGTCAATCTCTACGCTCACATGGCTGTAGTGCAAGCGGTCCGCTTCGATCAGGCGTTCAATGGGCGTTAAGGCCACACCTTTTTCTTGCGCGGGGCGGTCGCTCTTGGCGGCCAATGCTTGCGCGCGCTGGCGCACCACGTGTTGAAATTGGTTGGGCTTGGCTATGGCGTCGACCAAGCGCCAATCGACCGCACGCTGGCCGCGAACGCCTTCTACGCTGGTGCAAAAAATATCCGCCAAATCGTGACGCACATGGCGCTTGTCGGTCACGCGCGTCAAGCCACCGGTGCCCGGGAGTACGCCCAGCAATGGCACTTCAGGCAGTGAGACTGAGGATGAGCGGTCGTCGACCAAAACAATGTCGTCGCACGCCAGTGCCAACTCATAACCGCCCCCTGCACAAGCACCGTTCAAGGCTGCAATGAATTTCAAGCCCGAGTGTTGGCTGGCATCTTCCATGCCGTTGCGGGTCTCGTTGGTGAACTTGCAAAAATTCACTTTCCAGTTGTGCGTGGACACACCCAACATGAAAATATTGGCGCCCGAGCAAAACACGCGGTCTTTCAAACTGGTGAGGACCACAGTGCGCACTTGCGGGTGCTCAAAGCGAATGCGCTGCAAGGCATCGTGCAATTCAATGTCCACGCCCAAGTCGTAGGAGTTGAGCTTGAGTTTGTAGCCCGGCCGTATGCCCGCGTTTTCGTCGATGTTGATGGACAAGGTGGCGATCGCACCGTCAAAGGCCAAGCTGATGTGCTTGTAGTTGGCCGGTGAGGTTTGGTAGTTGACGATGGGGGCGCTGGGCATGGGGGTGTTTCCGAGATGTCTTGAATCGTTGGACAGTTCAAAAATTTGCTTTGACCTGCGTCAACATGCAGTTTATTGCACTTATTGAATTGAATAAACATGCATTTTAGTGCATTTAATAAGTATTTACCCTGTGAATTGAAAGAATTCAGTTGGGAAGTTGCAATTGCTGACGGACCTTGGCACGCAAATCCGTGAAACAGTCGTCCAGGGCAGCCGCGCTGGTGTTGATCTGGATATCGGCCTTGGAGTAAAAGGCGGCTCGACCCTCCAAAATGCGTTTCAAATCGGCCATGGCTTCATGGCTTGCAGCCATGGGGCGCAAGTCCCCTTGCGCCGCAACGCGCGACATGTGGTCTGAGGCATCGGCCTGCAGCCACACGGTGGTGCAATGCGAAAGCAGCAAGTTGAAATTGGCTGAATCAGAGACCAAACCACCGGGCGTGGCAATGACCACTTCAGGGTAAATTTGAATGGCCTCTTCGAGTGCTCGGCGCTCGTAGCGGCGGTATGCGTTGGCCCCATACAGGTTGTGAATTTCACTGATCTGGCAGCCCGCAAATTGCTCGATCTCTCGGCTCAACTCGATGAATGGAAAACCCAAATCATCGGCCAAGCACTGGCCCAAGGTGGACTTGCCTGCTCCGCGCAAGCCGATCAAGGCCACGCGTGTTCGGCGCGCGCTGGCGTCCCCGCCTTGCCCAAAAAGCTGGGTCAACTGCAAGCGTGCGCGGTGCAGGTCTGCCTCATGCCGGTGGCCCAACAACTCACGGATCAATAGCCACTCCGGGGAGGTGGTGGTCAAGTCGCCCAACAATTCGGCCAATGAGCATTGGAGTGCATTGGTCACTTGCAACAAAACCAAGACAGAAACATTGCCTGTGCCGTATTCCAAATTGGCCCAATGCCGTTCAGACACATCGGCCGCCAAGGCAGCCGCTTTGCGGGTCATGCCTTTGCGCGACCGCAAATTGCGAACACGCTCGCCTAAAGCCAGTAGAAAAGGGTTTCGCACTGCTTCATGGGATGCATTGGCATCCAGAGAATGGCTTGGTGCTTCAGTCACTGAAGTCTCCATCTTGGTCTTTATAAATCGAATCAAGGGCAAACCCTAGATATCAACGGTGCACAAAGTATGCACTTTACTGCATACTTTGCAATGCGCAAGATAATGCATTCAAACCGATGCGGGAGAGGCCCATTTGACACAGCCAGTAACAGCACCCCCCACGCACTTCAATTTTGCCCAGCACCTGATTCTGGCCAACGCGCAGCGGCCCCACAAAGTGGCGCTGATGGACGACTTGGGCCAATTGACCTACGCCGCATTGAGCGAGCAAATCCGGGCCTGTGCAGCCGGTTTGCAGGCCCTGGGCTTGAGGCGAGAAGAACGCGTGTTGGTGTTGATGCACGACAGCAGTGACTGGGTCGTGGCATTTTTGGGGGCTTTGTATGCCGGTGTGGTTCCGGTGGCAGTGAACACATTGCTGACGCCGCAAGACTACACCTTCATGCTCAAGGACTGCCGTGCGCAAGCGGCCTTGGTTTCTTCGGCTTTGTTGCCTGTCTGGAGCCAAGCATTGGCGCTTGGGCCCCATGAAGTCCAACACGTGCTGGTCTCGCGCCATGCGGGTGAATTGCCAGCAGATGCCCAGCATTTTTCAACCCTCTTGTCTTGCGCCGACGCTGGCGCCTGCATGCCCGCCAACACGCTGGCCGATGAGCCGGCTTTTTGGCTGTACTCCTCAGGCTCCACAGGTCAACCCAAAGGCACCGTGCACACCCAAGGCAACTTGTATTGGACCGCTGAGTTGTATGGCAAAGCGGTCCTGGGCTTGAACGAGAGCGACATCGTTTTTTCCGCTGCCAAATTATTTTTCGCCTATGGTTTGGGCAACGCCCTGTCCTTCCCCTTGAGTGTGGGTGCCAGCGTGGTTTTGATGGCTGAGCGCCCTACCCCCCAAGCCACGTTCAAACGCCTGACTGAGCAACAAGCCACTGTTTTTTTTGGCGCCCCCACCGGTTACGGTGGCATGCTGGCCAGCCCTGCTTTGCCTGAGCGTTCGCAAGTGGCTTTGCGCCTGTGCTCTTCGGCCGGTGAAGCATTGCCCAGTGACATTGGCCTGCGCTGGAGCGAGCGCTTTGGCTGCGAAGTCATCGACGGGATTGGATCGACCGAGATGCTGCATGTGTTTTTGTCCAACCGGCCCGGTGATGTGCGCTACGGCAGCACAGGCAAACCAGTGCCAGGCTACGAGGTTCAACTGCGCGGTGAAAACGGTGAGGTGCTCACGGGCCACAATGAGATCGGTGACTTGTTCATTCAAGGCCCAAGCGCCGCCTTGATGTACTGGAACAACCGCGAAAAAACGCGCGCCACATTTCAAGGCGCTTGGACACAAAGTGGTGACAAATATTCACGCGACACCGAGGGCTACTACACCTACGCAGGGCGCAATGACGACATGCTCAAAGTCAGCGGCATCTATGTCTCGCCCTTTGAGGTGGAATCATGCTTGGTAGAACACCCCAGCATTTTGGAATGCGCTGTGATTGGAAAAACCGACAGCGACGGATTGACCAAAACCAAGGCTTTCATCGTTCTCAAAGCAGGACAAAGCTTGACACAAGACGATGTGAAAGTTTTTGTCAAATCGCGCCTGGCCCCCTACAAATACCCACGCTTCATTGAGTTTGTGAGCGATCTGCCCAAAACCGCCACGGGCAAAATTCAGCGCTTTCGCCTGCGCGCGCAAGAAGCTGGCAAAGCCTGAGTCGCGCTGTGCGCGCGCCAGCGTATCAAGTGTCTTTAGAGACTTTGATGGTTGGAAATTTAGCTGAAAAATCTTTCGCCTTGTGCGCAATTTTGATCGCTACTTGCCGCGCTATGGCTTTGTAAATAGCGGCCACCTCGCCATCAGGGTCGGCCACCACCGTGGGTTTGCCGTTGTCTGCTTGCAGCCGAATTTGCATGTTGAGTGGCAATGCGCCGAGGTAATCCATTTGGTAATCGGCCGCCATTTTTTTGCCGCCATCGGCGCCAAAAATATGTTCGACATGGCCGCATTGGCTGCACACATGCACCGCCATGTTCTCCACGATGCCCAATATCGGCACGCCCACTTTCTCAAACATCTTGATGCCTTTTTTGGCGTCGAGCAAGGCGATGTCTTGCGGTGTGGTGACGATCACGGCCCCTGTCATGGGTACGCGCTGGCTCAGGGTCAACTGAATGTCGCCCGTGCCAGGGGGCATGTCCACAATCAAATAGTCCAACTCTTTCCAATTGGTTTGCCGCAGCAGCTGCTCCAAGGCTTGCGTGGCCATGGGCCCGCGCCAGATCATGGCTTCATCTTGATTGACCAAAAAACCAATCGACATGACCTGCACGCCGTAGTTTTCCATGGGCTCCATGGTCTGGCCGTCTTCACTTTCGGGCCGGCCCTCGATGCCCATCATCATGGGCTGGCTGGGGCCGTAAATGTCCGCATCGAGCAAGCCCACGCGGGCGCCTTCAGCGGCCAAGGCCAAGGCCAAGTTCACAGCGGTGGTGCTCTTGCCCACGCCGCCCTTGCCCGAGGCCACGGCCACGATGTTTTTCACCTGCGGCAGCAAACTCACCCCGCGCTGGGCTGCATGGGCCACGATGCGTGAGATCACGTTGGCTGAGACATTGACCACCCCCGGCACTTGCTTGGCAGCCGCGATCAAGGCGTTGCGCAGGGCTGGAATTTGGCTTTTGGCAGGGTAGCCCAACTCGACATCAAAAGCCACTTGGCCCCCATCGATCACCAGGTTTTTGAGTGCCTTGGTCGAAACGAAGTCTTTTCCCGTATTCGGGTCGATCACGGTTTGCAAGGCTTGCAGCAGCTGTTCTGAGGTTGTCATGTCAATCTTTCGGTCAATGGCCCGAAGTTTAGCGGCAGGACTGCCCGCCAGCCCATAAAATCAGTGATTCCCCTACAAGTTGACCCCCCATGCCCGCAACGTCCGTTCAGCCCGCTTCGCGCCAAATCTTCGTGACCACGGCTTTGCCTTATGCCAACGGCAATTTTCACATTGGCCACATCATGGAGTACATCCAGGCCGATGTTTGGGTGCGGGCCCAGCGCATGCAAGGCCATGAGGTGCATTTTGTCTGCGCCGACGACGCACATGGTGCGCCCATCATGATCGCCGCTGAACAAGCAGGCATCACTCCCGCGCAATTTGTGGCCAATATCGCCTCCGGTCGCAAACCCTGTTTAGACGGTTTTCACATTGCATTTGACAACTGGCACAGCACCGACGGCGCTGAAAACCACGTGCTGGCGCAGCAAATTTACCGAGACTTGCGCGATGCGGGTTTGATTGCCACCAAAACCATCGAACAATTTTTCGACCCCGAAAAATCAATGTTCTTGCCAGACCGTTTCATCAAAGGTGAATGCCCTAAATGCGGGGCCCAAGACCAGTACGGCGACAGCTGCGAAGCGTGTGGCGCAGTTTATGTGCCCACCGACCTGAAAAATCCCCGCTCAGCCTTGTCGGGCGCTACGCCGGTGCTGAAAAAATCGGAGCATTATTTTTTCAAACTGTCTGACCCGCGCTGCATCGACTATCTGGAAAAATGGACGCACGAAAGCGGCCGCTTGCAGCCTGAGGTTTTGAACAAAATCAAAGAATGGTTTGCCAAAGATGAGCATGGACAAGGCGGCTTGAGTGACTGGGACATCAGCCGCGATGCGCCTTATTTCGGCATTGAAATTCCCGATGCGCCTGGAAAATATTTTTATGTTTGGCTCGATGCGCCCATTGGCTACTTGGCTTCATTGAAAAACCACTTGGACAAAATCGGCGTAGATTACGAGGCCTACATCAACAACCCTGCCGTGGAGCAGTACCACTTTATCGGCAAAGACATCACTTATTTTCACACGCTGTTTTGGCCCGCCATGCTGCACTTCAGTGGCCGCAAAACGCCCAACGCCGTGTTTGTGCATGGCTTCCTCACGGTCAGTGGCCAAAAGATGAGTAAAAGCCGCGGCACGGGCCTAGACCCTTTGAAATACCTCAAGCTGGGCATGAACCCCGAATGGCTGCGCTACTACCTTGCAGCCAAACTCAACGGCCGCAATGAAGATGTGGACTTCAACCCCGAAGACTTCATGGCCCGTGTCAACAGCGATTTGGTGGGCAAATACATCAACATTGCCTCTCGCGCAGCCGGTTTCATCAGCAAACGTTTGGGCGAAAAGTTGGGCGCCATCTCGGATGATGGCCTGGCGCTGCTCTCACTTTTGCAAGCTCAGATGGAGCCGGTGGCGCAGATGTACAACGAGCGTGATTGCGCCAAAGCTCTGCGCGAGGTAATGCTTTTGGCCGACCGCGTCAATGAGTATGTGGACCTGAACAAACCTTGGGAATTGGCCAAGCAAGAAGGCAAAGAAGCGCGCTTGCACGATGTCTGCAGCACCTGCATCGAAGCTTTTCGCATGCTCAGCCTGATGTTGAAACCCGTCATGCCCGACTTGGCCGCGCAAGTCGAGCGCTTTTTGAACATCGAGCCCATGCGCTTTCAAGCAGGCCTGCCCTTGTTGGGTGCGGGCCATCCGATTGCCGAGTACAAACACCTGATGCAGCGCGTGGACACCCCCCTGCTGGACGCTTTGTTTGAAGCATGATCGATGTCCAGTTTTTTCCGCCCCCGCCTGCTCGACTGCCTGATCGGCTATGACCGCGCGCAATTGAGCCGCGATGTCGGCGCCGGCTTGACCGTCGGTGTGGTGGCATTGCCTTTGGCCATGGCCTTTGCCATTGCATCAGGCCTGAAACCCGAAGCCGGGATTTTCACGGCCATCATTGCCGGCTTTTTAATTTCTGCTTTGGGCGGCAGCAAGGTGCAAATAGGCGGCCCAGCAGGCGCATTCATCGTCATTGTTTACGGCATTGTGCAGCGCTACGGCCTGGCCAATTTGATCATCGCTACAGCGGCATCGGGTGTGCTGCTTTTTTTGATGGGCGTGTTTCGATTGGGCTCTTTGATCCGCTTTATTCCGATTGCCGTTGTGATTGGCTTTACCAACGGCATTGCGGTGCTGATCATGCTATCGCAAGCGAAAGATTTCTTAGGCCTGCAAGTTGCCCACATGCCAGCTGATTTTTTTGGCATTGTGCATGCACTGAAACAAGCCATGCCCTCTTTGCAATGGCAGGCTTTTGCGCTGGCCTCGGGCTCTTTGTTGGTGCTGGTCTTGTGGCAGCGCTGGGTCATGCGAAAAACCGGTCTAGCTACACCGTCCAAGTTGATCAGTGTGCCAGGCTCGATTGTGGCTTTGATCTTGTCCACCTTGGCGGCGCACTTCTTGGCCTTGCCCGTCGAGACCATTGGCAGCAAATTTGGCGGCATCCCTTCTGCATTGCCCAGTTTCCAATGGCCTGAATTGAGCTGGAGCAGCGTTAAATATTTGAGCATGCCCATCTTCACTTTGACACTGCTCGGCGCCATTGAGTCTTTGCTGTGCGCGCGCATTGCAGACGGCTTGATTGGCGATCGTCATGACCCGAACCAAGAATTGATGGCCCAAGGCATTGCCAATTTCATCACGCCTTTTTTTGGTGGCATGCCTGCAACCGGCACCATCGCGCGCACTGTTACCAATGTCAAGAGTGGCGGGCGCAGCCCCATCGCAGGCATGGTGCACGCGCTCACCCTGTTGGCCGTGGTGTGGGTGGCCGCGCCTTTGGCCAACCACGTTCCTTTGGCTGGGTTGGCCGCCATTTTGATATTCGTGGCCTGGAACATGGGCGAATGGCGAGCCTTTGTGCACTTGCGCCAGTACCGACTTCCCTACCGCATTATTTTATTGGCCGTATTTTTCTTGACCGTGGTGGTGGACCTGACCGTGGCGGTGGAGGTGGGCTTGATCGGGGCTTGCCTGACTTTTATTTTCCGCATCTCCAGTTTGAGCCACAGCGAGACCTTGAGCGCCCACGAATTACCAGGCTTGGCGGGGCTGCAAGGGCAAGTCACCGCCATTCGTTTGTATGGCGCGGTGTTTTTTGGCGCGGTTAAATTGATCGAGGCCATTGAAAATCAACTGCCCACACGCGCAGTGATTTTGGACCTCAAAAACGTGATCTACATCGACTCTTCAGGGGTCGACGCCCTGATTGCATTGGCCCACCTGTGTCAAAAAAGGAAGGTACGCCTCATGCTGTGCGGCCTTTTGAATCAGCCCCAAGACATCGCCAAGCGAAGCGGCTTGCTCGACCTGCCAAGCACCGATTTGGCCCTGGATTTGCAAGAAAGTCTGGCCCGCACCAGCCCCGGGGCTGTGAACGGTAAAATACCCCATTGACTCTTACTGAAAGCGCTTTGATATGTCGCTCATCGATATTTTCCGCCGCCCTGACTACCGCTCAGACGCAACCCAATTCATTGACCAATTGAAGGTGGAGCGCCCGCATTTGGATGCCGAGCAGCTTGAGGGGCGTGCCCTTTTGTGGAACGCCAGTGTCGACCGCCATGTGCTCAAAGAGTTCAATACCGGCCGCGTGGCTCAGCAGCCCTACGTTTATCAAACCAAAGGTTGATACTTTTGGAGCCCAGCGTCATTGAGAACGTCACCGGCTTGCCCCAGGTGATTGACCATGTGGCCGTGGCACGCCTGTATGGCGAGCCGCTTTTTTCGATGCCCAATGACCTCTACATTCCGCCCGATGCATTGGAAGTTTTCCTCGAGGCTTTTGAAGGCCCGCTGGATTTGTTGCTGTATTTGATTCGCAAACAAAACTTCAACATCCTGGACATCCCGATGGCGGCGGTCACGCGCCAATACCTCAGCTATGTCGACGAAATTCGCGAACACAACTTAGAGTTGGCCGCCGAGTATTTGCTCATGGCCGCGATGTTGATTGAGATCAAATCGCGCATGCTGCTGCCGCCTAAACGTGTGGCCGAAGGACAAGAGCCTGAAGACCCACGCGCTGAGTTGGTCAGGCGTTTGCTGGAATACGAGCAAATGAAAATGGCCTCCATGCAGTTGGGCAATTTGCCGCAATATGGTCGTGATTTTTTAAAAGCCCAGGTTTACATTGAGCAAAGCTTGGTGCCGCGCTTTCCAGAAGTTCATCTGCCCGAATTGCAAGAGGCTTGGCGTGATATTTTGAAGCGTGCCAAATTGGTTCAGCACCACATCATCACCCGCGAGGAGTTGAGTGTGCGTGAGCACATGAGCATTGTCTTAAAGCACTTGCAAGGGCGTCAATTCATCGAATTTGAAAACTTGTTTGACTCCCGAAAAGGCACACCCGTGTTGGTGGTGACCTTCATCGCGCTGCTTGAGTTGGCCAAAGAAACATTGATTGAAATCACCCAAGCCGAAGCATTCGCACCGATTTATGTGCGCTTGGCCTTCACCCCGGTTTAAGTTTCAAACCGATTCACCCCGTGCCTCACGCCCCATCAAGGCGGCCACAGCTTGTGAGGGTTTGAGCTGGCCGTCGAGCAAGGCCACCACAGCTTGCGTGATGGGCATGTCCACTGACAAGGCGCGCGCTCTTTGAAGCACGCTGCGCGCGCTGTAAACGCCTTCAGCCACATGCCCTAAAGAGGCCAGCGCCTGCGCCAAACCCATGCCTTGGGCCAGCAGCAAACCGACTTGGCGATTGCGACTTAAGTCGCCCGTGGCGGTGAGCACCAAGTCGCCCAATCCCGACAAGCCCATGAAGGTTTCGGCCTTGGCACCCAAGGCCAAACCCAGGCGGGTCATCTCAGAAAGCCCCCGTGTGATCAAGGCGGCTCGGGCATTCAAGCCCAAATTCAAACCATCACACAAACCGGTGGCAATGGCCAAGACATTTTTGACCGCCCCGCCAACCTCCACGCCGACGATGTCTGCATTGGCATAAACACGCAAGCTAGGGCTGTGAAAGGCCCCCACCAGGACCTCGCGCACGCTGGCCAAGGGGCTGGCTGCCACCAAGGCTGTAGGCTGCCCACGGGCGACTTCCAGGGCAAAGCTGGGGCCACTCAAAATGCCGGCCTGCAGTTGCGGCGCAACTTGAGCGCAAACCTCATGCGCCATCCATGCAGCAGGTGCAGAACCCGCACCCGCCTCAAAACCTTTACACAACCATGCCAGCGGCACAGGGCAGTCTTGCAGGGCCAACAGCATGGCTCTAAGCGCTGCCATGGGGGTGGCCACCACCACCAAATCATGGGCTTGGGCCAGTTGCGCCAAGTGCGCCATGTCGCAGGAAACGGCTGTCAAGCTGGGCGGCAGCGCAACCCCCGGCAAATAGCGCGTGTTGACTCTTTGGGATTGAAGGGCTTGGGCCGCAGCAGGGTCTCGCGACCAAAGGCTCACCCGATGGCCTGCAGGGTGGCCGCTGGCACTGATGGCCAGCGCTGTGCCCCAAGCACCCGCCCCAATGAGCGCAATCTTCAGGCTCACAACTGGGCCTTGGACTTGGTTTTATTGAACTTGCGGGGCGGCCGCTTGTTGGGCGGCCTCAGCTTGCTGCTGCTCGTACATGGCTTGGAAATTGATTTCTGCCAAATGCACAGGCGGAAAACCTGCGCGCGTGACCATGTCGGCCACATTACCGCGCAAGTAGGGGTACACAATTTGAGGGCAAGCAATGCCCATGATGGGGCCCATCTGGTCTTCTGGCAAATTGCGAATTTCAAAAATGCCGGCTTGTTTGCATTCGACCAAGAACACTGTTTTGTCGTCAATTTTGGTGTGCACAGTGGCGGTCACGCAGATTTCGTAGACACCTTCAGCAGCAGCGTTGGCCTGCACAGCCAACTGAATGTCCACGGCGGGTTGTTGCTGCTCGAGCAAAATGCCGGGTGAATTGGGTTGCTCCAACGACGCTTCTTTCAAATACACGCGCTGAATTTGGAACACGGGGGTGTTTTCTTCGGACATAAAAATCTTAGCTTTGCGGTAAATGGCCCAGCAGCCGCTTCTAGGAAGCCCCTGCTGCAGGGTATCGCGCATTATCGCTGATCGCAAAAGCTGGCCCCCATGGCCCAGCGCTGCTTCGCTCAACTTGCTTGGAGCAGTGGCAGCAAGCCGCCCTTTGCATCGAGCGCCACCAAATCATCGCACCCACCCACATGCGTTTGACCAATGAAAATCTGAGGCACCGTGCGCCGCCCAGTCAGGCTCATCATTTGCTCACGTGCATCGGGTGAAGTGTCAACTCGAATTTCTTCGATTTCCGTCACCCCTTTGGCCTTGAGTATTTGTTTGGCTCGCACGCAATAAGGGCAAACGGCGGTGGTGTACATCTTTACAGCTGACATGGCAACTCCAAATCAAAACATCAAGTCAAACTCAGACTGAGGACTTCTCTACCGGCAAACTGGCATCACGCCAAGCGCGCAAGCCACCCGACAAAGCCTGTGCTTGCTCGTAGCCCATCTTGCGGGCTTGAGCTGCCGCGCGACTGGCGCGTGCGCCGACTTGGCAAACCATGATCACCGGCAAGTTTTTATTTTTGACAATCAGCGGCAATTGGCTTTCCAGCTGCCCTAGGGGCACATTTTTGGCGCCACCCGCATGGCCTTGCGCAAATTCCTCAGGCTCGCATACATCGATCAGCACCGCTTTTTCACGGTTGATCAATTGCACCGCAGCCACCGTGTCCAGACCCCCTGAAGCACCTTTGAGCAACATGGGCCACATCAAAGCCGCTGCAGAAGCCAAAGCCACCGCCACCAGCATCCAGTTATCAAGCAGAAATTTCACAAAATACCCTTAAAAAGTTCACGCGCAGCCTGTTTTTCAGTTGCACGCCAGATTCGAATTCTAAAATGCAAGGCTGATCCCCGTTTTTTCCCCGTTTATAAAACCTTTGCCCATGTACAAACTTGTTCTCATTCGCCACGGCGAGTCCACCTGGAATTTAGAAAACCGCTTCACCGGCTGGACCGATGTGGATCTTACGCCCACCGGGATTGAACAGGCCAAAGCTGCTGGGCGTTTGCTCAAGGCGCAGGGCTACGAGTTTGACCTGGCCTACACCAGCGTGCTGCGCCGCGCCATTCACACGCTGTGGCACACCCTGGACGCCATGGAGCGCGAGTGGCTGCCTGTTGTCAACCACTGGCGCCTGAATGAGCGCCATTACGGCGCGCTCCAAGGGCTGAACAAAGCCGAAACTGCGAAAAAATTTGGCGATGAACAAGTGCTGGCCTGGCGTCGCAGTTACGACACCCCGCCACCCGCCTTGGAAGCTTCAGATGCACGCTGCGAACGCAGTGATTTGCGATACAGCCGCGTCCCCGTGCAAGATGTGCCTTTGACAGAGTGCCTCAAAGATACCGTTGCCCGCGTGATGCCATTTTGGAACGACACCATGGCACCCGCTATCTTGGCCGGGGATCGTATTGTGGTGGCTGCCCATGGCAACTCGATTCGTGCTTTGGTCAAATATTTGGACCAAGTCTCAGACCAAGACATTGTGGGCCTGAACATTCCCAACGGTATTCCGCTGGTCTATGAACTCGATGCTCAATTGAAACCCCTGAAACACTATTATTTGGGCGATCCAGATGCAGTGGCCAAAGCCGCCGCCGCGGTGGCAAATCAAGGCAAAGCTTAAAGCGAAGTTTAAAATTTCATTTCCCTTCCCAAACACCCCCTCGATAGTGGGTGTATATTGATCCGTTAGGAGGCCTTTCAAGGCAATGCACATGGGACAAAAACTCAAAATTATCGGCTGGCTCAGCTTGGGCGCCCTGGCCGGCGCAATGACCACGGTGTCGCTGCAAACCACAGCGCGAGGCGCTTTTGCGCCGCTGCCTTTGGAAGAGTTGCAGCAACTCGCAGCGGTCTTTGGCATGGTCAAAAGTGACTACGTCGAAAATGTCGACGAGAAAAAACTCATCACCGAAGCCATCTCGGGCATGGTCTCGAGCCTGGACCCACACTCGCAGTATTTCGACAAAAAAAGCTTCAAAGAGATGAGCGAAGGCATATCGGGTCGCTTTGTTGGCGTGGGCATTGAGATCACGCAAGAGGACGGCTTGATCAAGGTGGTCTCGCCCATTGAAGGGTCTCCGGCCGACCGCGCTGGCCTTAAAACCAATGACTTTGTGACCAAAATTGACGAGGCCTTTGTCAAAGGCTTGTCCATGAACGATGCCGTCAAGCGCATGCGCGGCGAGCCCAACACCAAAGTTGTTTTGACGGTGTTTCGCAAAGAAGAAAACCGCAGCTTCACGCTGACCATCGTTCGTGAAGAGATCAAAACGCAGTCCGTCAAGGCCAAGTTGATTGAACCAGGTTACGGCTGGATTCGTGTCTCGCAATTCCAAGAGCGCACGGTGGACGATTTCGCACGCAAGCTGGAAGAAATTTACAAGCAAGACCCGCAGCTCAAGGGCTTGGTGCTTGACTTGCGCAACGACCCTGGCGGTTTGTTAGACCCTGCAGTGGCATTGTCTGCGGCTTTTTTACCTGCCAACGTGACCGTGGTTTCCACCAATGGGAAACTCGAAGAAAGCAAATTCATCTACAAAGCGGCGCCGCAGTTTTGGCGTCGCGGCTTAGGCAATGACCCGATCCAAACATTGACACAAAACACCAACGGTGCGATGAAAAAAGTCGCCTTGGTGGTCTTGGTCAACGAAGGCTCTGCGTCTGCCAGCGAAATTGT
This sequence comes from uncultured Burkholderiales bacterium, assembly GCA_903870145.1. Classification (GTDB taxonomy): domain Bacteria; phylum Pseudomonadota; class Gammaproteobacteria; order Burkholderiales; family Burkholderiaceae_C; genus Limnohabitans_A. Next base: position 17,986 of record CAIQBO010000029.1, on the reverse strand, counting down.
CGCGGGCGCCTTGCAAGATCACAAACGTGCCATCGTCATGGGCAACCAGACCTTTGGCAAGGGCTCGGTTCAAACCGTGCGTCAACTCGGCCCCGACACAGCTTTGAAGCTCACCACCGCACGCTACTACACACCCAGTGGCCGATCCATTCAAGCCAAAGGCATCTTGCCAGATGTCATGATTGACGAAACTGAAAACGGCAACGTCTTCGCCGCGTTGCGCATGCGCGAGGCCGATCTTGAAAAACACTTGGGCAGCGGCCAAGGCGCTGAAGTCAAAGACGCTGAGCGGCAAAAAGCCAAAGAAGAAGCGCTCCAAAAATTGGAACTTGAAGCCAAGAAGCCAGTTTCCGAAAGGCGCCCGCCGGAGTTCGGCTCAGACAAAGATTTCCAACTCAACCAAGCCTTGAACCAGCTCAAAGGTTTGCCAGTCAAGATCAGTGCCACACTGGCTGAGCGCAAGGTAGAGAAAAAAGAAAAATGAAGCCGCGCCGCAGGACAGTAGGGCCATGACGGACGACCAACTGCTGCGCTATTCACGCCATCTCCTCTTGGAGGACTGGGGCATAGAAGGGCAAGAGCGCGTTTGCGCGGCCCACGCATTGGTCATTGGCGCAGGGGGTTTGGGCTCTCCAGTTGCTCTTTACTTGGGCAGCGCAGGGGTTGGTCGCATCACCGTGATCGATCATGACCGGGTCGATGTCACCAACTTGCAAAGGCAAATTGCCCACACGCAAGACCGGGTGGGTCAATTTAAAGTGGACTCAGTGCGCCAAGCCATTGCCCAAATCAACCCTGAGGTGCACGTTGTCCCCTTGGCTCAACGCGCAGATGCTGCGCTTTTGCACACTTATGTGGCTCAAGCCGATGTGGTGCTTGACTGCAGCGACAACTTTGCCACGCGGCACGCTATCAACCTGGCCTGCGTGCAACACGCTCGCCCATTGGTCTCAGGATCGGCCATCCGTTTAGACGGTCAAATTGCGGTGTATGACACCCAACAAGACCATGCCCCTTGCTATGCCTGCATTTTTCCACCAAACCAACATGTTGAAGAAACACGGTGCGCCACGATGGGTGTGTTAGCCCCTTGGGTGGGCGTGATCGGCAGCTTGCAAGCCAGTGAAGCTTTGAAAATTTTAAGCGGTATGGGCTCTGCGCTGGTCGGTAAATTGATGATGCTCGACGCCCGCTTTGTGGAGTGGCAAACCATTCAGACACAGCGAAATCCCCAATGCCCTGTTTGCAGCCCCTTTCGGGGCTAGCGCAAGGCCCCTACTGTGTTTTTGCCCGCCATGAGCCGCTAACATCTCAGAATGCGCACAATCGAATCTTGGTTGCCGTTTTTAAAATGGCCACGCCCAACCCCCTTGCTGCTTCGAAATGAGTTGCTGGCTGGCTTTACAGTGGCCTTGCTGATGGTGCCGCAGTCGGTGGCCTATGCGGCTTTGGCCAACATGCCTTTGGTCACGGGCTTGTATGCCGCCATGCTGCCGGCCGTGATGGGCGTGCTGTGGGGCGGCTCCACGCGCTTGTCGATTGGCCCATCTGCATTGACCTGCGTTTTGATCAGCGCCTCTTTGAGTGGCTTGGCCGAGCCTGGCAGCGCGCACTGGGTGAACTTGGCCGTTTGGCTGGCGCTACTCGCAGGCAGCCTGCAGTTGGTGATGGGGGTCTTGCGTTGCGGCTGGTTGCTCAACTTGATCAGCTCGCCCGTGATGACCGGCTTCACCCAAGCAGCAGGTTTGTTGATCATTGCCTCCCAACTACCCGCATTGATCGGCAAGCAAACCGATCTGAGCATGAACACCACTGCCATGGCTTTTGGACTTGGCAGCTTGGCATTGCTGTTGTTGGCCAAACGCTTTGCACCGCGCCTGCCCAGCATCATGCTGGTGGTGGCCGCCTCGGCTGGCGCGAGCTACCTGCTGGGGTTCGCCAGCCAAGGCGGGCCTGTGATTGGCGCCTTGCCAAGCGCCTTGCCCTCTTTGCTTCTTCCGGGCCTCTTGACTTGGGATGAGTTCTCTTTTTTGATGGTTCCTGCCATGGTCATTGCCCTCGTTAGTTTTTTGGAAACAGCCGCCAGTGCCCGCACCGAAAACCAGCGCGATGGCACCGTTTGGAGAGACAACCAAGACCTGATCGGGCAGGGTCTGGCCAAAATTGCATCGGGCCTGAGCGGCAGCTTTGCCACCAGCACGTCGTTCTCGCGCTCGGCCATCAGCTTGGCCGCTGGCGCGCAAACGGGCTGGGCGGCGCTGGGTACAACGCTCTTTGTGTTGTTGGCTTTGTTTGCTTCACCGGCTTTGTTTCATGTGCCTCGCGCTGTGCTGGCGGCAGTGGTGATCTTGGCCGTTGCAGGTTTGCTGCAGCCTCATTTGTTTGTCAGACTGTGGCGCATCTCCAAGGTCGAAGCTGCCACAGCCGGCATGACCTTTGCCATCACCTTGGTCACTGCGCCCAAAATCTACTGGGGCGTCTTGGCTGGTGTGTTGATGGGCTTGTCGCATTTTTTGCACACCCGTTTGCACCCGCGCATCATTGAAGTGGGTTTGCATTCCGACGGCAGTCTGCGCGATCGGCATTTGTGGCAACTGCCCCCTTTGATTCCAGATGCCTTGGCCCTTCGCATGGATGCGGAGCTTGATTTTGCAGCCGCCAGCAGTTTTGAAAAATACATTGCCCAGCACTTGAGCCTGCACCCCACAGTCAAGCATGTGTGCTTGTTTGCCCAGCCCATCAACCGAATCGATGCAACCGGTGTTGAAACCATTGGGCAGTTGCGCCGTCAGTTGCAAGCGCAAGGCATCACCTTGCACATCAGCGGGATCAAACTCCCCGTTGAAACCGCACTGCGCTTGGCCGGCGAGTTGCCTGAATCACCCTGGCTTTGCTTGTACCGCACGGATACGGAGGCGCTTGAAAAACTGGCACAGCTGCAAGTCTTGCCAGACGACATTGCAGGCGCTGCAATTTAAGCGTTCAAGCGCGCCCGATGATGGAGGCTGTGGCCATCAGCTCTTCCAGCAAAGCCAAAGAAACTGCGCCAGAAACGTTGTAAGGGTCGAGCTCTGAGCGCTCAGAGTATTTGAGCAAAATGTTGGTATTGACACGGGCCACATCGACTTGCCCCATGGTCCAACCACCAAAGCGGCGCTCAGAAATTTCTTCATAAAGCAGCAGCACAACATCTTTGTGGCGCGGGTCTTTTTGAATATGCGCGTACAAGTCGCTCACGGCAGCGCGACCGCCTTCAATGGCTTGTAGAAAAATACCGCCGCCGTAGCAAAGAATGCCGGTGATGCCAGTGCTTGGATTGAATTGGCGCGATTGCCCCAAAATGGCTTCGATCATGGACGGTTCGGGATCTATTGCGCGACTGGCGTAAAGCAAACGTACCAACATGATCAACCCCTTCCAGGAATCAAGGACAAAAACTCTCGGCGTAAATTGGCATCTTTCAAGAACGCACCGCGCATGACCGAGTTGACCATTTTGCTGTCCATGTCTTTCACGCCGCGCCAGCCCATGCAAAAGTGGCTCGCCTCCATCACGATAGCCAATCCGTCGGGTTGTGTTTTGCGCTGTATCAAGTCGGCCAATTGCACCACCGCTTCTTCTTGAATTTGCGGACGACTCATGATCCATTCGGCCAAGCGTGCATATTTGGACAAGCCGATCACGTTGGTATGCTCATTGGGCAGTACGCCAATCCAAATTTTGCCAATGACTGGACACAGATGATGACTGCAGGCACTTCTGACCGTGATGGGCCCCACAATCAACAACTCATTGAGATGCTCTGCGTTGGGGAACTCCGTGACCTCAGGGCTATCGACATAACGCCCTTTGAACACTTCCTTGAGGTACATCTTGGCCACTCGGCGTGCGGTGTTTTGGGTGTTGTGGTCATTGGCCGTGTCGATCACCATGCTGTTGAGCACGGTTTGCATTTTCTCGCTGACCTCATCGAGCAGCAGATCGAGTTCGCCTGGTTCAATGAACTGGGCAATGTTGTCGTTGGCGTTGTAGCGTTTGCGTGCAGCCAAGACTCGCTCGCGAATCTTGACAGATACGGGCGTGCCTTCGTCTTCGGTGGGCTTAGGAGCGGGAGCACTCATTGGAGGAAGATTTTTGTGGGTCAAGCAAGGATCCTACCAGCGAATGATGCCACTCGTGGCAATGCGGGCTTAAGGTGTGGGCCATCAGGCTTGTCCTGCCGAGACATCAATAGCGGTTTCCTGTCAGCCACAGCGCCAAGCGCATCAAGCCAAAAGCAACCCAGTCCAAGGCTTTTTGAAAGCGCGGACGGTTTGTGACAGCTTGGGCGACCACCGCCCGGCTTTCATGCAGCATGGCAGTCTCCAAGCGCTGGTGCAAGCGTTTGGCAAAATGCCCATCGGCCACCACCACATTGGCCTCACGCGCCAGCAACAAGCTCAAGGGGTCTAAATTCGACGATCCCACCGTGGCCCATGGCTTGCCATGGTGTGCGTCGATCACAGCCACTTTGGCGTGCAAAAAACTGTTGGCGTATTCGTAAATCTCCACCCCGGCCTCGAGCATTTGACGGTACACCGGCCTGGCAGCGTGGTACTGCATGAAATACTCGTAACGCCCTTGAAGCAGCAAGCGCACCCGCACCCCGCGCTTTGCTGCAAGGACCAAGGCCAAGCGCAATTTTCTGCCGGGTAAAAAATAAGCATTGGCAATCACAATATCGTGGTGCGCCAAGCCAATCGCACGCAGGTAAGCTTTTTCGATTTGCCCTCGGTGCAGTACGTTGTCACGCAGCAAAAGCCCGGCGCGCGCAACCCAGGGTTTGCCGTTGGCCGTATGTTCCTCATGCAGCCAAGGCAAATGCAACCCCGCTGCTCTGAAAGAGCTGAAGGCCTCTGGAAAATTTTGCTGCCGCACATGCCGCACCGCTTGCAGCCGCCACCACAACTGCGTGCTCGCCTCTTGCACTTGCTGCACCAGGGCGCCAGTGGCGCAGACAGCAAAATCCAAACGCGGATGTTGCAGCGCCCCATGCTGGGGGTCGTACCAATCGTCCAAAATATTGATGCCCCCGCAAAACGCCAAATGGCCATCAATCAAACACAGTTTGCGATGCAATCGGCGCCAGCGACTGGGGATCAACAATCCCAATGCACCCAAGGGTGAATAAATTCGCCACGCCACATTGGCATTTTGAAATCTTGTTTGCCACTGCGCTGCCAAAGGTTTTGTACCCACGCCATCGACCACCACCCAGACCCGAACACCGCGCAATCCAGCGCGCTCCAAGGCTTGCGCCACTTCGATGGCAGCCCCATGAAAATCAAAAATATAGGTCTCAAGTTGAATGTGAGAGCGCGCATTGTCAATGGCGTTAATCAATACCGGAAAATATTCATGCCCACCTTCTAGCAGCTTGATTTGATGGCCGTCTCGCAGTTGAGGGTGACTTCGCATGGCCGGCTCGATTCAATGTGCAGGATGCAAAGCAAAATGTGCGACCAAGGGCAAGTGGTCTGACATGCGCCGCCAAATTCGGCCATGCGGCACCAATTGCCCCACAGGCTTGAGACCTCTGGCATACACATGGTCTAACTGCGCCATCGGCAATCGGGAGGGATAGGTGGCTTGGCGCTGGCCTTGCCATTCATGTAAACCGGCCTGTGCCATCAAGCCTTGAATACGCTGACCCCAGTCGTTGAAATCTCCAGCCACCAGGAGCGCCGCATGGGGCGGAATTTCGCGCAAAATATATTGCTGCAATTGCATGACTTGGCGCACTCTGCTGGCGGGAATCAGTCCCAAGTGAACCACAATGGCGTGCACCAAAACATCTTGCACTTGCACCTGAACATGCAGCAAGCCTCGCTGCTCGAAACTGTGGTCCGAGATGTCCTCGTGTTGATGGCCCACGACAGGCCAACGCGTTAACAAAGCATTGCCATGCTCGCCGTGACGCGTGAAGGCATTGGTTCGGTACACCGCCTCATAGCCTTGGGGTGCTAAAAATTCTGCTTGCGGCAACTCGGGCCAATGCTTGAAATATTTTTCTTCACGGCGGTGTACTTTTCTGACCTCTTGCAAGCACACGATGTCGGCATCGAGTTGCTCAATCGCATGGCCCAAGTTGTGTATTTCCAAACGCCTGGCCGGACCTAAGCCTTGCACCCCTTTGTGGATGTTGTACGTGGCAACGCGCAATGTCTCGGACTCTACCGGGCTCATGACCGGCCTTTGACAAAGCGAGGCAGCATCAAAATGGCTTCCGCGTTGGAGGGTGAAAAACATTCATCAGCCGCCTGCCGCCAAGGCAGCCACTGAAATTCTGTGTGCTCTTGAGGGTTCAGTGTCACGGGCATTCTGCTGGGCAGGGCCAGGCCAAAAACGCGCTCGGTGTTACGACTGACTTGGGGCGCATAGCGAGATCGCCAGCTTGGGTAGATTTCATAAATATTTTCCAATCCCCAATCGCTTAACTGAAGATCAAGATGGTCTGTTTGCAGGCCAGTTTCTTCGTGCACCTCGCGCTTGGCAGTCTCATGCCATGCCTCATGCACGAAGTCTTTGCTTCCAGTGACCGATTGCCAGGTGCCAGCATCGGTGCGCCGGATCAACAAGACTTCCAAGTCGGCTGTGAAAATCACAACCAAGACGGATTCTGGGATTTTGTAGGCAGGCGCTTGCATCATGTTTGTGTCATTCTGCATGAAGTTGATGGCACTGGGCGCGTTTTACGCCGATCAAGCCTATGATCACCCTATGACTCTTGCTTCACATGGCGCGCCGCCTGCGGCCCTCTCCCCTGATACTGCCCAGACCCTTGAATGGCTGGAAAACGGCAAAACCTGCCATGCGGTTTGGCACAGTGAGCGCGCAGCGCCCTTGCCCAAACGCGTGGTGCTGGCCGATGACACCTTGAGCGCAGACAGCGCCTACCGGCTGGCCTGCGCCGGCACTGGCATGCTGTGGCGCGGTGATTTTCAAAATGCAAGGCTGTTGCTGCAAGCACTGGCCCGCAGGGCCGACACCCCCAAACGGGTCAGCAGAAAAAAGGCGGCCCAGCTGTCTGCGGGTGTGGCACTTGAAACTGCAGAAAAACCCGGCCAACGCTTTCACTTGCACCGCCAAGCGCAATCACAAAGAGCGCGCACCTTGGGCATGTTGTTGATTCAATTGACCCCAGATCGGCAGATCAAGTTGCGCCGCGCGCCCGATTGGCACGAGGCCATGGCGCAAGCCTGGGGCCCTGCCAATGAACTGAGCAGCGTGGCCTCTTTGCGTGAACTCTTAGGCTTGGTGGGCGCGCACGAGTGGCGCCTCAAAGGGGTTGAAGTGCCCGCCTTGGGGGCTCCCCCACGAAATCGCATTCACCCCCACTACGGCGTGTTCTCGCCAGTGCGCGGCGAATACGTCAACTTGGTGGCTCAAGCCGATCTGCCGAGCACTGAATTGGCATTTGACATCGGCGTGGGCAGTGGCGTCTTGTCCGCCGTCTTGGCCAAACGCGGTGTCAAGCACATTGTGGCCACCGACCAAGACCCCCGCGCCTTGGCCTGCGCCAAAGAGAATTTAGAGCGCTTAGGGTTTTTGAGTCAAGTTCAATTGCAGCAAACCGATTTATTTCCGTCTGGGCGCGCGCCCTTGGTGGTGTGCAACCCGCCTTGGCTGCCGGCTCGCGCCAGCGCGCCGATTGAGCGGGCCATCTACGACGAAAACAGTCAAATGCTCCAAGGGTTTTTAGCCAGTTTGGCCGCGCATTTGAGCCCACACGGTCAAGGCTGGCTGATTTTGTCAGACTTGGCCGAGCACTTGGGCTTGCGCTCACGCCAAGACTTGCAGCAGTGGATAGAAGCTGCAGGCCTGGTGGTGCTTGGGCGCACTGACATGCAAGCCGTTCACCGTAAAGCAGCAGACGAAACAGACCCCTTGCATGCCGCGCGCGCAGCCGAGATCACCTCTTTGTGGCGCTTAGGGGCTGCGTCGCAGCCCCTGGCAGCCTCACGCCAGGGCGCGCCAGCCTAGCGGGCTGTGCGAGCGCAAAGGCTCAGGCTGTTTTGACCACGTCAGGGGTGCGCAGGCGAATGTGCAATTCACGCAACTGCTTTTCATCGACCCAGCTTGGCGCTTGCGTGAGCAAGCACTGTGCACGCTGAGTTTTCGGAAAAGCGATCACATCGCGTATAGAGTCAGCGCCGGTCATCAAAGTCACGATGCGGTCTAGGCCAAAGGCCAAGCCGCCGTGCGGTGGGGCGCCGTATTGCAAGGCGTCAAGCAAGAAACCAAATTTGACCTGCGCCTCTTCAGGCGTGATCTTCAATGCATCGAACACTTTTTGCTGCACATCTGCGCGGTGAATACGCACCGAGCCGCCGCCAATTTCCCAGCCATTCAACACCATGTCGTAGCCTTTGGCCAAACATTTCTCGGGCGCTGTGACCATCCAGTCTTCATGGCCATCTTTCGGAGCCGTGAAGGGGTGGTGCACGGCGGTGTAGCGCTGCGCCTCTTCGTCGTATTCAAACATCGGAAAGTCAACCACCCACAAAGGCGCCCAACGTTTTTCAAACAAACCTGTTTTCTTAGCGAAGTCACTGAGCCCGACCTTCAAACGCAGCGCGCCCATAGAGTCGTTGACCACTTTAAGTTTGTCAGCGCCGAAGAACAAAATGTCACCATCTTGAGCGCCGGTGCGCTTCAAAATTTCGGCAATGGCTGCGTCGTGCAAATTTTTCACGATGGGGCTTTGCAAGCCTTCACGGCCTTTGACCACTTCGTTGACTTTGATCCAAGCCAAGCCTTTGGCACCATAAATTTTGACAAATTCGGTGTAGCCGTCGATCTCACCGCGGCTCATCTCGGAGCCACCTGGCACACGCAGTGCCACCACGCGCCCGCCCGGGGTGGTGGCTGGCGTGCTGAAAACTTTGAAGTCCACATCGCCCATCACATCGGTCAGCTCAGTGAGTTCTAATTTGATGCGCAAATCAGGCTTGTCTGAGCCGAAGCGGTGCATAGCGTCACCATAAGTCATGATGGGAAATTCACCCAAGTCTATGTTCAGAACTTTTTTGAACACGCTGCTGATCAGTCCCTGGAACATGCCCCTGATTTCTTCTTCACTCAAAAACGAGGTTTCAATATCGATCTGGGTGAACTCTGGCTGACGGTCGGCGCGCAAGTCTTCGTCACGAAAGCATTTGGTGATTTGGTAGTAACGGTCGTAGCCGGCCACCATCAGCAATTGCTTGAACAATTGAGGCGACTGGGGTAAAGCGAAGAAATAGCCATCGTGCACACGACTGGGCACCAAATAATCACGCGCACCTTCGGGCGTGCTCTTGGTCAACATCGGGGTTTCAATGTCGATGAAGCCGTGCTCGTCCAAAAACTTGCGCACTTCCATGGTGACTTTGTAGCGCAGCATCAAATTGTTTTGCATGTACGGCCGGCGCAGATCGAGCACGCGGTGGGTCAGGCGAGTGGTCTCGGACAGGTTTTCATCGTCGAGCAAAAAGGGCGGCGTGACCGAGGGGTTGAGCACGATCAACTCATGGCAGAGCACTTCAATTTTGCCGCTCTTTAAGCTGTCGTTGGTGGTGCCCTCAGGGCGTGCCCGCACCAAGCCTTTGACTTGAATGCAAAACTCATTGCGCAGGCCTTCTGCGGTGCTGAACATCTCTGCACGGTCTGGATCGCAGACCACTTGCACATAACCTTCGCGGTCACGCACATCGACAAAAATCACACCACCATGGTCACGCCGGCGGTTGACCCAGCCGCACAAAGAAACGCTTTGCCCCAACAGGGCTTCGGTCACCAGACCGCAGTAATGAGAACGCATGGACATGGGCAAGGGTCTTTCAAAATTCAGAATTTATTTTTCTGCTGCAGGAGGCGCTACGGGCTGGGCCACCGTCGGCAAACTGTCTGGCTCGTCGGGCACCACCACACCCATAGAGATGATGTACTTCAAGGCGTCGTCCACGCTCATGTCAAGTTCCACCACATTGGCTTTGGGTATCATCAAGAAAAATCCCGAGGTCGGATTGGGCGTGGTCGGCACGTAAACGCTCACGCACTCGCCGGGCAAGTGCTTGGCAACTTGAGGGCCAGGGTTACCAGTTAAAAATGCGATGGTCCATGCGCCTTGGTGCGGGTATTGCACCAGCAAGGCTTTTGAAAATGCGTTGCCGCTGCCAGAAAACAAGGTGTCGGCCACCTGCTTGACGCTGCTGTAAATGGTTCTGACCACAGGAATGCGCGTGATGACCTTGGCCCATTGGCGCATCCACCACTGGCCAAATAAGTTGGTAACAAAAACGCCAGTGGAAAAAATCACCAAGGCCACCAAAAGTACACCCAAGCCAGGCACGTGCCGCAAAGTCTCGGCCAAAGCGTGCATGCCGGGAATCACGGCATCCAACGCGCCCAAGATGGCCAAGAAGATGCCGTCGAGCAAACTGACCAACCACGTCAGCACCCACACCGTGATGCCCATCGGCAACCAAACCAGCAGGCCGGTTAGGAAATATTGGCGAAATCGCAAGTGCATAAAAATGGGTCTCAGTGGATCAACGGCAAAAGGGCTAAACGGCCAAACCGATCAATGACAGGCGCAGGAGCTGCCGCATGAAGCTGAGGCTGTAGGAGTTGGCGCAGCAGGCGTTGTGCTGCTGGCCGTCCCCGGTGCTGCCGCGGGAGCAGCCACCGCATCGCCAGCGCCTTCAGGGGCTTCGCCGTCAGCGGCTGCGGGTGCGCCAGCGCCAGATCCGCCTTTAAAGTCAGTGGCGTACCAGCCCGAGCCCTTGAGATGAAAGCCCGCTGCCGTGAGTTGCTTTTTGAAGCCACCCCCGCCACAGGCAGGGCAATTGGTTAGGGGGTCGTCTGACATTTTTTGCAAAACGTCCTTGGCATGTCCGCAGGACTCACACTTGTAGGCGTAGATGGGCATGATGAAAAGGTCTCAGGTCGGTATCACAAAGCCTTCAATTATAGGCCGGTACCTTGCAGTGCATGGTGTCCGCCATGCTTATTCGCAAGCGCCTGAGGGCCTAATGAGCCCACCAGCATGCCCACCAAACTGGCCAAGACGCCGGCCAACTGCGCTGGGAAGTCAGTGCCCGCTGGCGTTGCCATGAACAACAACCATGCCAGCAGGCCCAGCACAATGGAGAAAATTGCGCCTTGGGTGGTAGCACGGCGCCAGTAAAGTCCAAAAACCAAGGGGATGAACGCCCCGACCAAGGTGACTTGATAAGCACCCGAGACCATCTCGTAGATGGAGCTGCCCTGCATGGCAATCGCATACGCCAAAACCAAGGCGCTGAAGACCAAAACCGTCACGCGCATGGCACGCAATGCTTGCTTGTCACCTTGATGCGGAAAAAATTGACGCCATATATTTTCTGTGAAAGTCACGCTGGGGGCCAACAAAGTAGCCGATGCGCAAGATTTGATGGCTGACAACAAGGCCCCAAAAAACAGCACTTGCATGGCAAACGGCATATGCTCCATGACCAAAGTGGGCAGTACTTTTTGTGGATCTTCTTGCATCAATGCAGCCGCCTTCTCGGGCATGATGATCAAGGCGCTGACCACCAAAAACATCGGCACAAAGGCAAACAAGATGTAGCAAATGCCGCCAATGATCGGGCCGCGGGTGGCGGCCTGCAAACTGTTGGCCGACATCACCCGCTGAAACACATCTTGCTGAGGAATCGAGCCAAACATCATGGTGATGGTGGCTGCCACAAAAAATAAAATATCTTTCAAATTGGGTTCAGGAAAGAACTTGAACATGTCTTGGCTGACGGCCAAGGCCAAAACTTTGTCTGCCCCACCGGCTTGATTGCCCGCAAAGACCGCCAGCACGCTCAAGCCCACCACCAAAATGATCATCTGCATGAAGTCCGTCACAGCCACCGACCACATGCCGCCAAACAAGGTGTAGGCCAACACCGAGACCACACCAATCGTCATGCCAAGCGGCATGCTGATTGCGCCGGCAGAAAGCAAATTGAACACCAAGCCCAAGGCGGTGACCTGGGCCGAAACCCAGCCCAAATAACTGAGCATGATGATCACCGAGCAAATCACTTCAACCGAGCGGCCGTAGCGTTCGCGGTAGTAGTCGCTGATCGTGAGCAAAGTCATGCGGTACAACTTGCCAGCAAAAAATAAGCCGACCAAGATCAAGCAGCTGCCGGCGCCAAATGGGTCTTCCACCACGCCGTTCAAGCCGCTGTTGACAAATTTGGCGGGAATGCCCAGCACCGTTTCTGAGCCAAACCAAGTGGCAAACGTGGTGGTCACGATCATGGCCAAAGGCAAATGCCGCCCTGCAATGGCAAAGTCGGCAGAACTCTTGACGCGTTTGGCCGCCACCAAACCAATGGCAATGGTGACCAGCAAATAAGCGATGACTAAGGTCAGCAACACAACAATTCTCCTTAAAACTGCTGGAATCGGTCTAGCAAGTGGATCACCACCAAGCTCAATATGAAACCAATTGCACCATATAAAACAGCTTGCAACAAACGGTTGGTTCGCTGCTGCTCGGCAATCAACAGGGTCATTTGCTGGCGGTCTGCGGCAGTACCCTGCGGTTGCTTCAAATACGCGTGCAATAAGCGCGGGAGTTGCGGAAATAATTTGGCGTATTGAGGCGCTTGCTCGCGCAGTTGCTTGAGCAGTTTTTTGGGGCCCATTTGGTCCAGCATCCACTGCTCTAAGAAAGGTTTGGCGGTGTTCCAAAGGTCCAATTCGGGGTCTAAGTCTCGGCCCAGTCCTTCAATATTGAGCAGCGTTTTTTGCAACAAGACCAGTTGCGGTTGAATTTCCACTTGGAATCGGCGTGAGGTTTGGAACAGGCGCATCAGCACCATGCCCAAAGAAATTTCCTTCAAAGGTCGATCAAAATAGGGCTCGCACACCGCACGCACCGCAGACTCAAGTTCATCGACGCGGGTGGCTGCGGGGACCCATCCTGATTCAATGTGCAACTCGGCAACGCGTTTGTAGTCGCGTCTGAAAAATGCCGTGAAATTTTGCGCCAAGTACTCTTTGTCGTGTTCCGTCAAAGTGCCCACGATGCCAAAGTCCAGAGAAATGTAACGCCCTAGAGTCTCTGGCGCCACGCTGACCTGAATGTTGCCAGGATGCATGTCCGCATGGAAAAAACCATCACAAAAAACTTGGGTGAAAAAAATCGTGACGCCATCACGCGCTAACTTCGGTATGTCAACGCCCGCCTCGCGCAGTTGCGCCACTTGGCTGATCGGCACGCCCTTCATGCGCTCCATCACAATGACTTCGGGCTGGCACAAGTCCCAAATCATCTCGGGTATCAAAACCAAATTCAGGCCTTGCATGTTGCGGCGCAACTGAGCGGCGTTAGCGGCCTCTCTGACCAGATCCAGTTCATCGTGTAAATATTTATCAAACTCGGCCACCACTTCGCGCGGCTTCAAACGTTTGCCGTCGGCACTCAGGCTCTCCACCCAGCCAGCCATCATGCGCATCAAACTGAGATCTTTTTCAATCGCGGGCAACATGTTGGGGCGCAAAACTTTGACCGCCACCTCACGCAGCTGCCCCTGCTTGTCTTTCAATACAGCAAAGTGCACTTGCGCGATCGAGGCACTGGCCACTGGTTCGTGTTCAAAAGATTCAAAAATTTGCGCAACCGATCGGCCAAAGGCACGCTCGATCGTGGCCACAGCAATGGCCGAAGCAAAGGGCGGGACACGGTCTTGCAATTTGGCCAATTCAATGGCAATGTCTTGCGGCAGCAAATCGCGACGAGTGGACATCACCTGACCGAATTTGACAAAAATGGGCCCCAAACTCTCCAAGGCCAAACGCAAGCGCTCGCCCCGAGATTGTTTATGGCTTCGGCCCCAAGAAAAAAGGCGAGTGAGCCATCTCAAACTCGGGTGTTTGAAATTCGACAGCACCATCTCATGCAGCCCAAACCGCCAGACTGTCCAAAGGATGAAGCTGCTGCGAAAAATGCGGTTCATGTCGGTGCTTTCTCAGGCGCAGCACTCGGTTGGCCCTGGGCCATGAATTGACGAAGCGCTTGGGCCAACGAACGCCCTGCTTGCGCCAAAGTGTGTGCAGTTGCATCGCCCATCCATGCGGCCATGTCCTCTTCAACATCCCAACGCAGGTGGTCCATCATCCAATTGACTTCAGAGGCCAGTTGCACATCCCCCTCAATGCGGACACTGGGTTTTTCCCCGCGCAGCAAGGCCGTGGCCATAGACAACATGGAAGGGTCAGACAAGGTCAAACGCAAATCAAAACCTTCTTGCCGGGTGCGTTCAAGCAAACCAGCAGCAGTGGGTGAGAGTTGAAGGGTTTTGCCCTTCCAGTGCAGTTCAATGCGCTGCCCTTTTTGACGCGCCAACCTCATCATGGCTTGCGGTTCGCTGCTGATCACATGGTTCAACAGGAGCAGCAATCGGTTGACCGACTCGTCCACCAACCAGGGGGGCGGTTGTACGTTGGAGGTGAATTGTTCCAGCACATCGCTGGCCAAAGAAAAAGGGGACTGTGTTGCCATAGTCCCCAATTATTCCTCAAAGGCCAGCTTGCGCCCGCCTTGAAGGTGTTTTGTCTGCTAATTTATTGCAAGGCTTGCACGCCAGCAACCAACCAGCCGCTGTTGCCATTTCTCAGTTTGGTCATGTTCCAAACTTCGCGGAATGGGCTTGGGCTGGTGGCAGGCTCTTCGCGAATCATGCCGTTGAACTCCACGCTGGCCATGTAAACATCAGGCAACTCTTCAATGCCCAAAAGCTGTGCCTCCAACATGACTACTTCAGTTTTGTTGGGCTGACCTGGAGAATTGCTCTCACGCTCAGCCAATTGACTGCGGATTTCACTCAGCATGGTGTCTGTCATCATGGCGCGCAAGGAGTCCATGTCTGCGCGGTCCCATGCATCCTGCAAGGTGACGAAGTTGCGCTTGGCTGCAGCCAAGAAATTGATGCTGTCAAAACCTTCAGGAACTCCCCAATTTTGGGGTCCGCTCTGGCTTGACCCCCCTAAAGCGGCACCAATCATGGAGCCACTTGCAGCACTTGAAGAGCTGTCAAATCGGGTGTTGGAGGCTTCCCAAGGTCTGGCCGAGGCGTCGTTGCCCACTTTTTCGGGGTTGTACTGGGGCAGGGGCATGGCGGCACCAGGGGTGCCAGCGCCTTGATAAGCCATGCCCTGATTGCCTTGGGCCGCCTTGCGTGAGCGCAAGAACATGCCCACCGCAGCCATCACGGCCATGGCGATCAAGGCAAACATGAGGATTTGCCCAAAGCCTTCTCCCATGCCCAAGCTGTGTGCCAGCCATGCCAAGCCCAAACCAGCTGCCAAGCCGCCCAACATGGCGCCCCATGGCCGTTTGGCAGGCGCTGCCGCGGCGGCCGCAGCGGCGGGGGCAGCAGGTTTGGCTGCAGCCGCTTGCCCCGGGGAAGCCGCCTCGCGCTGCGTCACATTGTTGGATTGTTGGCCGGTGGATTTACCACCGCCCATGCGGCGCGCGGCCTCAGCGTTGAAGGTTGCAAAGGCCAGCAAAAAGGCCAACATGAAGCTTAAAAATTTATTCACTGTGTCTCCGAAAAAAATCAGGAAAAACCCATCAGCATTTGATGCCGACATGCAAGGCTACCACCCCTGCGCTTAAGTTGTGAAAATCCACATGGCCAAAACCGCTATTTTTCATGAGGGCTTTCAGCTCTTCTTGCCCTGGGTGCATGCGAATTGACTCGGCCAGATAGCGGTAGCTGGCATCGTCGCCCGCCACCCACTTGCCCAAACGGGGCAGCACATTGAAGGAATACCAGTCGTAGGCCTTCTCTAGGGGTTTGGCCACTTTAGAGAATTCGAGCACCAATAACTTGCCCCCAGGCTTGAGCACTCGGCACATTTCTTGGAGCGCCAAGTCTTTGTGCGTCATGTTGCGCAGGCCAAAGGCCACGCTGACCAAGTCAAACTGCTGGTCAGGAAAGGGCAGTTTTTCGGCATCGCAGACCAAAGTGGGCAACACCAGGCCTGCGTTGACCAAGCGGTCGCGCCCGGTGCTCAACATGGCCAAGTTGATGTCAGTGTGGACCACGCGGCCTGTTGACCCCACTTTTTTGGCAAATGCCAAGGCCAAATCACCGGTGCCCCCCGCAATGTCCAAAACTTGATCTCCCTCTTTCAAGTTGGCCACTTGTACCGTGTAAGCCTTCCAAATGCGGTGCAAGCCCGCTGACATCAGGTCGTTCATGATGTCGTATTTGGAGGCGACCGAATCAAATACGCCGCGCACGTGGCCGGCTTTTTCTTTGTCGTCGACAGTTTTAAAACCGAAATGGGTCGAGCTCATGGCTGCCTTTGCTCAATGTGAATGGCCGCACGATGCGCCCGCCGCCACCGGCATGGGGTCGTCGCGTTTGACACCGGCGGTTTCCAAGCGCTGCTGGTACTGGGCCCACAAACTGTCTTGCTCTGAGCCCAAAAAATAAAGATAGTCCCAAGAAAAAATACCGCTGCTGTGCCCGTCTGAGAACGTTGGTTGCACGGCGTAATTGCCCACGGGCTCCAAAGTGCTCACGCCTACTTCGCGTTTGCCAGTTTGCAAAACTTCTTGGCCAGGCCCGTGCCCTTGCACTTCAGCTGAAGGGGAATAAACGCGCATCAACTCAAATGGAATTCGAAACGTGTTGCCATCTGAAAAGCCAATCTCTAAGGCGCGGCTTTGGCCGTGCAAAGTCAGCGCTTGGGGCGTTGGGGAGTCTTGTTTCAGTCCAGCCATCTTGTACTTTCTTTCAATGCTTGTTCACTGTCAAACCAACACACGTTCAATGCCACCGGCATTGGCCGATGCCACATACTCGGGCATCCACTGTTCACCCAAAATATGGCGCGCCATCTCCACCACAATGTAGTCTGCTTCGAGCAAGCCGGTTTTCAGGTCGTCGCCAAAGCGCGACAAACCTTGCAGACAACTGGGGCAGCTGGTCAGTATTTTGATGTTGTCTTTGGCGCCAATGGTTCCTGATTCGCGCAAAGACACCTCGGCTTTGAGGATTTCTTCTTCTTTGCGAAAACGCACTTGCGTTGAAATGTCAGGGCGCGATACGCCCAAAGTGCCCGATTCGCCGCAGCAGCGTTCTGACTTTAAAACCTGCGGACCCAACAAAGCTTTGACCGTCTTCATGGGATCTTGCAATTTCATCGGGCTGTGGCAAGGGTCGTGATAAAGGTATGCGCCAGCCTGGTCTAAGGTCAGCCCTTTTTCCAGCAAGAACTCGTGAATGTCAATGATGCGGCAACCCGAGAAAATTTTGTCAAATTCATAGCTTTGTAATTGGTCATAACAGGTGCCACAACTGACCACCACGGTTTTGATGTCCAAGTAGTTCAGCGTGTTGGCCACGCGATGAAATAGCACGCGGTTGTCCGTGATGATTTTTTCCGCCTTGTCAAATTGACCGCTGCCCTTTTGCGGGTAACCGCAGCACAAATAACCTGGCGGCAAAACGGTTTGCACACCCACGTGCCACAGCATGGCCTGGGTCGCCAAGCCTACTTGGCTGAACAAACGCTCAGAGCCGCAACCCGGAAAATAAAACACTGCTTCAGATTCTGACGTTGTGCTTTGCGGGTTGCGAATGATGGGGACGTAGTCTGCGTCTTCAATGTCAAGCAAAGCGCGAGCCGTTTTTTTGGGCAACCCGCCTGGCATTTTCTTATTGATAAAGTGAATGATTTGCGTTTTGATGGGCGCAGCGCCCACGCTGGCAGGCGGCGCCTTGGTTTGTTTGCGGCCAAAAGTCTTGAGCAAGTCATTGGCCCAGCGCTGGGCCCGCATGCCCACGCCCACCATGGCGACCCGGGCCAATTTGATGGTCTCGGGGTTGGTGGCGTTCAACATGAACATGGCTGCAGCGTTGCCGGGCCTGAAGCTTTTTTGCCCCATCTTGCGCAGCAAATTGCGCAT
>CAIQBO010000028.1 GCA_903870145.1 uncultured Burkholderiales bacterium | reverse complement strand
CGCCTGCGACCAATTTCACCGCTACCAAATGCTCTGGACGCCCACCGAGGTGGTCTTTGGGGTGGATGATTTTGCGCATTTGCGTTTTCCCAAAATGCTAGGCGGGGCGCAAATATGGCCTTTTGATGCACCCCAGTTTGTAATCCTGAATCTGGCCATAGGGGGCGACCTGGGGGGGCCCGTGGACAACGCTATTTTCCCAGTCGGTTTGCAGGTGGACTATGTCCGCGTGTTTCAGCGCAACTGACCTGCCCCCGCACAGTTCCAACGCACAGAACTGATTGCGCTTTGTTTGTGCCCCCGCACAGACAAACTCCCATAAGTCACCGATAACCGCATTCAGAGTTACGTTTTTTGTGGCTCAAAATATACCCCATGGAGTATTGATGTACAATCGGGGAAATCACGGAGTTCACATGAAAATCGCATTTTTTTCCGTAGCTGATCCAAAGCCTTTGTTGCGCTTGACGGGCAAAGGCGCGCGCAACGTGCTGGTGGGCGCTGTGGTGGCAGGGCTTGCATGGCTGGCGCCGGCGGCAGAAACCGCCACAAGCAGCAAGGCCGCAGACGCCGCAGGCCCCGCAGTGACCGTGTGGACCGTGGGTTCCCAGGCCATGAGTTCATTCACAGAAATCGAGGCAACGGTCGAAGCGGTGCAACAAAGTACCTTGTCGGCTCAGGCCACGGGCCGTGTGCTGAGCTTGTGGGTCAAAGCGGGTGACCGCGTCAGAGCCGGGCAATTGCTGGCCAGCGTGGACGACCGCGAAACGCAAACAGGCTTGCAGCGCAGCCAAGCGCAGTTGGCGCAAAGCGATGCTGAATTCAAACAACTTCAATTGGCTTTGAAGCGCACACAAGACTTGCGCGCGCAAGGTTTTGTCAGCTCGGCTGCCTTGGACCTGTCTGAGGCGCAGTTCAAAGCCGCCAAGGCAGGGCGCGACAGCGCTGGGGCCGGTACGCAGCAAGCGAGTTTGGCGCAGTCATTCACCAAGATCACGGCCCCGTATGACGCTTGGGTGTTAGAAACCATGGTGCAAGTCGGTGACCTGGCCGTACCCGGAAAACCGTTGCTGACAATTTATGCGCCGCAGCCCCTGCGCGTGGTCTTGCAGTGGCCAGCCTCCAAAGGCGCGCCCTCACCCAAAGCGCAAGCTATTCAAATTCAGGCGGGGCAAGAGTGGATCCAACCCGCAGGCATGCAAATCTTGCCAGCCACCGACCCTGTGAGCCAAACCGTCACGGTCAGGTTGGATTTGCCGCGCAACGGGCCTGCTGCAAGTTGGGCGCCAGGCCAACAAACACGCGTGCGCTGGCCAGGTGCCAGTCAAGCGCGCTTGATGGTGCCGGCCAAATCGGTGCTTCGCCGCGGTGAAATCACAGCCGTCTATGTGGCGCAGGGCAACGCCTTTGTCATGAAGCCTGTGCGCTTGGGCGCAGACCATGGCGCGGCCGGCGTAGAAGTGTGGGCAGGCTTGAAAGCTGGCGATCGTGTCGCACAAGACGCGGTGCAAGCTGGACTGAGAGGCGCACATGCAGCCCCATGAGCCAGTCGCATTGAGCGAGAAAAATGCAAAGCCCAAGATGGGCATAGCAGGGCGCTTGGCAGCGAATTTTCAGAGCAACGCCTTAACGCCTTTGCTGGCCATCGTGGCCTTGCTCATGGGTTTGTTCGCTGTGCTTGTCACGCCGCGCGAGGAAGAGCCGCAGATCAACGTGACCATGGCCAACGTCTTGATCCCGTTTCCCGGGGCCAGCAGCGTGGATGTGCAGAACATGGTGGCCCGCCCGGCTGAGCAAGTGCTCAGTCAAATTGCGGGCATCGAGCACACCTATTCGGTGGCGCGCCCTGGCATGGCCATCATGACGGTTCAATTCAAAGTGGGCGTTGCGCGCACCGAAGCCTTGGTGCGTTTGTACGACGTGCTCAACGCCAACCAAGACTGGTTGCCGCGAGACTTGGGAACATTGACACCCATCGTCAAACCTAAGGGCATTGACGATGTGCCGGTCTTGGCCGTGACTTTGTGGGGCCAAGACGCGCAGGCTGCGCAAGACCTCGAAGGCGTGGCCCGCAGTTTGGAGATGGAGCTCAAGCAAGTCAAAGGCACGCGCGAAGTGCAAACCATCGGCGGGCCAGGCCGTGCCGTGCAAATTGCGTTGGACCCCACACGCATGCGCGAGCGCGGCATTGATTTGCTCAGTTTGAAAGCCGTCTTGGCCAGTGCCAATGCGGGCGGGCCAACCGGCTTTGTGATGAATGCACAAAACCCATCAGGCCAGCGCATCAGCATTGAAACGGGTGAGTTTTTTGAATCAGCGCAAGCCTTGTCCGATGTGGTGGTCGGTGTGCATGCGGGCAAACCGGTGTACTTGCGCGAAGTTGCCAGCATTGAAGCGGGCGCGCAGCAAGCACAGCGCTATGTTTGGTACACGCCGGGTGTGTCACTGCAAGAAAATGGGGCGGGTCAAGTCTACCCAGCCGTCACCCTGACGGTGACCAAAAAATCGGGTGAGAACGCAGTCGATGTGGCCAGTGCTGTTCGCGCGCGCATTGAGATTTTGCGAAACACCGTGATTCCTGCTGGCATGCAAGCCACCATCACGCGCGACTATGGTCAAACGGCTGCTGAGAAAGCCAACAAGTTGATTCAAAAACTGGCCTTTGCCACCGCCTCAGTGATCTTGCTGGTGGGCTTGGCCTTGGGCAAACGCGAAGCCGTGATCGTCGGAGGCGCAGTGATCTTGACCTTGACCGCCACCTTGTTTGCCAGTTGGGCTTGGGGCTTTACATTGAACCGCGTGAGTTTGTTTGCCTTGATTTTCTCCATTGGCATTTTGGTGGACGACGCCATCGTGGTGGTGGAGAACATCCATCGGCACCAGCAACTCAAGCCCGATCAATCGTTGCGCGACATCATTCCCCTGGCTGTGGATGAAGTGGGCGGCCCCACCATTTTGGCCACCCTCACGGTGATTGCCGCCTTGCTGCCCATGGCCTTTGTATCGGGTTTGATGGGCCCTTACATGAGCCCGATCCCCATCAACTCAAGTTTGGGTATGGCTTTGTCTTTGTTGATCGCTTTCACCGTGACGCCTTGGCTGGCATTGAAGTGGATGAAGCCGCACGGCAGCCACGGCGCAGGCCATGAAAGTGGGGCACAAGGCAAGCATGCCAACAACAAACCAAGCTGGGCTGCGCGATTGCCGGCTTTGTTCACACGGTTGCTCACGCCTTTTTTGAACAGCGCACGGCGGCGCTGGGGTTTGCTCTTGGGCATTTTGCTGGCCTTGATGCTCTCGGTCGGTTTGGCAGGCGTTCAGTGGGTGGTTTTAAAAATGCTGCCCTTTGACAACAAGAGCGAATTTCAAGTGGTGGTGGACATGCCCGCTGGCACGCCCGTGGAAAACACCGCCGCCGCTTTGCAAGAGATGGGCGCATTTTTGGCCCAACAAAATGAGGTGCTGGACTTGCAAGCCTACGCCGGCACTGCCAGCCCCATCACCTTCAATGGTTTGGTGCGGCAATATTATTTGCGCGCAGATGCGGAGCAAGGCGATTTGCAAGTGAACTTGGTCGACAAAAAACACCGCGCAGAAAAAAGTCACGCCATTGCGCAGCGCCTGCGGCCTGAATTAGAAAAAATTGCCAAAGCCCATGGCGCCAAAGTCAAGGTGGTCGAAGTGCCGCCTGGCCCGCCCGTCATGAGCCCTTTGGTGGCCGAGGTCTATGGCCCCGATGAAGCTGGTCGTCAGCAATTGGCGCAGCGCGTGGTTCAAGCCTTTGAGCAAACACCGGGCATTGTGGGTGTGGACAGCAGTTTGAAAGAAGACGCACCGCGCCAATGGTTGCAGGTGCGCCGACAGCGCGCTGAAAGTTTGGGCATTTCTGTTGCCGCCATTTCGCAAACGGTGCAAGGCGCATTGTCGGGCGCCGACGCCACGTATCTGCACGACGGCATCAGCAAAATACCGGTGCCTGTGCGTTTGCAATTGCCACTGCAGTCGCAAATTGGTTTGAACGACGTCTTGGCACTGTCCATGCGCACAGCCAATGGCCGTTTGGTGCCATTGTCTGAATTGGTTGAAGTTAAAACGGGGGTGATTCAAAAACCCTTGTTCACCAAAGATTTGATGCCCTTGACGTACGTGATGGGCGACATGGCAGGCTCGCAAGACTCGCCCTTGTACGGCCTGTTTGACATTCGCTCGCGCTTGGCTCAAGCAGCGTTGCCTGGGCAAGGCGCCTTGGGTGAATATTGGATTGCTCAGCCCCCGGATGCCTACCGTGAATACGCACTGAAGTGGGACGGTGAATCGCAAATCACCTACGAAACTTTCCGCGACATGGGCACGGCTTACGCTGTTGGCTTGATCTTGATTTACCTGTTGGTGGTGGCGCAATTCAAGAGTTACCTCACGCCTTTGGTGATCATGGCGCCGATTCCTTTGACCCTGATTGGGGTCATGCCTGGGCACGCTTTGATGCACGCCCAGTTCACCGCCACCAGCATGATTGGCATGATTGCTTTGGCCGGCATCATTGTGCGCAATTCAATTTTGTTGGTGGACTTCATTGAACTGCAAGTCGCACTTGGCATGGCTTTCAAAGACGCTGTGGTGCAGTCTGCTGCCGTGCGTGCGCAACCCATTGCCTTGACTGGGCTGGCGGCCATGATTGGCGCCTTCTTTATCTTGGACGACCCTATTTTCAATGGCCTGGCTGTGTCATTGATCTTCGGCATCTTGGTCTCTACCTTGCTCACGCTGGTGGTGATTCCGGTGCTGTACTTCGCGCTTTTTCAAAAGCGATACAGCCGTGTTTAATTTCAAGGAGTTGTGATGACTGTTGAGCGTTATATCCGCGTGATCGCGGGCTTGTTCATTGTTCTGTCTTTGGCCTTGGGCGTTGAAGGCAGCCCCTTGTTTGTCAGTTCGTGGGCCTTGGCATTCACGGCATTTGTGGGGGTCAACCTGTTTCAATTTGGTTTTACCAACATGTGCCCCATGGCTTGGTTTTTGCGCAAAGCTGGTGTGCCTGAGAAAGTTGAAGGCGCTGCGGCTTAAGGTCGCGCAAGATTGCCGGGCGTTCAAAGGCTGCACAACTGCGCTGAGTGCTGGCCGGGCCTGTGCATGACTGGCACAATAGCGCCATCATGCCAACGGCCAGTTCTCAGACCTCCTCCAGCAGCTTCTTGCCAGCAGACGATGCCCTGCGGCAAGACTTGCACAACGAAGTGCACGCCCGCCCTTCAGCCGATGTGCGCTTGCCCGCTTGGGTTTTGTACCTGGCTGTTTTAAACGAAGACGTCTCGCGCGAGGAGGAGTGGCAGCAGTTGAAAAAACTGCCAGGCCAGGCTGATTTGCAAATGCCTGAGATGAAGCGCAATTTTTTGCGTTTGCACTGCGACAGCTTCACCGTCAAATGGGAGCGGCACACCGAGTTCACGCGCTACTCCATTGTGCAAAGCTTGCCCGAAGTCGCAGGCTTGGGCGCCAAAGCACCCAGCTTGATGCCGCATTCGGTATTGCCTGCCAAGTGGCTGGCTGGTTTGCCCGGAAGAACCTTTGCCGCCATTCATGTGGCCATGGTCCATGGCGATCTGAATGCGCAGGATGCCTTGCTGGCGCAAGCCCAAGACTGGTTTGGCCTTGGCGCATTGGTGCAGTCGCAAATGGGCAACAACCTGCAAGGCCAGGCGCACTCGTGGGTGGTCACCAATTTCAAATTGGGAGACGACGGGTTTGAAAGAATGTTGGTCATTGCGCCGCCAGATACCTCTCCTGCGCGGGCCGGGCGGATCTCACAGCGTTTGCTTGAAATTGAAACCTACCGCTTGATGGCGCTGCGCGGTTTGCCCGTGGCCAAAGAGTTGGGGCCCATGCTGGCGCACGCCGAAGATGCGTTGGCCAGCATCACGGCCAGTTTGGAAAACAAATCAACGTCCGATCAAAGTTTGCTTGACACCTTGATCTCTTTGGCCGCACGCATTGAACGCGCCACCGCGCAGCACATGTACCGCTTCAGTGCGACGCGCGCGTACGACGCCATTGTGAGCCAACGCATTGCGCAGTTGCACGAGCGCGCCATTGCGGGCACGCCCACCATTGGTGAATTCATGCAAAGGCGTTTGTCGCCCGCTATCGGCACGGTCTCGGCCACGGCGCAGCGCTTGGCTTCTTTGTCTGAGCGCATCACGCGCACCAGCGCGCTCTTGCGCACCCGAGTGGACATTGCCACTGAAGGGCAAAACCAACAACTCTTGGAGAAACTCACACGCGGCCAAGCGCTTCAGTTGCGTTTGCAAACCACGGTGGAGAGCTTGTCCATTGCAGCTATTTCGTACTACGTGGTCAGTTTGATTTTGTATGGCACCAAAGCAATGAAAGCCGCCGGCGTGCCGATTCAACCCGAGGTGGCCGCCGGGGTCAGCATTCCTTTGGTGTTGTGGGCGGTCTGGCGTGCCACGCGCCACATTCACCGAAAAATTCACCTAACCCACTGAGGCAACTTCATGGACTTGCAATTGAGAGGCAAAACCGCCTTGGTCACTGGCGCCAGTGTGGGCATCGGTCGGGGTATCGCGATCGCTTTGGCCGCCGAAGGTGTGCGCTTGGCTATCTCAGCTCGTCGTGCTGACAAACTGAAAGAAGTGGCAGATCAAATTCAAGCGGCTGGCGGGCATCGCCCCGTGGTGATCGAGTCAGACCTTTACCCAGAAGATGCAGCGCAAAAGCTCAGCGCGGCGGCCATGGCAGGCCTGGGGCACGTGGACATTTTGGTGAACAACGCGGGCGGCTCACGCAGCTTCAAAGACCTGCACGTGAGCGAAGAGGCTTGGCAAGAAGCCCTCACTTTGAATTTTCACCGCCCACGCCAAATTGCCGACGCCTTGGTCGACTCCATGATGGCGCGCAAATGGGGCCGCATCATCAACATCACGGGTAAGAGCGAGCCCGACCATGTCAACGGCGCGTTTTGTGCCAAGGCCGGCATCCACAGCTGGGCCAAAGGCCTCTCGCGCATGGTGGGGCCGCACGGCATCACGGTCAATTGCGTGCCGCCTGGGCGCATTCACTCGGAGCAAATTTTCAAAAACTACACGCCCGAGTACCGCCAGTGGCAGTGTGAAAATGAAATCCCCATGGCCCGCTATGGCGAGCCCGAAGACATGGCCAACTTGGTCACATTTTTGGCATCGCCCTTGGCCAGTTACATCACGGGCGCAGTGATTCCGGTGGATGGCGGATTGCGTCGCTATCAGTTTTAATCTGGCAAAATTTAGTATGCCGCATTCATTTTCAGACATTCAATAGGACAGACATGAACGCTCTTGCACACACATTTCGCAGCTTGCTTGGCATGGGCAGCTTGGCCGCATTTTTTGCGGTTGGTTTGGCCACAGGCCAAACAGCGCAGGCACAAGCGCCGTGGCCCAGCAAAGCCATTCGCTTTGTGGTGCCCTTTGCCCCTGGCGGCACCAGTGAAATTGTGGCACGCTCTGTGGCCGCAGAAATGACCAAGCAACTTGGCGTGAGTGTGTATGTGGAAAACAAACCGGGTGGCGCTGGCGTCACGGCCATGATCGACGTCTCCAAAGCTGCGCCCGATGGTTACACCATCATCTTAGGGCACGTGGGAACCTTGGCAGTCAACCCCTACATGCTGAAAAACCAGCCGTATGACGTGAACAAAGATTTTGTGCCCGTCACGCTTTTGGCTAAAGTGCCCAATGTGTTTGTGATCCACCCCGACGTGCCCGCTAAAAACTTCAAAGAGTTTGTGGCCTACGCCAAGGCGCATCCTGGGCAACTCAATTACGGCTCAGCGGGCAACGCCAGTGCAGGCCACTTGGCCATGGAGTATTTGAAACTGGTCACAGGCATGTACATCACCCACATCCCCTACCGCGGCACGGGCCCGCAGTTGACCGACTTGCTGGCCGGTCGCACGCAGGCCTCTTCGGCCGGCATGCCAGCCTTGGGCGCGCACATTCGCAGCGGCAAATTGCGTGCGATTGCGGTGGGCACGCAGCAGCGCATTCCTGCCTTGCCCGATGTGCCTACGGTGGCTGAATTGGGCTTCAAAGATTTTGAAACTTCGCAGTGGTATGGCATTTTGGCGCCAGCGGGCACACCGCCTGAGATCGTCAAACGCTTGCAAGAAGAGTCCTACAAAGCCCTGCGCTCAAGCGCTGTGACGGAGCGCTTTGCCACTGACAATGCGGTTAGAGGCGGCGGGCCCTCTTCCGAATTTGCTGCCTTCATCAAAGATGAGCAGCGCATCTGGAGCGACATCGTCAAGCGCGCTGACATCAAAGCCGATTGAGCTATTTTTCAACATGCAGTGTGATGTATTGGTCATAGGCGGGGGCAACGCTGCCTTGTGTGCAGCGCTCATGGCGCGCGAAGCGGGCGCCAGTGTCATGCTGCTCGAGTCTGCGCCGCGTGCATGGCGCGGGGGCAACTCCATGCACACCCGCAACTTACGCTGCATGCACGACGCACCGCAAGATGTGTTGCAAGAGGCCTATCCGGAAGAAGAATTTTGGCAAGACCTTTTGAAAGTCACCTCAGGACTGACCAACGAACACTTGGCACGTTTGGCCATTCGCCATTCTGCAAATTGCCGCCCTTGGATGTTCAAGCATGGCGTGCGTTTTCAGCCTTCGCTCTCGGGTGCGTTGCACACAGCGCGCACCAATGCATTTTTCATGGGCGGGGGCAAGGCCTTGGTCAACGCCTATTACCGAAGCGCCCAAAATGCAGGCGTTCAAATTCAGTACAACGCTGAAGTCGCTGAAATTGAGCTCGCGCAAGGCCGCTTTGTGGCCGCGCACTTGAAACACAAGTCGGACGATGGCACTGTGCTTCGCACAGAACGCATCACGGCCAAAACTTGCGTGATGGCTGCGGGCGGCTTTGAATCCAACCGCGAATGGTTGCGCCAAGCGTGGGGTCAAAATGAACTCGGTGAATGGACCGCTGATAATTTTTTAATACGCGGCACGCGCTACAACCAAGGTGTATTACTGCAAAACATGTTGGCGCAAGGCGCAGATAAAATTGGCGACCCCACGCAAGCCCACATGGTGGCCATTGACGCGCGCGCGCCGCTGTATGACGGCGGTATTTGCACGCGCATCGACTGCGTCACCTTGGGTGTGGTGGTGAATCAAAAGGGGCAGCGTTTTCACGATGAAGGCGAAGACTTCTGGCCCAAACGCTACGCAATTTGGGGTCGCTTGGTGGCTCAGCAAGCAGGGCAAATTGGCCACTCCATTTCAGATGCCAAAGCTGTTGGCCGTTTCATGCCGCCCGTGTTTGAAGGTGTCATAGCCAACACGTTGCCCGAGCTGGCGCAAAAAATAGGCCTCGATGTGGACAGCTTCATGACCACCTTAAACGATTACAACAAAGCCTGTGTGCCCGGCCATTTTGACCACACCATCTTGGACGATTGCCATACCCAAGGCCTCAGCCCAGCCAAAACACATTGGGCCTTGCCGATCGACACGGCCCCCTTTTAC
Source organism: uncultured Burkholderiales bacterium (assembly GCA_903870145.1). Classification (GTDB taxonomy): domain Bacteria; phylum Pseudomonadota; class Gammaproteobacteria; order Burkholderiales; family Burkholderiaceae_C; genus Limnohabitans_A. The sequence goes on along the minus strand of CAIQBO010000028.1, from coordinate 96,359 downwards.
AGCTACCCCGTCAAGCCAGGCGTGACCTTTACTTACCTGGGCCTGAAAACGGACGAGACCACGGCTGTTCACTTTGCGGGCCAGGCCAGCCCCAATTTGTTTGTGGCAGGCGAGATGATGGCCGGCAATGTTTTGGGCAAGGGCTACACCGCTGGCGTGGGCATGACCATCGGCACGGCCTTTGGCCGCATAGCTGGCGAACAGGCCGCCTATGCAGCCTTGGGCAGCGCTGGGCGCATGCCTTCGCTGGCCCGTGACACCATGCCATCGACCCTGGCAACGTCAGCTTAAAAACGTACAAGCATGAAAACCCTGGAACAACTGACGCAAGAGGCCAAAGCTTTGGCCAATGCATCGTCTACGTGGGAGTTGCCTTTGCACAAGAGCGCACAAGCGCCTTTGAGCGCCCCCGAACAAGAAGTCGCCAGACAAATGCAAATTTGCAATGGCTGCCGCTACTGTGAAGGCTTTTGCGCTGTGTTTCCGGCTATGACGCGCCGCTTGGAATTTGGCAAAGCCGACATCCACTACTTGGCCAATTTGTGCCACAACTGCGGCGCTTGTTTGCATGCCTGCCAATATGCACCGCCCCATGAATTTGCCATCAACGTGCCCAAAGCCATGGCGCAAGTGCGCGGTCAAACTTATGCGGACTACGCGTGGCCGCCGTCTTTTGGCCGTTTGTACCAGCGCAATGGCTTGACGCTGTCCTTGGCTTTGGCGGGCGCGCTGGCCTTGTTTTTAGGCTTGGCATTGGCGCGCAATGGCAACCTGTGGGGGGCGCCCGAGCAAGGCAATTTTTATGCATTGTTTCCACACAATTTGATGGTCAGTTTATTTGCACCCATTTTTCTATGGGCTGTGCTGGCCTTGAGTTTGGGTGTGAAGAAATTTTGGCAAGACCTCAAGCCCGCCACCAGCGGCGAGGACATGACCGGCCCCGCTGCAGCTGAGGCCACGAACGATGTGCTGCGCCTTACCTATTTGGACGGCGGCCACGGCCTGGGCTGCAACAACGAAGACGATGCATGGACGCTGGCGCGCAAGCGCACCCATCACCTGACGTTTTATGGCTTCATGCTGTGTTTTGCAGCCACCTGCGTGGCCACGCTTTATCACTATGCACTGGGCTGGTCAGCGCCATACGATTGGAGCAGCTTGCCCAAAATTTTGGGCAGTTTAGGCGGTGTGTCTTTGGCTTTAGGCACTTTGGGTTTGTGGCGTTTGAATTTGCAACGCCACCCCGAGCAAGGCGACGTGCACCAGCGCGCCATGGACCGTGGTTTCATCGCCCTGTTGTTCTTGATCAGCACTTCGGGCTTGGCCTTGATGCTAGCACGGCACACGCCTGCAATGCCCATGCTGTTGGCGCTGCACTTGGCCTTGGTCATGGCTTTATTCCTGACACTGCCCTACGGCAAGTTTGCGCATGGCATCTTCAGAAGCGCCGCCTTGCTGCGATTTGCTGCAGAAAAACGCCAGCCCAGTAAACTCACACTGGACGTTTAAAGGATTTAAAGGGGACGATTTAAAGGGGACGCTACCCTTTTTTTAAAGGGGTAGCGTCCCCTTTAACCCTTTAAATACCGTCCCCTTTAAACTCTTTAAACAAATGATCTATTGCCAATTTTTTCTCAGTTGCATCGCCTTGTTGCTGCTTGGCGGCTGCGGGGGTGGTGCGAGTTTCCCGCCGGTGGTGACCGCAGTCAAAGTTCAGTCACTGCAGTACGGTAGAACTGCCAGCATTTACATCGGCGGTCAGTCCTTGAGATCCTCGATGGTTGTGAAGACCAATGGGTTTTGTTCCAATCAGAGCTTTGCGTCCAGCAGCACAACGGATTTGCTGCTGCTCAATTGCAATGTCACTGCTGTGGGTGACTTTGATTTCAGCGTCGAGTCTGCAGAGGGGCAGGCGCTTTACAGCACTTCACTGACCGTGCCTAAACCCCAGGTTTTAGTGGTCACTGGCCAAGGCAGTATCACCCTTGAACTAGACCCCAGTGCAGCGCCAGTGACGGTGGATAATTTCCTTGGTTATATCGCACGCGGATATTACACAGGCACTTTGTTTCACCGGGTAATCGCCGGCTTTGTGATTCAAGGAGGAGGCTTTACAAGTGGCATGGTGAAAAAAACCGGGCAAAGCCCAGCCATTGTGCTTGAGACAAACAAGGGGCTTTCAAATCTGCGCGGGACTGTGGCCATGGCGCGCACGAGCATACCGAACTCAGCAACATCGGAGTTCTTCATCAACTTGGTGAACAACAGCGCGGCCCTGGATTACCGCAATGCAGCCAATCCGGGGTATGCTGTATTTGGCGCCGTTGTCCAAGGCATGGAAGTGGTGGACGCCATTGCAGCGCAAGCCACAGGTGTTGTCAGTTCATTCACAGATGTTCCTGTTGCCGATGTCACAATCAGCCAGGTCTTGCAAATCAAATAATTCAAAAACCCTAAGAGGTGCGCCATGAGAGACAAGCGTCAAATCGAAACCCAAAATGGCATGCAAAGCTTGTGGGCCCAAGCTTTGCTGGTTTGTGTGTGCAGCGCTTTTTCTCTGTGCGCGGGCACGGCCTGGGCACAAGCCGCCTACCCCAATAAACCGATTCGACTGATCGTGCCCTTCACCCCGGGTGGCGTGACGGACACCAGTGGCCGCTTGATTGCGGAGCAGTTGTCCAAGCGCCTGGGCCAGCAAGTGGTGGTGGACAACAAGCCCGGTGCGTCGGGCAACATCGGCACGCAACTCGTGGCATCGGCCGAAGCCGATGGCTACACCTTGCTGCTGGGTTTTGATGGCACCTTGGTCATCAACCCGCATGTGTTTGCCAAAGTGGGTTTTGACACCGCTAAAGACTTTGCCCCTGTGGGCAAGATCGGTGATGCCATCTTGATCTTGGTTTCATACCCAGGCTTGGCAGCCAAGAGCTTGAAGGAAGTGATTGCCTTGTCGAAGACGCAAACCGGAGGTCTCTCTTACGGCACATCGGGCACAGGGGGCACGCCGCACATTGCCGGCGAACTGCTGCAGCAGCGAAGCGGCGCCAACCTCACCCACATCCCTTACAAGGGGGGCGGTCAAGCCATGACCGATGTGTTGGGCGGCAACATTCCTTTGGTCTACACTGCCATTGCAGGCGCGATCTCGCACGTCAAATCAGGCAAGCTGCATGCGGTGGCCGTCTCCAGCGCGCAGCGCGCCAGTTCATTGCCCGATGTGCCCACCTTCATTGAAAACGGCTTGCCCGACTTTGACATCAACTCTTGGGTGGGCCTCTTGGCACCTGCCAAAACGCCCAAATCCATTGTGGACAAACTCAACACAGAACTCAATGCCGTATTGAATGACCCTGCTGTGCGCGAGCGCCTGAACGGCCTTGGCATCACTGCCAGCCCAGGCAGCGCTGAGAAGTTTGGGCAAGACATGCAGCGCGATTTGCTGCGCTATGGCGCGGTGGTCAAGGCCGCGAACATCAAGGCCGATTGAGCCAGCATGACTGCATCGACAGCAGCCCATGACCCTGTTGGAAACAAGTTTCAGAAAATCAATTTGAAACTGCTTTCTTGAACTTCAATCGATTCAAGACGCTTTCCCACCATGTCCGGCACGTGATAAACCGACGTGCCGTCCAGCAAAGTCAAAAGTGTGGCATTCAAAGTGCTGGCCACTGCGCTTGGCAGTTCCTTGTCATCCCCGGCAGTGAGTTTCAAGATGTTCACTTTGGAGATTTCGATGTCTCCCTTGGCCTTGTTCCAGACAGGCTGAGTGTCGACACAAAACTCACCGGAGCGTTGGGGCACTTTGCTGGCCCATGTCCCACACAGCTCGATCTTTTGCCGATCTTTGTTGAACTTGGTGCTGGGTTTGTCCAATGTGATGGTCAACTTTTCTTTCGGAAATTTCTTTGCGACTGCACCATCAATGAGAGTTTTGGGAATGCTCAAAGAGATGGCCATTGCAGCAGAGCACATCAGCGACAGCAAAAGGCTTGAGATGATTCGAAGGTTCATGGGTTCACAGCTTAAAGCATTTAAAAACCAGCTTGAAAAGTCAAGCCCTGAGTTGGTCAGTGCTATTGCAGCGCACTTGCGTTGTCAATCACCCCACCCCCCAAACACACCTCACCGGCATACAGCACCGCACTTTGCCCCGGCGTGACGGCCCACTGCGGCTCATCAAACGCAAGTGAAAAACTCGATTCAAGTGCGCTAGGCATGGCGCACGGCGCATCGGCTTGACGATAGCGCGTCTTGGCCGCATAGTGCCCCAGCGCTGGCGCTGCACCCGCGCACCAACTGGCGTTGGCCGCTTGCAACTGCGGTGACAACAACCAAGGGTGATCGTGCCCTTGCACCACCCACAAAATGTTTTTCGCCATGTCTTTGCGTGCCACAAACCAAGGCGTGTGCTCGCCGCCGCCGCGCTGCGCGCCTTTGGCTTTGATGCCGCCAATGCCCAAACCTTGGCGCTGGCCCAAGGTGTAAAAACTCAGGCCCACGTGCTGGCCGATGTTGCGGCCCGCAGGGTCTTTGATCGGTCCGGGCTCTTTGGAGATGTAGCGGTTTAAGAATTCTCTGAAAGGTCGCTCGCCAATGAAGCAAATGCCGGTGGAATCTTTTTTCTTGGCATTGGGCAGGCCCAGCTCTTCGGCCAATTGGCGCACCTGCGATTTCAACAATTCGCCAACCGGAAACAAGGTTTTGGAAAGTTGCGCTTGATTCAAACGGTGCAAAAAATAACTTTGGTCTTTGCTGTTGTCCAGACCTTTGAGCAACTCATGCAAGCCGGTTTGCGCATTCAGGCGCACCCGCGCGTAGTGGCCAGTGGCAATTTTTTCTGCCCCCACTTGGAGCGCGTGGTCTAAAAAAGATTTGAACTTGATCTCGGCGTTGCACAAAATATCGGGGTTGGGTGTGCGCCCGGCTTGGTATTCGCGCAAAAACTCTGCAAACACGCGGTCTTTGTAGTCGGCAGCAAAGTTGACGTGTTCCACCTCAATGCCCAGCACATCGGCCACGGCCGCAGCATCGACAAAGTCGACATTGGACGAGCAGTAGTCGCTGTCGTCATCGTCTTCCCAATTTTTCATGAAAATACCGACCACCTCATGGCCTTGCTTTTTGAGCAAATGCGCTGTGACGGCGGAATCTACGCCGCCAGACAGGCCAACAACAATGCGGTGGTGCTTCATAAGCCCAATTATCTCTCTGATGTTTTGCATGGCCAAGCTGCCAAACCTATACTTGGCGCACACATGTCCAAATTAGCCCTGCTGCACCAGTCTTTGAGCACCTTCATCCGCGATGTAGGGCGCGGCGTTTTCAGCCTCACGCACAGCAGCTTGGCCATGCTCGGGCTGGCGGTGGTTTTGGCCGTCAGCGTGCTGGCCCTTCGCCCCGACCTGCTCAATGCGGGCGAAGTCTATGTCTACCAATGGCTGCGCGAGCGCCAGGTCAGCTTGTGGTGGGAGCCGCTCAATACTGTGGAGCGCGTGACGGCCACGGATTTGAAAGACGTCACGCGACAGCAAGCGCTAGTGGCGGCATGGCTCTCGCAAAAATACCGAATCGCACCAGAACCTCTGGCCGCTTTGGTGGCCGAGTCGTACGTGCTGTCTAAATCGAGCAAGTTGGCGCCGCATTTGATTTTGGCCGTGATGGCGATTGAGTCCAATTTTCACCCCTACATTCAAAGTCAAGTCGGGGCGCAGGGCTTGATGCAGGTGATGACGGGCATCCATGCCAAACGGTATGAGCCCTACGGTGGCAACATGGCCGCGTTTGACCCTTTGACCAATTTGCGTGTGGGGGTGGCGGTCTTGAAAGAGTATGTGCGCATGAAGGGTGGTTCGGTGGAGGAGGGCTTGCTGTACTACTTGGGCGGCGACGCTGTTGAAAATGACGGGGGCTACGTGGCCAAGGTCTTGGCCGAGCAAGCCCGTTTGGACCAGGTGGCTGCGGGTGCCAAAGTCAGTACGGCGCCCTAAAGCGCTGCTGAGCCACCCTCCAACTTTAGAGATGACCCGATAGAAGCTTTGACCGGGATCAATGGTGTTTCAGCCAGGCCGGCTGTAAAACCTTATTTTTCAAGCACAATACTCCAGCAAATAAGCCTTCGTACAGTTGGGTACCTGCTCACGCAGGGCTGGCTTGGCAATGGCGTCAATTCTGCCTTCAGGAGACATTTATGCGCATAGGCGTTCCAGCCGAAACCCGTCCAGGTGAAACTCGCGTCGCCTTGACGCCTGAGACGGCCAAAAAACTCAAAGCCCAAGGGCACAGCTTGCACGTTCAGTCCGGCGCCGGTGTGGCCGCCAGCGTGATCGATGCTGCTTACCAAGCCGTAGGCGCCGAGATCACCGATGCGCAAGGCGCGTTCGGTTGTGAATTGGTGCTCAAAGTCAGTGCCCCCTCCCCTCAAGAGCTCGCGCAGATGAAGTCCGGCGCAGCTTTGGTGGGCATGCTCAACCCCTTTGACGCTGAGGGCCTGGCCCAATTGGCCGCTGCCGGCTTGACCAGTTTTGCGCTGGAAGCGGCGCCGCGCACCACCCGCGCGCAAAGCATGGATGTGTTGTCCTCGCAGGCCAACATCGCGGGCTACAAGGCGGTGATGGTGGCGGTAGACCGCTACCAGCGCTTTTTCCCCATGCTCATGACGGCGGCGGGCACGGTCAAGGCCGCGCGCGTGGTGATTTTGGGCGTGGGCGTGGCGGGCTTGCAGGCCATTGCCACGGCCAAGCGCTTGGGCGCTGTGATCGAGGCCTCCGATGTGCGTCCCAGCGTGAAAGAACAAGTCGAATCTTTGGGCGGTAAGTTCATCGATGTGCCTTATGAAACCGCCGAAGAAAAAGAGGCCGCCGAAGGCGTGGGGGGGTACGCCCGGCCCATGCCGCCTAGCTGGTTAGAGCGGCAAAAAGTCGAGGTGGCCAAGCGCGTGGCTTTGGCCGACGTGGTCATTTCTACAGCGTTGATCCCGGGCCGCGCAGCGCCCGTGCTGGTCACCGAGGACATGGTCAAGAGCATGAAGCCTGGCTCGGTCATTGTGGACCTGGCTGCGGGCAAAGCCGCCGACGGTGTTGGCGGTAACTGCCTGCTCACCGAAGCGGGCAAGACTGTGGTCAAGCACGGCGTGACGCTCGTGGGCGAGACCAATTTACCGGCCTTGGTCGCGGCAGACGCTTCGGCGCTGTACGCGCGCAATGTGCTGGACTTTTTGAAACTGGTGTTGGCCGCCGATGGCGCCTTCAAAGTGGACCTGGAAGACGACATCGTGGCAGCCTGCCTGATGACGCAGGGCGGCCAAGTCAAACGCAAATGAATTAAAGAAACCGGAGATCCCTCATGGAAGCAGTGTCACCCACCCTCCTGAATTTGATTATTTTTGTGCTGGCCATCTATGTGGGCTACCACGTGGTCTGGACCGTCACGCCGGCTTTGCACACGCCCTTGATGGCTGTCACCAACGCCATCTCGGCCATCGTCATTGTGGGCGCCATGTTGGCCGCCGCCTTGACCGAAACCGCCTTGGGCCAAACCATGGGCGTGCTGGCAGTGACGCTGGCGGCGGTCAATGTGTTTGGTGGCTTTTTGGTCACCCGTCGGATGCTGGAGATGTTCAAGAAAAAAGACAAAAAAGTTGCCGCTAAATCAGGAGAGGCAGCATGAGCATGAACCTTGTCACGCTGATGTATTTGATTGCCAGCGTCTGCTTCATTCAGGCCTTAAAGGGCTTGTCGCACCCCACCACATCGATTCGCGGCAACATGTTCGGCATGATCGGCATGGCCATTGCTGCGCTGACCACGGCGGCCTTGATCGTGGAGCTCTCAGGCGGCAAAGCCATGGGCATGACCTATGTGTTAGCCGGCTTATTGGTCGGCGGCAGCTTGGGTGCTTACATGGCACAAAAAGTGGAGATGACCAAGATGCCCGAGCTGGTGGCCTTCATGCACAGCATGATCGGCTTGGCTGCGGTGTTCATCGCCATTGCTGCTGTGGCCGAGCCTTATGCCTTTGGCATCGTGGCCAAGGGCATGGCAATTCCAGCTGGCAATCGCTTGGAGTTGTTCTTGGGCGCGGCCATTGGCGCGCTGACGTTCAGCGGCTCCGTCATCGCTTTTGGCAAGCTCTCGGGCAAATACAAATTCCGTTTGTTCCAAGGCTCGCCGGTGCAATTTGCAGGGCAGCACAAACTCAATTTGATCTTGGGTTTGGCCACCGTGGCTTTGGGGCTGGTGTTCACTTTCACGGGCAGTTGGCCCGCCTTTTTTGCCATGCTGGCCTTGGCTTTTGTCATGGGCGTGCTGATCATCATCCCGATTGGCGGGGCTGACATGCCGGTGGTCGTCTCCATGCTCAACAGCTACTCGGGCTGGGCCGCTGCTGGCATTGGATTTAGTTTGAACAACAGCATGTTGATCATTGCCGGCTCCTTGGTGGGCAGCTCAGGCGCCATCTTGTCTTACATCATGTGCAAGGCCATGAACCGCTCTTTCTTCAATGTGATCTTGGGCGGCTTTGGCGGCGAGGCTGGCGCGGCTGCAGCGGGCAGCACCGAGCAGCGCCCCGTCAAGAGCGGCAGCGCCGACGACGCCGCCTTTGTGCTTGGCAACGCCGAGACCGTGGTGATCGTGCCCGGCTATGGCTTGGCTGTGGCACGCGCGCAGCATGCGGTCAAAGAACTGGCCGCCAAGCTGACCGAAAAAGGCATCACCGTGAAGTACGCGATTCACCCTGTGGCCGGCCGTATGCCGGGCCACATGAATGTGTTGCTGGCCGAAGCCGAAGTGCCCTACGACCAAGTTTTTGAGATGGAAGACATCAACGGTGAATTTGGCCAAGCCGATGTGGCCATCATCTTGGGCGCCAATGACGTGGTCAACCCGGCCGCACACATCAAGGGCAGTGCGATTTATGGCATGCCAATTTTGGAAGCCTACAAAGCCAAAACAGTGATCGTCAACAAACGCTCCATGGCCGCGGGTTATGCGGGCTTGGACAACGAATTGTTCTACATGGACAAAACCATGATGGTCTTTGGAGACGCCAAAAAAGTAGTTGAAGACATGTGCAAAGCCGTGGAGTAATCCATGACAACAGACCGCGTTTGGCTCAGCAGTTACCCCGAAGGTGTACCTGCGGACATTGACGCCTCGCAGTACAGCTCCCTCGTGGGTTTGATGCAAGACAGCTTTGCCAAATACGCCGATCGCACCGCCTACAGCTTCATGGGCAAAGACATAGGCTACCGCGAGACCGACTTGAAAAGTCAAGCACTGGCGGCCTACTTGCAATCGCTCGGCTTGGTCAAAGGTGACCGCGTGGCCATCATGATGCCCAACGTGCCCCAATACCCCGTGGCGGTGGCCGCCATCTTGCGCGCAGGCCTGGTGGTGGTCAATGTGAACCCTTTGTACACCCCGCGCGAGTTGGAGCACCAGCTCAAAGACTCGGGTGCCAAAGCGATTGTGATCATTGAGAATTTCTGCAGCACCTTGCAAAAATGCCAAGAGCAAACGCAGGTTGAGCACATTGTTTTATGCGCCATGGGCGACATGCTGGGTTGGGCCAAAGGCGCGTTGGTCAACTATGTGGTGCGCTCCGTTAAAAAAATGGTGCCCGATTTTTCTTTGCCCAAAGCCGTGCGCTTCAATGCGGCTTTGTCACAGGGCCGGCAAGCAGCATTTGCCAAACCGGTCGTGGGCCCCGAAGACATCGCGGTCTTGCAATACACCGGCGGCACCACGGGGGTGTCCAAAGGCGCAGTCTTGCTGCATCGCAATGTGATTGCCAACTTGCTGCAGTCTGAAGCTTGGAACGACCCTGTCATGAAGCGCGTGCCGGCCAACGAGCAGTCAACCTCGGTTTGCGCTTTGCCGCTGTACCATATTTTTGCTTTCACGGTGAACATGATGCTGGGCATGCGCACGGGTGGGAAAACCATTTTGATTCCCAATCCGCGCGACCTGCCGGCGGTGCTCAAAGAGTTGTCCAAACACACCTTCCACAGTTTTCCAGCGGTGAACACTTTGTTCAACGGCTTGGCCAACCACCCCGACTTTGGCACAGTCAATTGGAGCAACTTGAAAGTCTCCGTGGGCGGGGGCATGGCGGTCACGAGTTCGGTGGCCAAGCTGTGGTTGGAGAAAACCGGCTGTCCCATTTGCGAGGGCTATGGCTTGTCTGAGACCAGCCCCTCGGCCAGTTGCAACCCCACCACCAGCACCTCGTTCACTGGCACCATCGGCGTGCCCATTCCCAGCACGTGGATGAAGTTGCTGGACGACGAAGGCAACGAGGTCACTGCGCTGGGCGAGCCGGGTGAGATCGCCATCAAAGGCCCGCAAGTCATGGCCGGGTACTGGCAGCGCCCTGACGAAACAGCTCGCGTCATGACGGCCGATGGCTACTTCAAATCAGGCGACATTGGCGTGGTCGATGCCCGCGGATTTTTCAAAATTGTGGACCGCAAAAAAGACATGATTTTGGTCAGCGGCTTTAATGTTTATCCCAACGAAGTTGAAGAAGTGGTTTCAACTTGCCCCGGCGTCATGGAGTGCGCAGCAGTGGGCGTGCCTGACGAGAAAACAGGCGAAGCGGTCAAGTTGGTCATTGTGAAAAAAGACCCCGCATTGACCGAAACCGATGTGCGCGAATACTGCCGCACCAACATGACCGGCTACAAACAACCCAAGGTGGTGGAGTTCCGCACGGAGCTTCCCAAAACTGCTGTGGGTAAAATTTTGCGCCGGGAGCTGCGCGACAAAAACTGATGGCGCACATCGCTTTGGTGGGGGCCATGCAAGAGGAGTTGGCCGCGGTGCTGGCCTGCATGCCCGATGCACATTGTGAAACTGTGGCGGGCCGAGACTTTTGGCTGGGCCATTGGCATGGCCATGAGGTGGTGGCCGTTTTGTCGCGCATTGGCAAAGTGGCCGCTGCCAGCACGGCCACCGTTTTGCTCGAGCGTTTTAGCGTGCAGCGCGTATTGTTCACGGGCGTTGCCGGTGGCTTGGCGCGCAGCATGAAGGTGGGCGATGTGGTGGTGGCCACTGACTTGTTGCAGCACGACATGAATGCCTCGCCCCTTTTCCCTCAATATGAAGTTCCCTTGACCGGCCGTGCATTTTTTGCCACAGACCCCCGCATGACGCAAGCCTTGGTGGAAAGCGCACACGCGGTGCTGGGGCAAGTCAGGCATGCCCATGAAGCCAGTCCATTTTTAAGTCTGCAGAGCATTCAAAACTTTGGACTGCAGCATGTGCAAGTGCACCAAGGCTTGGTCTTGAGTGGCGACCAATTTGTCGCCAGTGCCGCAGAAAGTCGGCGCTTGCAGCAAGCCTTGCCCCAGGCGCTTGCCGTTGAAATGGAAGGCGCAGCGCTGGCGCAAGTCTGTCATGACTACGGCGTGCCCTTGGCGGTGCTGCGCACCATCTCGGACCGTGCCGACGACGACGCGCACACCGACTTCACGAAGTTCATCCAAGAGGTGGCCAGCCGCTACAGCGCAGCCATCGTGGCTGAATTTTTGCAGCGCTTTACTTGAGCCAACCGCGCCTGCGGAAATACCACATGGGCACCACCGCGCTGGCGGCCATCAAGGCCAGTGCGTAGGGGTAGCCCCAATTTTGCGACAGCTCTGGCATGTTCTGAAAGTTCATGCCATAGACACTGGCGATCAAAGTTGGCGGCAGCAAAGCGACGCTGGCCACAGAGAAAATTTTAATGATCTTATTTTGATTGATGTTGATGAAACCCACCGTGGCATCCATCAAAAAGTTGATCTTTTCAAACAAAAATTCGGTGTGCGAGTCAAGAGAGTCAATGTCGCGCAAAATTTGCCGCGCTTCTTCAAACTGCTCAGCATTGAGCATTTTGCTGCGCATCATGAAACTGACCGCGCGGCGGGTGTCCATCACGTTGCGGCGAATGCGTCCGTTCAAATCTTCTTGCCGCGCGATGGCGCCCAAGACTTCGCCGGCCATGGCGTCGGTCACATCGCCTGAGAGCACTTGCTTGCCAGCAATTTCCAATTTGTCGTAAATACCCTCGAGCGTGTCGGCCGAATATTCGGCATCGGCGTCAAACAGTTTGAGTAAAACAGCTTTGGCGTCTTCGAGCAATCCGGGCGCGCGCCGAGCGCGCAAGCGCAAGAGACGAAACACTGGCACGTCTTCGTCATGGATCGAAAACAGCACGCCTTGGCTGCGCAAATCAGCGTTGTGTTGGTTCAAGATGAAGGCGCAGCGCACCGTGCGCGGGGCATCTTCATCGGCAATCAAAAAGTCACTGCGAATGTGCAACTCGCCGTTGTCTTCTTCGTAAAAGCGAGCGGACTCTTCGATGTCCTCGTCCATCGCGTCTTCCGGAATGGACAGGCCGTAGTACTGTTTGATCCAGCGTTTCTCTTCAACCGTGGGTGACTCTAGATCAACCCAAATAGGTTGAAACTTGGACAATTCTTCTAAAGCTTCGATCTCTTCTTGGACCAGGCGGCCGTTGGCCAGAGTAAAAATATTGAGCATGGCGGATCTCTTTCAACCCAAGATAACTTGGGGCCAAGGGTTCGTAAAGGCGGCGATGGGGGCAAGGCAGCTTTCGAACGAATGGCGCACGCGCATGCTTGCAAGCATGCGGGCAAGAACCCGGTTCATCCGAAAGCTACCGACTGGGGTGGCTTTCCACGGAGCAAATCTCCAAAATAATGATGGGGCGAATTATCGCACTCCCACGAGGGTTCAGTCGGCAAAGAAATTTAAAAACTCTTCTTTTCGCTGAACCACATCGCGCACGCCCATCTCCATCAGGGCTTGCACAAAGCCAGGCTCAAACAGCAAATAGCTCGACAGCGCCGCGCCCGCACCGCGCAGCGCACCCAAGCCCTCGAGCACCCGTAACACGGGCTTGGGCAACTCATGCGCAAAGGCTTGCGCCAGCGCATCCAGCGACTCGCTGGGCTGCAGGGTCAGCACCTGAACTTGCTGAAACGGCAAGGCCTGCTGCAATGCTGGGCTTAACTGACGCATGCTGTGGTTCACGCGCTGGATTTGCTCCACATCCGCCAACAAAGTGTCATGAAAAACACTGGCCATGGCGTGCCCTGCAATATTGCCCAAGCTGGGTTTTTGGCGCGAACTGTCTTGACTCAAACTGTCCCTTTGGGGTTGGCCCACGCCAATGGCCAAGATGCGGTTGGCGCCCAAATGCACTGCCGGCGACAAGGGCGAGCTTTGCCGCATGGAGCCATCGCCAAAGTACTCCAAGCCGCCGTCCACCCAAAGGGGTGTGGCCGGAAATAAAAATGGAATCGCACTCGAGGCCATCAAATGCTCAATGGTGATCGACTGCGACTCCGCGCGCCGCCCAGGGCGGCTCCAGTGCTGCGTGCCGTCTTCTTGGGCAGTCTGGCAAAAGGTCCAATGCACACCGCTGGTGTAACTCGAGGCGGTGATCGCCAAGGCCTGCAGCGCGCCGCTTCGCAAGGCGCTTTCAATGCCGTTCAGGGCAATGCTTCGGTGCAAGGTGTCAACCAAGGGCATGCTGTCCAGCGCCGCGCCTTGGCGCCGCACCGACAGCGTCAATCCCAGCGCCGTGGCCCAGCGGCTAAATGGCGCCATCGGGGTATTTGGCAAGTGAAAAACCGATTTGGACCGCAATTGCTGCCAAAACTGGCCCAAGCCCTGCATGGCGGCCAAGCCGTCTGCAGCGCGGCTGGCCAGGTAAGTGGCGTTCAAAGCGCCCGCCGAGGTGCCGATCAAGACTTCAAAGGGAAACTTTTGGTCGGTCTTGGCTGGCCCCTGCGCCAATAAACCTGCCAAGGCCTGCAATGCGCCGGCTTGGTAAGCCGTGCGCGCTCCGCCCCCCATCAGCACCAAGCCGCGGCTGACGCGCCCCTCCAAGGCGCCATCGCCCGAGCGCTGTGGCAAGTTCATTTCATCCAAGTGCATGCATGGATGATAGAGTCAAGCGGACTGAAAAGCTGTAAACATGACGACTCATTTGACCCCCCGGCGCGAACGCTGGCTCTTGCTGACCCTCTCGAGCATCCAATTCACCAGTGTGCTGGACTTCATGATCATGATGCCGCTGGGCCCGCAACTGTCCCAATTGTTTGGCATCTCCACCGGGCAGTTTGGATTGTTGGTCTCGGCCTACACCTTCTCGGCCGGGCTGTCAGGCCTGATTGCAGCCACCTACATCGACCGCTTTGGGCGCAAACGCATGTTGCTGACCCTGTACCCCTTGTTTGGCCTTGCGGCCCTGTGCTGTAGCCTAGCGCCCACCTACGCGCTCTTGATGCTGGCCCGCATTGCCTCCGGTTTTTTTGGCGGCGTGTTGATGGCCATGTCGCAAACCATCGTGGCTGAAGTGATTCCCTACGAGCGGCGCGGCCGTGCCATGGGTGTGGTGATGACCTCTTTTTCAGTGGCCACGGTGGCGGGGGTGCCCTTGGCACTTTTCTTGGCCGCCCACTTCAGTTGGCACGCCCCATTTTTAGCGATTGCCATGATGGTGGGGGTGTTGATGGTGGGCGCCTGGAAGACGCTTCCCAGTTTGAAGGGGCACTTGGCCGCTGATGGCAGCCACGAGCAGGCCAGCGCCAGCATTTGGGGTGGTTTGCGCGAGGTCTTGACGGACCCCAATCACTTGAAGGCTTTCGCCCTGTCCTCTACCATGGTCTTTGCTGGGTTTGCCGTGATCCCCTACATCACCTTGTACTTGCAAGCCAACGCTGGTTTCAGGGCAGACCAAATCCCCTATGTGTATTTGTGCGGCGGCGTGTGCACGCTGATTTCAGCCCGCTTTGTGGGGCATTGGAGCGACCGCAGTGGCAAGGCTTATGTCTTTCGCAGACTGGCTTTGCTGATGCCCATTCCGCTGCTGGCCATGACCTTGAGTCAGGCGCTGCCCATGTGGGCGGTCTTGGTCGTGAGCTCCTTTTTGTTCGTCGTCATGAGCGGGCGCATGATCCCGGGAATGGCCTTGATAGGCGCAGCGGCCGATCCGCGCCGGCGCGGAAGTTTCATGACCCTCAACTCAGCGGTTCAGTCGCTTGCCATGGGCCTGGCCGCCTTGGTCGGCGGCCAGATTCTCAGCCGCGACGTGCAGGGGCATTTGCAAAACTACTGGGCTGCTGGTTTGCTCGGGGCTTTTGCCAGTGGCTTGAGCTTTATTTTGGCCAAACGCTTGCGATTGCACAGTGGCTCGGCCCATTGATTGGCCCATGGATCTGCCTGAATTGAGGGGATTGCCAGACAGGGGCTTGCTTTTCTGAAAACGAGGGCGCATAGTGGATTCGCAACCGCCTACGGGCGGCAGCGTCAACCCAGAGAGCAACAGGAGGCTTTTTTATGAATCTGACGATCAGCGGTCACCACCTCGAGGTGACCCCCGCACTGCGAAGTTACGTAACAGGCAAGTTAGACCGGATCACACGGCATTTTGACCAAGTTGTCGACGTCAAAGTATTGCTCACCGTCGAAAATATCAAAGAAAAAGAAAAGCGACAACGCGCAGAATGCAACATCCATGTCAAAGGCAGTGATCTATTCGCTGAAAGTGCGCATGAAGATTTGTATGCCGCTGTGGACGAACTGGTCGACAAATTGGACCGTCAAGTGGTGCGCCACAAAAACCGAATCACAGACCATCACCACAGCGCGCCCAAGCGCATGATGTGATTTCCA
This sequence comes from uncultured Burkholderiales bacterium, assembly GCA_903870145.1. Classification (GTDB taxonomy): domain Bacteria; phylum Pseudomonadota; class Gammaproteobacteria; order Burkholderiales; family Burkholderiaceae_C; genus Limnohabitans_A. Next base: position 80,673 of record CAIQBO010000028.1, on the reverse strand, counting down.
ACCTCATGTGCACGAACCGCAGGCTTGGCCTGCGGTTTTTTTTTGCGTCAAGCGTTCAGACAGGTGCATAATCCGCCCTCGATATGAACCGTCTTGCGTCCATCCTTCCCTCAACACAAGTTCTTGTGGGCCTTGACGCCACCAGCAAAAAACGCGCGTTTGAAGAGGCCGGTTTGCTGTTTGAGAATTTGCACGGCCTGTCCAGGGCCTTGGTGACTGACAGTTTGTTTGCCCGCGAGCGCTTGGGCTCCACCGGTTTGGGGCACGGCGTGGCCATTCCACATGGCCGCATCAAGGGTTTGAAGTCGCCCATGGCGGCGGTATTTCAGCTGGCCCAGCCCATTGGTTTTGATGCCCCAGATGAGCAACCCGTCAAACTTTTGATTTTTCTGCTGGTGCCCGAAGCGGCCACGCAAAAACACCTTGAAATTCTGTCGGAAATCGCCGAGTTGCTCAGCGACACGAACGTGCGAGACCGCTTGTTCAGCAGCCCCAGCGCAGACAGCTTGCACGGGCTGATCGCCAATTGGTTGCCCATTGCTTTGAGCGCCCCTGATGCTTGAGCTGACTTAGAAACAAAGGCCCCGCGATGAAGCCCACCGCCGTCAGCGCAGACGCGCTTTTTGAAGACCACCGTGACAAGCTCAAGTGGCAATGGATCGCCGGCCTAGGCGCCTCTGAGCGCCGCTTTGACGAGGTGGCTGTGCGGGCGGCGCGATCGGGCGCAGACTTGGTGGGCTACTTGAACTACATCCACCCCTACCGGGTTCAAATTTTGGGCGAGCGTGAGGTGGCCTACCTCAGCCGGGGCTCTTTGGAGGATTGCGCGCGCCGCGTTTCACGTATCGTGACATTGGAGCCGCCTGTGCTGGTTTTGGCCGATGGCCAAGCCGCTCCTGAGGCCTTGTTGCGGGTTTGTGAGCAAGCCCAAATCCCCATGTTCGCAACCCCTGAGTCTTCGGCATTTGTGATCGATGTGCTCAGAGCTTATTTGTCCAAGCACTTTGCCGATCGAACCACCATGCACGGCGTCTTCATGGACATCTTGGGCCTGGGCGTGATGATCACCGGTGAGTCGGGCTTGGGCAAAAGCGAGCTGGGGCTGGAGCTGATTTCGCGCGGCAACGGCTTGGTGGCAGACGATGCGGTGGACTTGTTTCGCATCAACCAAACCACCATTGAAGGGCGCTGCCCGAGTTTGCTGGAGAATTTATTGGAAGTGCGCGGCATTGGCTTGCTCGATATCCGCGCTATTTTTGGTGAGACGGCGGTGCGCCGCAAGATGCGTTTGAAATTGATCGTGCACCTGGTGCGCCGTGAAACGCTCGAGCGCGACTACGACCGCATGCCCACCGAGCCCTTGGTCCAAGATGTGCTGGGCATTCCCCTTCGCAAGGTGGTGATCCAGGTGGTGGCTGGGCGCAACATCGCGGTGTTGGTAGAAGCAGCGGTGCGCAACACCATTTTGCACATGCGCGGCATTGACACCTACCAAGACTTCATCGAGCGTCAGCGCAGCGCCATGCAGCAGCAGTAGGCCAGGGCTTTGCGCTCAGCGCAGCGGCCGATGCGGGCAGGGGTTTTGCGTGCAGTGGGCGTACAGGCTCAAGGCGTGGTCGGCGATCACGAAGCCTTTGGCTTTGGCCACATCTTGCTGGCGCTGCTCGATTTGCGCGTCATAAAACTCTTCAACCTTGCCGCAGTCCAAACACACCATGTGGTCGTGGTGTTGCCCCTCGTTCAACTCATAAACGGCTTTACCACTTTCAAAATGATTGCGGCTGAGCAGGCCAGCTTGCTCAAACTGCGTCAAAACGCGGTAGACCGTGGCCAAACCAATGTCGGCGTTGTCGCTGAGCAAATGCCGAAAGACATCCTCGGCCGACATGTGGCGCTGCTGGCCTTTTTGGAAAATCTCCAAAATTTTCAGTCGGGGCAAGGTGGCTTTGAGGCCGTTGTTCTTGAGTTCGTCCATGAGGTCCAAAGTGCAATGCAATGACACAAGTCGCAGGCCCGGTGGGGCGTGCTGCCGCTACAATGGGCCCATCATATGGCTTGCAGCCCACCCATGAAAACATCAATTTCAATTTCCCTCATGTCAGCCCTGATTTTGAGCGGCTTGTCCGCTTGCAGCGTGGTGCGCCCCGTGGTCAGCGTGGACGTCTTGCGCCCTTACATCCCCGAGGTGGTGCAAGGCAACTTCGTCTCGCGCGAGCAAAAAGACATGTTAAAGCCCGGTTTGTCGCGCCAGCAGGTGCGTGAAGTGCTGGGAACACCCTTGGTCTCGAGCTTGTTCCATGCCGACCGCTGGGACTATGTCTTTACCATCCGGCGCCAAGGCGTAGCGCCGCAAAGTTTCAGTTTGAGCCTGTCATTCAAAAACGAGGTGCTCGAGCGTGTCAGCGGCGACGAGTTGCCCAGCGAAGCCGAGTTCGTGACCAAACTGGTGGCCGTGAAAACCGCACCCAAGCAGATCGAGTTGCAAGCCAAAGAAGAAGACTTGCTCAAATTCCCTGCGCCTGTGCGCCAGCCAAGCCCAGCAGCGCCTGCAGCCCCGTTGCCCAGCACCTACCCACCGCTTGAGCCGGCCAAACCTTAAGCTGCATCATGCCTCGCTCAGCACCCTCCAATTCCTCACACACGCCTGTGCATGCCGTAGCTGTGGCCGGCGCATCGGGCCGCATGGGCCAAATGCTGATCGAGGCCTTGGCCCAATCGCACGACTGCCGTTTGGCCGGTGCTTTGGATTTGCCCAGCAGCCCTGCTATCGGCAGTGATGCCGGCGCAGCCTTTGGCCAAGCCAGTGGCGTGGTGGTCACGGCCGATTTAACAAGAGGGCTGTCCCACGCCCATTGCCTGATTGACTTCACTCGCCCCGAGGGCAGCATGGCGCACTTGAGAGCCTGCCGCCAATTGGGGCTCAAAGCCGTGGTGGGCACCACCGGCTTTTCTGACGCGCAAAAAGCTGAAATTGCCCAACTCGCGCAAGGCATGGCCATCGTCATGGCGCCCAACATGAGTGTGGGCGTCAACGTCACTTTGAAGCTGCTGGAAATGGCCGCCAAGGCCTTGTCCAGTGGGTACGACATTGAAATCATCGAAGCCCATCACCGTCACAAGATCGACGCGCCTTCGGGCACTGCGCTCAAAATGGGCGAGGTGATCGCACAGGCCTTGGGCCGCGATTTGAAGGACTGCGGGGTCTACGCCCGTGAAGGCGTCACCGGCGAGCGCGACCCCAGCACCATCGGCTTTGCCAGTATCCGTGGGGGCGACATCGTGGGCGACCACACGGTGCTGTTTGCAGGCACCGGCGAGCGCATTGAAATCACCCACAAGTCGGCCAGTCGCGCCACCTATGCACAGGGCAGTCTGCGCGCCGTGCGCTTCTTGGCGGGCCACTCCACGGGCTTGTTTGACATGTTTGATGTGCTGGGCTTGCGTTAAGGAGAGGTGGCTGTGAACATTTTGACTTTTTGGGCGCAGGGCGACTTTGTGATTCGCGCCATGACCGTGGCTTTGCTGGCTTTGTCGGTCAGCACGTGGGTGGTCATTTTGTGGAAAACCAGGCTGCTGCAACGCGTTGGCCAAGATGTGAGCCAAAGCATCGCGGCCTTTTGGCAAGCTGCGCATTTCGAAGAAGCCAACACCCGCGTAGCGCAATTTGACCGCGACGGCTGCGTTTTGCCTTTGCTGGGCGCCACCTTGATCCCAGTCGACGGCACCATGGCCGCGGCTGGCAATCGCACCCAGCAATTGACCCGCGTGCTGCGCGAGAGTTTGCAAAACTCCGTGCACAAGTTGCAGTGGGGCCAATTGCTGTTGGCCACTGCGGGCTCGATCTCGCCCTTTGTCGGCCTCTTGGGCACGGTCTGGGGCATCTTCAATGCCTTGAGCGGCATGGCCGAAGCTGGGCAAATCACCCTGGACCGGGTGGCCGGCCCGGTGGGGGAGGCCTTGGTCATGACGGCAGCCGGCTTGGCGGTTGCCATTCCGGCCGTCTTGGCCTACAACGTCTTTGGCCGCCAAGTTGCACGCATTGAGGCTGAACTTGAAGGCTTCGCACACGATTTGTTGGCATTGTTGACAGGCCAGTTGGACTGACCGCGCATGGCCTTCGGTCGATTTCCAAGGCCTAAAGAGGCTTCGCCCTTCAGTGACATCAACGTCACGCCCATGGTCGATGTAATGCTCGTGTTGCTGGTCATTTTCATTTTGACGGCGCCTTTGCTCACCAGCGCCATTCGCATGGACTTGCCCCAAAGCCAGGCTGCCCAGGCTGGCCAGGCCCCCGAGTCGATCAGCTTGTCTTTGAACGCCCAAGGCGAATTATTTGTCAACGACAAAGCCGTGGACGAAGCCACTTTGCTCGCGCGCTTGCAAGACATCGCCAGTCGCCGCCCTGATACCGAGGTGCAGTTGCGGGCCGACCAAACGCTGGCCTATGGCCGCGTGCTGCAAGTCATGGGCACGGCCCAGCAAGCCGGTTTGAGCCGCATCGGGTTTGTGGCCACAACCACGGAGCCAGGTTCAGGCTCAGGTTCAGGTCTAAGCTCAGGGCCAATGCCACCGGCTGCGCAAGGCCTGGTCCCTCGCCCCTGAATTCACGCGCGACTTTATTTTCCCTCCCAGCGTGACGTGGCCTTGCCGGCGGCTCGCCCACCAGTGCTGAGCCTCTACAATTTGCCCTATGCAAGACAAGTACAACCACCTCGAAGTTGAGCCCGCGGCGCAAAGCCAGTGGAACGCTCAAGATGTTTACCGCGTGCGCGAAGACGCCAGCAAAAAGAAGTTTTACGCCTGCTCCATGCTGCCCTACCCCAGCGGTAAATTGCACATGGGCCATGTGCGCAACTACACCATCAACGACATGCTGACCCGGCACCTGCGCATGAAAGGCTTCAACGTGCTGATGCCCATGGGCTGGGACGCGTTTGGCCTGCCGGCAGAAAATGCAGCGCTCAAAAACGGCGTGCCGCCAGCCAAATGGACCCACGAAAACATTGCCTACATGAAGCAGCAAATGCAGGCCATGGGCTTGGCCATCGACTGGAGCCGCGAGGTGGCCACCTGCGACGCCACTTACTACAAGTGGAACCAGTGGTTGTTTTTGAAGATGCTGGAAAAAGGCATTGCCTACCGCAAAACCCAAGTGGTCAATTGGGACCCGGTTGACAAAACCGTGCTGGCCAATGAGCAAGTCATTGACGGCAAAGGCTGGCGCACAGGCGCTGTGGTTGAAAAGCGCGAGATACCAGGCTACTACCTCAAGATCACCGAATACGCGCCAGAGTTGCTGGACTTTGTCACGGGCGATAAATTGCCCGGCTGGCCCGAACGGGTCAAGCTGATGCAAGAAAACTGGATCGGCAAATCCACCGGGGTGCGCTTTGCTTTCCCACACGAGATTCGTGCAGAAGGCGGTGAGTTGATTCAAGGCGGCTTGATGCACGTCTTCACCACCCGACCAGACACCCTCATGGGCGTGACGTTTTGCGCTGTGGCGCCCGAGCACCCGCTGGCCGCACACGCTGCGCGCACGCAACCGGCCTTGGCCAGCTTCATTGAGATGTGCCAAAAAGGCGGCAACACCGAAGCGGAGCTGGCCGTCAAAGAAAAAGAAGGCATGCCCACCGGTTTGTTTGTCACGCACCCCTTGACCGGCAAAGCCATTGAGGTATGGGTTGGCAACTACGTGCTCATGAGTTATGGCGACGGCGCCGTCATGGGTGTGCCCGCGCACGATGAGCGCGATTTCGCCTTCGCGTTGAAATACCAACTGCCCATTGCGCAAGTGGTGGCAACGCCGGGCGTGACGTTCAGCCACACGCAGTGGCATGAAGGATTTGCCGACAAAGCCAACGGCATGCTGGTCAACTCGGGCAAGTACGACGGCATGAGTTTCAAAGCCGCCTTGGAAGCGGTGTCTGCCGATTTGTCTGCCAAAGGTTTGGGCGAGAAAAAAACCACTTGGCGTTTGCGCGACTGGGGCATCAGCCGCCAACGCTACTGGGGCACACCGATCCCGATCATTCACTGCGAAGAACACGGTGCGGTGCCCGTGCCTGAAAAAGATTTGCCCGTGATCTTGCCGCAAGACTGCATCCCAGATGGATCTGGCAACCCACTGAACAAACACGAAGGCTTTCATGCCGGCGTGGTCTGCCCGGTGTGCGGCAAAGCCGGTCGCCGCGAGACCGACACCATGGACACCTTTGTCGACTCGTCTTGGTATTTCATGCGCTACTGCGACCCGCAAAACGCACAGCAGATGGTCGGGCAAGGCGCCGACTACTGGATGCCAATGGACCAATACATTGGCGGCATTGAGCACGCTATTTTGCATTTGCTGTACGCGCGCTTTTGGACCAAGGTCATGCGCGACATGGGGCTGGTCAAAGTCGATGAGCCTTTTACCAAATTGCTCACACAGGGCATGGTGCTCAACCACATCTACTCGCGCAAAACAGAGAAAGGCGGCAAAGATTATTTCTGGCCGCATGATGTCGAGAACGTTTCGGACGAAGAGGGCAAAGTCACGCACGCGCGTTTGAAAACGGCGGTGGGCTCACTGCCAGCAGGCACCCGCATTGACTACGAAGGCGTGGGCACCATGTCCAAGTCCAAAAACAACGGGGTTGATCCGCAAGAATTGATTGAAAAATACGGCGCAGACACGGCGCGCCTGTACACCATGTTCACTGCGCCGCCCGAAGCCACTTTGGAGTGGAACGACGCTGCAGTCGAGGGCAGTTACCGCTTCTTGCGCCGTGTTTGGAACTTCGCTGTCAAGACGCAAAGCGCATTGAAAATCGGCTTGACAATCGACCGCGCAGCGCCCTTGACCTTCAGCGCCGATGCGAGAAAACTTCGCCTTGAAATTCACTCGGTTTTGCGCCAAGCCAACTACGACTACGAGCGCATGCAGTACAACACCGTGGTCTCGGCTGTCATGAAAATGCTCAACACGCTGGAAGACGCGCCCTTGGCGCAAGTTACGCAAGCGGGCGATTGCGCCGCACTGTCAGAGTGCTTCTCAATTTTGTTGCGAGTTTTGTACCCTGCGTGTCCGCATGTGGCGTTCCAGTTGTGGACCGAGTTGGGTTATGGCGCATGTTTCGGAGACTTGCTCGACGTGGCCTGGCCCGAGGTCGATGAAACGGCCTTGCAGCGCGAGGAAATTGAACTCATGCTGCAGATCAATGGCAAGCTGCGCGGGGCGCTGACGGTGCCTGCGAACGCCGACAAAGCCTTGATCGAGCAAACTGCGTTGGCCCATGAGGCCGTGCACAAGCAAGCGGCTGGCGCAGCGCCGAAAAAAATCATCGTGGTGCCAGGCCGTTTGGTCAACGTGGTGCTCTAAGCGCATGTTGTCCTCAAGCCCCTCCAGCTCCCTCGCACCAGGCACAGCCCGGCGCGAGTTTTTGCGCACGGGTTTGTCTGTGGCCAAGCGCGTAGCGATGGGCAGTCTGGCCTTGGCCAGCTTGAGCGGCTTGACCGCTTGTGGTTTTCAATTGCGCCAAAACGCCGACCTGGCCTTCAAGTCTTTGTTTCTGATTTTGCCGCGTCAGTCGGCCTTGGGCACAGAGTTGCGCCGCAACCTGATGTCCAGGAGCGATTTGCTGGTGCTCAGCGAGGCCAAGGACATGGCTGCGGCCGAGGTGGTGCTGGAGGTCGTCTCTGAGTTGCGAGAGCGCGTGGTGGTGGGTTTGAACGCCTCGGGCCAAGTGCGCGAGTTGCAACTGCGCTTGCGCGTGAAGTTTCGGCTGCGCACAGCGCAAGGCAAGACCTTGATACCCGAAGTGGAGTTGCAGCAGCAGCGCGACTTGAGCTTTTTGGAAAGTGCGGCTTTGTCCAAAGAGATTGAAGAGAGCATGATGTACCGCGACATGCAGGTCGACATCGTGCAGCAAATCATGCGCAGGTTGGCTGCGCTCAAATCACTTTAGCCATGCAATTGGCCTTGCCTCAACTCCAGGCCCATTTGCAAAAGGGCTTGCGCAGTCTCTACACCTTGTACGGCGACGAGCCCTTGTTGGTGCAAGAAGCCGCGGACGCGGTTCGCCAAGCGGCCCGAACCCAAGGCTACACCGAACGCAGCATGCACACCGTGGCCGGCGCACACTTTGATTGGAGTGCTGTGCTCGCCGCAGGGGGCAGCATGAGCTTGTTTGCCGAGCGGCAAATTTTGGAAATTCGGATCCCCTCGGGCAAGCCCGGCAAAGACGGCGGCGCCATGCTGACGCAGTTGGCACAAATGGCACAGGGCAACGACAGCACACTGACCTTGCTGCTGCTGCCGCGCTTGGACGCGGCCACCAAAAAAAGTGCTTGGTTCGGTGCCTTGGAAAACTCCGGTGTGATGATTCAAATCGACCCCATTGAGCGTCAGGCCTTGCCGCAATGGATTGCACAGCGCCTGCAGCGCCAATCGCAAAGCGTCGAGCCTGGTCAAGCGGGGCAGCAGTGCTTGCAGTTTTTTGCGGACCGTGTGGAGGGCAACTTGCTGGCCGCGCACCAAGAAATTGAAAAGCTCGGTTTGCTGTATCCGCCGGGGCCACTGAGCCAAGCGCAAGTTGAAAGCGCGGTCTTGAATGTGGCGCGCTATGACGTCTTCAAACTCTCAGAGGCCGTGCTCTCGGGTCAGATCGCCCGTGTGCAGCGCATGTTAGACGGCTTGCAGGCCGAGGGCGAGTCTGCCGTGTTGGTGCACTATGCTTTGGCTGAAGACGTCCGAGCTTTAAAGCGTGTCAAAGACGCCATGGCACAAGGCCGCCCCTTGCCCATGGCTCTGCGTGAGCAGCGCATTTGGGGCCTGCGCGAGAAGCTTTTTGAGCGCGTGTTGCCTCAGCTGTCTCAGACCCGTTTGGCACAGTTGCTGCAATCGGCCCACCAAGTCGATGGCATTGTCAAAGGCTTGAAAGTGGCCGATTGGCCGACCGATCCTTGGCAAGCTTTGCACCGTTTGGCGTTGCGCTTGGCCAGGAGTGCGAAAATACCCGCATGAACGAGCCTGTCCACGCCCCAACCGCCGCTGAACGCTCTGCGCTGGCGCTGTATGTGCAGCGTTTAGGCCAGCAGGCCAAACTGGCCTCTGCCGCCATGGCGCGCGCTTGCACGGCAGACAAAAACAAAGCCTTGAAACACTTGGCCGCGCTGCTGCGAGAGCACAGCGCGCCGCTGCAACAAGAAAACGCCAAAGATCTTGAGCGCGCAAGCGCTGCTGGCTTGAGCGGGCCGATGCTGGACCGCTTGCGCCTGAGCGCCAAAGATCTGGAAATCTGCGCCCAAGGTTGCGAGCAATTGGCCGCCATGCCCGATGTGATCGGCGAGATCATCGGCATGAAGCAACAAGCCAGTGGCATACGTGTGGGCCAGATGCGGGTGCCCATCGGCGTTTTTGGAATGATTTTTGAGAGCCGACCCAACGTCACCATTGAGGCGGCCAGTTTGTCGATCAAAAGTGGCAACGCCTGCATTTTGCGCGGCGGCTCCGAGGCCATCGAGTCCAACAAAGCCTTGGCCCGCTTGGTGCAGCAAGCCTTGGTGGCATGCGGCTTGCCAGCCGATGCGGTGCAATTGGTGCAAAGCACCGAACGCGAAGTCGTGGGCCATTTGATCACCTTGCCCGAGTATGTTGACCTGATCATCCCGCGCGGGGGCAAGGGGCTGATCGAGCGCATCAGCCAAGACGCCAAAGTGCCAGTCATCAAACATTTGGACGGCAACTGCCACACCTACATAGACGACCCCTGTGACCTGGCCATGGCCGTCAAAGTGGCGGACAACGCCAAGACCCAAAAATACAGCCCTTGCAATGCCAGTGAGGGCCTGCTGGTGGCGCGCGCAGTGGCCGCCCAGTTCTTGCCCTTGATTGGCAAGATCTACGCAGACAAAGGCGTCGAGATGCGCTGCTGCCCGCAGGCCAAGGCGATTTTGTCGCAAGTGCCCAAGGCCCTTGTCACTGATGCCTCAGAACAAGACTGGTACGAAGAATACTTGGCGCCCATCATCAGCATCAAAGTGGTGGAGGGCTTGGACCAAGCCATTGCGCACATCAACCACTATTCAAGCCACCACACCGACGCCATTTTGACGCGCGATCACATGCATGCGCAGCGCTTTTTGCGCGAGGTCGACTCGGCCAGCGTCATGGTCAATGCCAGCACCCGTTTTGCCGATGGGTTTGAGTTTGGTTTGGGCGCAGAAATTGGCATCTCCACCGACAAATTTCACGCCCGTGGACCTGTCGGTATCGAAGGCCTGACCTCGCTGAAGTACGTGGTGCTGGGCGAGGGTGAAGTTCGAAATTAACAAAGGTTTGCAATGGTTCCCCATCTCGTCACGGCCTTGACCGGCCCCATCAACGAACTCGAGCAGCGCGTGCTGGACTCCATGCCCGCCATTGAGCGCTGGTTTCGCTTGGAGTGGATGGAGCACACGCCGCCCATTTACACCTCGGTAGACATTCGCAACGCAGGTTTCAAATTGGCGCCCGTCGACACCAATTTGTTCCCAGGTGGCTGGAACAATTTATCGCCTGAAATGTTGCCCTTGGCGGTGCAAGCAGCGCAAGCGGCCATTGAGAAAATTTGCCCTGAAGCCAAGAATCTGCTGATCATTCCAGAGAACCACACGCGCAACACTTTTTACTTGACCAACGTGGTGCAGTTGCAGCGCATCTTTCACATGGCGGGTTTGAATGTGCGCATCGGCTCGATCAACCCGGAAGTCAAAGAAACCACCGTGATTGAATTGCCCGGCGGTGAGCAAGTCACGCTCGAGCCCGTGCTGCGCACCGATCACCGCATTGGCTTGAAAGACTTTGACCCCTGCACCATTTTGCTCAACAACGATTTGTCGGCAGGCGCGCCAGGCATTTTGGAAGAACTGCATGAGCAGTACTTGCTGCCGCCTTTGCACGCGGGCTGGAGTGTGCGGCGCAAGAGCCGTCACTTTCAAAGCTACGAAGAAGTCACCAAGCGATTTGGTAAATTGCTGGGCATCGATCCATGGCTGATCAACCCCATGTTCAATCAATGCGGCGACGTGAATTTTTCGGAAGGTTTGGGCATTGAATGTTTGCGCAGCAATGTCGACGCATTGCTCACCAAAATCAAACGCAAGTACAAAGAGTACGGCATCAACGAGAAGCCCTTTGTGGTCGTCAAGGCCGACAACGGCACCTACGGCATGGGCATCATGACGGTGCGCGATGTGGCCGATCTGGATGTGCTCAACCGCAAAACGCGTAACAAAATGAGCGTCATCAAAGACGGACAAACCGTCAGCGATGTGATCATTCAAGAAGGCGTGTTGACCAACGAGCGCATGAACGATGCGGTGGCCGAGCCGGTGGTCTACATGCTCGACCGCTATGTGGTGGGTGGCTTCTACCGGGTCCATGCCGACCGCGGCATTGATGAAAACCTCAACGCCCCCGGCGCCAGTTTTGTGCCCTTGGCCTTTGCTGACAGCACGCATTTGCCGCAACCGGGTGTCAAGCCCGGCGCCAGCGTGCCCAACCGTTTTTACATGTACGGCGTGATCGGCCGCTTGGCCATGTTGGCCGCCAGTTATGAGCTCGAGGGGACTGACCCAGACGCCGAAGTGTACGACTAAAGCATTCTTTGCGACCTGAAAAGTTGCTGCGCTGCAACATATGCGACGGCATCCGATTTATTAGAGCTTGGCCCCAATGGTCAATTTGCTCAGACAAGCGCAAAATCGCCCTCACCTTGATTATCTAGCCCAGCCCAAAGCTGGGTTACTTTTTTGTGTCAGCAAGCAAATCTTCTCTCACTGCGCTCACCCTGGGCGCCATCGGCGTGGTTTACGGCGACATTGGCACCAGCGTGCTGTATGCCGTCAAAGAGGTTTTTGGCTCCGGCCACGTGCCCTTTACCCCAGACAACGTGTACGGCATCATGTCGATTTTCTTTTGGACGTTGACGACCATCGTCTCGGTCAAATACGTCACCTTGGTGCTGCGGGCAGACAACAACGGCGAAGGTGGCTTGGTGGCCATGTTGGCGCTGGCTTTGCAGTCGGTCAAAGACAGGCCGGGCCTGAGAAAGTTGTTGTTGATCGTTGGTATCTTTGGCACCTGTTTGTTTTATGGTGACGGCGTCATCACGCCAGCCATCTCGGTGCTCTCGGCAGTCGAAGGTTTGGAGGTGATCTCACCGAACTTCACCAAAGCCGTGATCCCCTTGACCTTGGTGATTTTGTTTTTGCTGTTCTTCGTGCAAAAGCGCGGCACCACCGGCATAGGTAAATTTTTTGGACCCATCATGGTGGTCTGGCTCATCACCCTTTCAGTATTGGGCGTATCACAAATCGCGACGCAGCCAGAAATTTTGTGGGCCCTGAGCCCGCACTATGCGCTCATGTTCATCTGGGAACAACCGGGCACCACCTTCATCATCTTGGGCGCGGTGGTTTTGTGCGTGACGGGTGGTGAAGCGCTTTATGCCGACATGGGGCACTTTGGCAAAAAGCCCATCCGCCTGGCTTGGTTCAGCACCGTGATGCCAGCCTTGACCTTGAACTATTTTGGTCAAGGAGCTTTGCTGCTGAAAAACCCTGAAGCAGTTAAAAACCCTTTCTTCATGATGGCCCCCGACTGGGCTTTGTTGCCCTTGGTGGGCTTGGCCACCTTGGCCACGGTCATCGCATCTCAGGCCTTGATCACAGGGGCCTTCAGCGTGACCAAGCAGGTGATTCAACTGGGCTATTTGCCGCGCCTGCAAGTGCAGCACACCAGTGTGAAAGAGACCGGACAAATCTACATGCCCTTTGTCAATTGGGGCTTGTTTGTGGCCATTGTCTTGGCCGTGGTGCTGTTCAAGTCTTCGAGCAATTTGGCCGCGGCCTATGGCATTGCGGTGTGCACCGACATGCTGATCACCACCGTGCTGACTTTCTTTGTGATTCGATACGCATGGAAACTGCCCTTGGCTTTGTGTGTGGGCGCCACCGGATTTTTCTTTGTGGTTGACTTGGCCTTTTGGTCTTCGAACTTGCTCAAATTGTTTGACGGCGGCTGGTTCCCCTTGGCCATTGGCGGGGTCATCTTCTTGCTCATGATGACTTGGAACGATGGGCGGCGCTTGCTCAATATTTCCAGAAGCGCTGACGCCTTCAAGCTCACAGATTTTTTGGAAGCGGTGTTTGTCGCGCCACCGGCTCGGGTTGAAGGCACTGCCGTCTTTTTGACCGCAGAAATTGGCAATGTGCCCAACGCCTTGTTGCACAACTTGAAGCACAACAAAGTCTTGCACCGGCAAAATTTATTTGTCACAGTGCGCAATCATGAAGTGCCCTGGATCCGTTTGGACAAGCGCATAGAGATCGAAGCCCTGAAGCACGATTGCTGGCAAGTGATCGTGAATTACGGTTTCAAAAATGACCCCGATTTGCCCAAAGCCTTGATGCAAATCAAAGGCCATGGTGCCGATCTAGACCCCATGATGACCAGCTACTTTTTATCGCGTGACATCGTGATCCCCACCATTGGCGGGGGCATGGCCACATGGCGCGAAAAGTTGTTTGCGCAAATGCACTTGAACGCCAGCGCTGCAGCCGAATTCTTAAAGCTGCCCAACAACTCTGTGGTCGAGTTGGGCTCGAAGATCGAGATCTAAGCCGCTGACATGGCCTGGCCCATTTGAATGGCCCCAGCCGCTGCCCAATTTTGGGCAAACGAGATGCTGTTTTTGGCAAACAGCATGACCACTGTGGAGCCCAATAAAAATCGACCCATCTCCTGGCCTTGCGCCAGTTGAATGTTTTGTGTTTCGTAACGCCACTCACGCAGTTGGCCGGGCCGAGGCGGGTTGACTTGGCCGTGCCACACAGTGCTCATGCTGCCCACGATGGTCGCACCCACCAAGGCCATCACCAAGGGGCCATGCGCGGTCTCAAACGTGCACACCACCCGTTCATTGCGGGCAAACAAACCGGGCACACCACGGGCGGTGCTGGGGTTGACCGAGAACAAATCACCGGGCACATGCACCATGCGCAGCAATCTGCCGGCGCAAGGCATGTGAATGCGGTGGTAGTCGCGCGGGCTCAAATACAAAGTGGCAAAGTGGCCGTTTTCAAATTGCGCAGCCAGTGCGCTGTCACCACCCACTAAAGCACTTGTGCTGTAGTGGTGGCCTTTGGCTTGAAAAATTTGGTCTTTCTCGATCTGACCAAATTGGCTGATGGCGCCGTCGACTGGGCTGAGCCATGAGGCCTTGGCCAATGGCCTTGCGCCATCTCGCAAAGCGCGCGTGAAAAACGCGTTGAAACTTTTGTATTGTGCTGGGTCAGCCTCATGGGCTTGGCTCATGTTGACTTTGTATTTCGCGACAAAACGGCGGACAACCCAAGTCGTCAAGGCGCCCAACTCGGCGCTGGCCAGCAAGCCGGCCAAACGGGTCATGGCCTGCTTGGGCATCAGGTACTGCGGCAACACCGCCAATCGGTCAGACACGCTGGCTCCCCAAGGTCGAAAAGGGGCTATTGTAGAGCTGCGCTCTGTCGGGGCCTTAGACCGCCTTGGGCCGGCTCAAACAATTCTCTACACGCCAGCCGTACAGCCACTCCAGCGCGTCGTAAAAGCGCTCGGGGCTGCGCCCCTCCCACAACTGATTGCGAACCAAGCGCTCCACGCCTTTGGCGTGGTACAGCCGCCCCATTTCGCGCGCCGAGAGCACCACACGGGCCGTGCGCGCAATGCGGCTCTTCTCGTAAAGAGCAAAGCCTTGCAGCACATCACCTTGGCAGTGTTGCATGGCTTTGCCCAAGGTCACCGCGTCTTCAATGGCCATGCATGCGCCTTGCGCCAAATACTGCAGCATGCCGTGCGCGGCGTCACCGAGCAAGGTCACGCGGCCATCGCCCCATTTCTCCAGTGGATTGCGGTCTGCCGTGGCCCATCTGCGCCAGCTCTTGGGCAAACTGAGCATTTGCCGAGCGCGATCGCAAATGCCGCCAAAGTAGCTCATGACTTCTTCTTGGCTGCCGTCGGTCACGCTCCACGCTTCTTGTTGCCTGCTGTGAAAGGTCACCACCAAGTTGTATTGCTGCCCGCCCCGCAAGGGGTAATGCACCAAGTGGCAATCAGGGCCGGCCCACACCACGGGTGCGTTGATCTGCAAATCCAAAGGCATCTCTTGCACCGGCACCACAGCGCGGTAAACCACATGGCCTGAAATGCGCGGCGGGTCGTTGAACATTTTTTCGCGGATCACTGAGCGCACGCCGTCCGCGGCAACCAAGGCATCCGCACGAAACACGCGCCCTTGCGTGTCGGTGGCAGTCACGCCTTGAGCGTCTTGCTGAACATCCGTTACGTGGGTGGAGGTTTGAACCTCAATCTGCTTGGCGCTTTGCACGCCCTCCAAGATCGAGGTGTGTATATCCGCCCGGTGAATCACGGCATACGGATTTTGAAAACGCTGTCGAAATGCCTCGCCAACGGGGAAGCTGGCCACCTCGCTGCCGTCGATCGCGTCCATCATGATCAAGCGGTCGGTCAACACAGCGCGCTTGCGCGCGTTTTCGCCCACACCCAAAGCGTCCAAAGCCGCAAAAGCGTTGGGCCCCAGTTGAATGCCTGCGCCAATTTCGCCCAGTTGCGCGGCTTGCTCCAAGACCGTCACGCGCAGGCCTTGCTGGCTCAGTGCCAGCGCCGCAGCCAGGCCGCCAATGCCCCCGCCAACGACCAAAAAATGTTGCGAGCGCATGCTTAAAACTCTTGGTAAAAGCCCAGTGCGCGTTGCATGGGGGCATCGTCAACATGAAACAAAAAGGCTTGGCCATTTTGCGCGCGGTGCGTCACTTGGGCGTGCGTGGGCACGGCCAGGGTATCGCCTTCAGACCAATGCAAAGACACGCCGTCAATTTCAGATTGACCGTGCCCCTCGATCACATGCACCACCGAGCTGGCCGAGCGGCGCCGTGGTGAGAAGTCTTCCCCTTGGCGCAGCAGCTGCGCTGAAAACCCCAGTGTGGGCAAGCAGGGCTGGCCTGTTTCTGGATTCACATACGCCAGTTGCACTGCGGCGCCAGGAGCGGTGGCTTTTTCCAACGAGATCAAAGCCGCGCGCACATCCGGCCAGGGGTAGCGAATTTGGGGGTAAGCGGCGCGCGCATTCAAGCTCAGCGATTCATAGGGCACAAGACCTGCGCGTTGGTAGCGTGTTTGCGAGGCGTCTAAGCCCGGCCGTGCAATTTGCGAGGGGCCTTCAATCGCGTACGACGCTTCCATGGCGTAGACCATGGGCAAGTCCAGCGCGTCGAGCCAGACCACAGGCCCGGTGCCCTCGTGGCCGTGCTCGTGCCACAGGCCGGCGGGGGTCAAGATCAAGTCGCCTTTGTGCATCGGGCATTTTTCGCCATCCACGGTGGTAAAGCCCCCGCTGCCTTCAACCACAAAGCGCACGGCGCTGGGGGTGTGGCGGTGGTTGGGCGCGACCTCGCCGGGCAAAATCAATTGCAGTCCCACATAAATGGTGGGCGTGGCGATCAATTTGTCAACGCCGTGGCCTGGGTTGCACAAAACCAAAACGCGGCGTTCGGCTTTTTCAATCGGCGTTAATTCGCCCGCGCGCATCAACTGGGGCCGCACGTCTTTGTACTGCCAAACAAAAGGCTGCGTGGCCCGCACGGGTTTGCCACGCGGCAGCAAGCCGCGCAGTTGCGGCCACAAGGGTGCAATCGACAAGGCGTGCATTTGCGCAATGTAGTCAGCGGGCAAGTCTTCTAACCGGCCCAATGAATCGGCGTGTTGCGAAGGGTTCATGCATGGTCTCCTGCAGGTTTAATTTTAGTAAGTATACATATTAAATGGAAGACGGCAAGTCTTGCTGTGAGTTTTTCGGCCGATGCGCGAGCCCCCTGCTCAGGTCAGACAAAAGGTCAAGGCACAATCGAGCCTATGTCTGCAAATTTATTAAGCGTTCAAAACTTGGTCAAACGTTACGCCGAAAACACGGTGGTCAACGACCTGTCATTTCACATCGCGCCGGGCGAATGTCTGGGCGTGATCGGGCCCAATGGCGCTGGCAAAACCACCACCTTGCGCATGTGCTTAGGCCTGACCGCACCCGATGCCGGCCAGATCACTTACTTCGAAGGACTGTCGATGCCGCAGCAGGCCTTGGCCATCAAGGCGCGCTTGGGCGTGGTCAGCCAAATGGACACCCTCGATCCTGACTTCACGGCTGAAGAAAACCTCTTGGTGTATGGACGGTATTTCGGTATGAAAGACCGAGACATCCGCGCGCGCATTGCGCCACTGCTCGAGTTTGGCGCGCTGACCAGCAAGGCCAGGGCCAAGCCCGGTGAATTGTCTGGCGGCATGAAGCGGCGTTTGAGTCTGGCCAGAGCCCTGATCAACCACCCCGAGATGTTGCTGCTGGACGAACCCACCACGGGCCTTGACCCACAGGCACGCCACTTGATGTGGGAGCGCTTGCAGTTGTTGATGCAGCAGGGCAAATCCATTTTGCTCACCACCCACTTCATGGACGAAGCCGAGCGTTTGTGCGACCGCTTGTTGGTGCTCGACCATGGTAAAAAAATTGCCGAAGGCCGCCCGCGCGACTTGATCCAAGAACATTTGGAGCCCGATGTGGTGGAGGTTTATGGGCAAGGCGCCTTGGCCTTGGCCGAAGAAACTTCACCCTTGCACGCTCACGCCGCGCGCGTGGAAGTCAGCGGCGAGACGGTATTTTTCTACACCGCACAAGCACAGCCCTTGCTCATGGCTTTGCAAGCCTGGCCGCAACTGCGCAGCTTGCACCGGCCGGCCAATTTGGAAGACTTGTTTTTGAAACTCACGGGCCGTCAAATTCGGGAGAACGCATGAACAGCGCCAACACAGTCGGGCGTGAGCAGACCTTGCCCATGCAAGCCAGCTCGATATGGGCCTTGCCGCAACTCTCGATGCGCTGGTGGCCCGTTTTTTTGCGCAATCTTTTGGTTTGGCGCAAATTGGCCATCCCCAGTTTGGTCGCCAACATAGCCGAGCCTTTGATGTGGTTGGTCGCTTTTGGTTATGGCCTGGGGGCGCTGGTGGGGCAAGTCACCATCAGTGCGCAAGGCGGTCAGGGTGAAGGCGCCGCCGTGGTGGTGGTGCCCTATATTTTATTTTTGGCCAGCGGCAGCATCTGCATGAGTGCCATGAATGCAGCCACCTTTGAAGCTTTGTATTCGGCGTTTTCGCGCATGCACATGCAAAAAACTTGGGACGGCATCATGAATGCGCCAGTGCGCTTGGACGACATCGTCATGGCCGAGATGCTTTGGGCTTCCTTCAAATCTTTGTTCACCGTCACCGCTATTTTGGCGGTCATGCTGGCGCTGGGAATCAGTCAGAGTTGGAAGTTGTTGCTGGCCTGGCCCATTTTGTGGGGCGTGGGCATCACCTTCAGTTGCATCGCGTTGATCTTCAATGCCTTGGCCAAAGGCTACGATTTTTTCACGTACTACTTCACACTGTTTTTGACCCCCATGATGTTTTTATCAGGCATCTTTTTTCCGCGCGATCAGCTGCCTGTGTGGGTGCGTCAGATCACAGAGTTTTTGCCCCTGACCGCTGCCATTGAGCTGGTGCGGCCTTTGTTTTTAGACCAGTGGCCCACGCATGCAGCGGCCAACTTGGGCTTGCTGATCGCGTATGCATGTTTGGCATTTTGGCTGGCCTTGGCCTTGACGCGCAAACGCTTTAGGGTTTGAATGGAAACCTTCGCACCATGAAACTGGCACTGCTCTCAGACATCCACGGCAACTTGCAAGCCCTGCAGGCCTGCACTGCGCACGCGCAAACCCAAGGGGTTGACCGCTTTGCTTTGCTGGGTGATTTGGTGGGATACGGCGGCAACCCTGAAGCCGTGGTCGAGCAGGCCATGCACATGGCAGAGCAGGGTGCTTGGGTGCTGCAAGGCAACCACGACGCCATGGCCGTGCAGCCCAACCCTTTGGACGACAGCGTGGGTGCCAGCTCAGCCGTGTGGACGCACCAGCAATTGAGCGCATCGCAACGAGAGTTCTTAAAGCAATTGCCATTGACGGTGCTGCAGGGCCACATGTTGCTGGTGCACGCCAGTGCCTATGCGCCTGAGCGCTGGCATTATGTAGACAGTGAACGCGCCGCAGAAATGTGCATGGACCATGCCTTGCAAACCTTTGATGCCAGCCATGTGATGGTGGGCCACGTGCACCATCAAACGGTTTACTACCGCGGCGCAGGCCGCAAGTTGATGCGTTTTGAGCCTACCGCGGGTGCGCCTTTGCCCATGCCCCATCACCGTCGCTGGGTGGCCACGGTGGGCTCAGTCGGTCAGCCGCGCGATCACAACCCACGCGCCATGTACACCGTCTATGACGATCAAGCACAGCGCATGACCTTTCACCGCGTGCTCTACGACCATGCTGCTGCTGCTGCTGCCATTCGGCAAGCGGGCTTGCCTGAATTTTTTGCCCAGCGACTGGAGCGTGGCCGGTGAAACTTTTGCAGCCAGGCCATTTGATCGATGGTTTTGAAATTTTAGAATGTCTGCATGCAGGGGGCATGGCACACATCTACACGGTGCAATATGCCAAAACAACCGATGGCTCAAGGCGCGAATCAGAATTTCCGATGGCCATGAAAATCCCGCGCATGACGGCCGGTGATGGCGCTGAAAACATTGTCAGCTTTGAGGTCGAGCAACAAATTTTGCCTGCCTTGAGCGGCGCCCATGTGCCGCGCTACGTGGCCAGTGGTGATTTGTCGCGCACGCCTTACTTGGTCATGGAATATGTACCAGGCCAAACGCTAGAGCACTGGTCACAAGCATTTGAAGAAACGCCTTTCAAAGTCGGTGAGCATGACATGGCCTTGGCCCGAATGGGCTCAGCGCTAGCGCATGCAGTGCACAGTTTGCACAAACAAAATGTGTGTCACTTGGATTTGAAACCCGCCAATGTGCTGATCTGCCCAAATGGCCATGTGGTGTTGCTCGACTACGGATTGTCTTGCCACGCGCACTTTCCCGATTTGTTGGCCGAAGAGTTGCGCAAAGCCGTGGGCTCGCCTGCATGGATCGCACCCGAGCAAGTCGTGGGTGTGCGCGGCGATCCTCGCAGCGATATTTTTGCCATCGGGGTGATGCTCTACCACTTGGCAACGGGTGAGTTGCCCTTTGGCGAGCCGAGCACCGCGGGCGGCATGCGACAGCGCCTGTGGATGGACCCGGTGCCCCCGCGCAAACTCAAGCCCGACTTGCCCGAGTGGCTGCAAGAGGTGATCCTGCGCTGCTTGCACCCCGAGGCGGCCAAACGTTACCCTTCAGCGGCGCACTTGGCCATGGACTTGGCCAACCCCGATCAAATTCGGATCACTGAACGCGGCCGGCAAACGCAGGGCACGGGTTTCAAAGTGCATTTCAAGCGCTGGTTCAAAGCCGCAGGCATGCACTACCAACCCAGCCCCTTGCCCTCCAGGCAAATTCAAGAAGTACCGATCTTGATGGTGGCCTTGCCGCATGAAGACGTCAGCGATGCCACCTGGTATTCATTGCGCGAAGCCGTGGCCCGCTCCTTGGGAATTCGGCCAGGGGCCAGGCTGGCCTGCGTCACCGTCATTTCTTCAGGGGACACCAGCAGCACTGATTCACATAAAAGTGAAACGCGTGTTCACCGTACGCATTTAACGCGCATGCAGCAGTGGGCGCAAGGCTTGGATTTGCAAGACCACCAAGTCTCGTTCCATGTGCTCGAGTCTGGCGATGTGGCCCAGGCCTTGGTTCGCTATGCACAAGGCAACGAAGTCAGCATGATCATCATGGGCGCGGCCACACACGGTTTGCAATTGCAGCGCTTTGTGGCCACTGTGCCGATCAAAGTCGCGATGGATGCGCCTTGCACCGTGATTTTGGTCAAGCAAGACTTGCCCTTTGAATTGCTGGGCACGGCCGCGAGCGCAGACGATGCGCGTGGTGCGCAACCACTGGCCACATGAACGAGATGCTTGCCACAACACCGCAGACCGATGCGCTTCACCCCTATGCCTGCCTGACCCCTGATGCGGTGCTCGATGCCTTGGCCAGCATTGGCCTGATGGGCGACGGCCGCTTGATGGCCTTGAGTTCTTATGAAAACCGCGTCTACCAAATTCAATTGGAAACGGGGCGTGGCCCTGTGCAAACCAACACCAGCCCGGTGCCCGATGGCGTGGTTGCCAAGTTTTACCGCCCCGGCCGCTGGAGCGATGCGCAAATCCAAGAAGAGCATGACTTTGCTTGCGAGTTGGTCGCAGCCGAAGTGCCGGTGGTGCCGCCTTTGAATTTGCAAGGCCACACTTTGCATCACGCAATGGGCTTTTCTTTTTCAGTCAGCGCCCGAAGGGGTGGCCGCCCGCCGGAGTTGGACGACGATGAAGTGCTCGAGTGGATCGGCCGATTTTTAGCGCGCATTCACACCGTGGGTACCAAGCAAACTTTTGCAACGCGTCCAACGCTCAGTCTTGATACCTTCATGCACGAGCCTCAAAATTGGCTCACGCAGAACCAAGCCATTCCATTGGAGGTCGAGCGGGCGTGGCAAAGCGCATGGCAGCAAGCTGTGGACGCCATGCATGGCAGTGGCCTGAGCGAGCAAGGCTGGCCCCACTTCCAATCGCTGCGTCTGCACGGCGACTGCCACCCCGGCAACATTTTGTGGACACCCGCTGACTTGCCCGGGGGCGGCCCGCACTTTGTTGATCTGGACGATGCCCGCATGGGCCCGGCGGTGCAAGACTTGTGGATGCTGCTCTCGGGCGATCGCAGGCAACGCTCAGGCCAACTGAGCATGTTGCTGGATGGTTACGAGCAAGTGCGCGATTTTGATCGCCGCGAGCTGGCTTTGATCGAGCCGCTGCGCACGCTGCGCTTGGTGCACTACAGCGCTTGGCTAGCGCGGCGCTGGAGCGATCCGATCTTCCCCATCAACTTTCCTTGGTTTGGCACGCCTGACTACTGGCGTGGTCAGGTCTTGATGTTGCAAGAGCAGATCGAGGCCATGCAAGAGGCACCGCTCTCGGTTTAAACCAACAAGGCATTGACCCTGCGCACATAGGCAGCGGGGTCTGCGGGCATACCGCCTTCGGCCAGCACAGCTTGGTCAAACAAGATGTGCGCCAAGTCGTGAAAATGCACCGAGCCTTCGAGTTTTTTCACCAAGGCATGTTCGGCGTTGACTTCGAGCACGGGCTTGGATTCAGGCGCTTGCTGGCCAGCTTGTTTGAGCATGCGGGCCAACTGCAAGCTCATGCCGCCATCGGTCACCACCAAGCAGGCTGGACTGTCAACCAAGCGGCTGGTCACGCGCACATCTTCGGCTTTGTCTTTCAAAGCCTCTTTCAATTTGGCCAGCATGGGCTTGAAAGTTTCTGCAGCTTCTTGCGCGGCTTTCTTTTCTTCTTCGTCTTGCAGCTTGCCCAAGTCCACCGCGCCTTTGGCCACGCTTTGCATGGGCGTGCCATCAAACTCGTTCAAAAAATTCAAAGCCCACTCGTCCACACGGTCGGTCATGAGCAAGACTTCGATGCCTTTTTTCTTGAACACTTCAAGCTGCGGGCTGTGCTGGGCTGCTGCCAAAGTATCGGCAGTGATGTAGTAAATCGCCTCTTGCCCTTCTTTCATTCGCGCTTTGTAGTCGGCCAAAGAAACTTGGACAGTTTCTGAAGTGGTCGAGGCAAAACGCAGCAACTTGGCCAAGCGGTCGCGGTTGGCAAAGTCCTCGCCCAAACCTTCTTTGAGCACGGCGCCAAACTCAGCGTAAAAGCGGGTGTATT
Organism: uncultured Burkholderiales bacterium; assembly: GCA_903870145.1. Classification (GTDB taxonomy): domain Bacteria; phylum Pseudomonadota; class Gammaproteobacteria; order Burkholderiales; family Burkholderiaceae_C; genus Limnohabitans_A. Next base: position 57,857 of record CAIQBO010000028.1, on the reverse strand, counting down.
GGCCTTGCTTGGCTTTGTCTTCATCACTCACAACATCGGTCACCGCATCGCTTGCAGCCTCTGCATTGGGCGAGGCGTCATTTTTCGCCAAGTCTTCCAGCATCGAGAGCACGCGCTTGGTGCAGCCCTCGCGAATGGCTTTGACATCGCGGCTTTCTTGCAGCAACTCGCGGCTCACATTCAAGGGCAAATCAGCCGAGTCCACCACGCCTTTGACAAAGCGCAAATAGCTGGGCATCAAAGCTTCTGCATCGTCCATGATGAAGACGCGTTTGACATACAACTTGATGCCGGCTTTTTTCTCGCGGTTCCACAAATCTTGCGGCGCATGCGCGGGAATGTAGAGCAGTTGGGTGTACTCGGTGCCGCCCTCCACGCGGTTGTGCGTCCAAGTCAGCGGCGCTTCAAAATCTTTGCTGACTTGTTTGTAAAAATCTTGGTACTGCTCGTCGCTGATTTCTTTTTTGGGCCGCGTCCACAAGGCAGTAGCTTTGTTGACAGCCTCCCATTCGCCCGTCTTGACCATGCCACCGGGCTCACGCCCACCATTGGCGTCGTCAGACAAGAGCGCGCCTTCTTTCCATTCTTCTTTTTCCATCAAGATCGGCAAGCTGATGTGGTCCGAGTATTTGCCGATGATCTCTTTGAGTTTCCACGAGTTGGCGTATTGCACCGCGTCTTCGCGCAAGTGCAAAATCACGCTGGTTCCGCGCGCTGCGCGCTCGATCACTTCGACTTCAAAGTCGCCCGTTCCACCACTGACCCAGCGCACGCCCTCGTTGGCCGCCATGCCTGCACGGCGCGTTTCCACGGTGATCTTGTCGGCCACAATGAAACCCGAATAAAAGCCCACGCCAAACTGGCCAATCAATTGCGCATCGGCTTTTTGATCGCCCGATAATTTGCTCACGAAATCTTTGGTGCCACTTTTGGCAATCGTGCCCAAGTGCTCGATCGCCTCTTGCGCCGTCATGCCAATGCCGTTGTCGGTGATGGTCATGGTGCGTGCCTCGGTGTCAAAAGACAAGCGCACTTCCAAATTCGGTGCGTCTTCGTACAAGGCGTCGTTGTTCAGCGCTTCAAAGCGCAGTTTGTCGCAGGCATCAGAGGCGTTGGAGACCAATTCGCGAACAAAAATCTCAGGGTTGGAGTAAAGCGCATGGGTGACCAAGTGCAGGAGTTGGGCCACTTCGGCTTGAAAGGCATGGGTTTTTTTAGTCATCGTGAAAACTCAAAAAAGTCAAAAAAATTAAAAATACAAGCGCGGCGAATGCGCCTGCAGGCGCAAACAAAGCCACTAGAGATGTCGATGTGGGGGCGCTCAGGGCATTTTCAAGAGGCAAAATCCGCACAAATCGGCGCAAATTCAGCGTGCTTGGGCGCCGACCTCCTTGTTCCAGCGCTCCAGCAGGCGCTTGCGTTCAGCCGCTTTGCCGTATTTTTCAAAGTCGTACTTGATCAGGCGCACATCATCGAGCAAAGGAATGCGTGGGTCGGGCTTGAAAGTCTTGTTGGCGGGCACTTGCAAGCTGCCAGACAGGGCGCCAATTTTCTGTCCTTCAGGGCCCATCAGCCAGTCGTAATATTGCTTGGCTGCTTCCAGGTTGCGCGAGCCTTTGACCAAGGCAATGCCGCCGATCTCGTAGCTCGTTCCCTCGCAGGGGGCCGCTGCCATCACGGGGTATTTGTTGTGCCGCCATAAATCAAAACCAAAGATAAAACTGATGCCAACACCCACCTCGCCCTTGGCCACATTGGGCGCTTGCGCGGTGCCGCTGCGGGTGTATTGCGTCACGTTCAAATGCAATTTTTTGATGTAATCAAATGCGGCGTCTTCGCCCATCAGCTGCACCAGACCGGCCAAAATTGTATAGGCCGTGCCACTGGAGGCAGGATGAGAAATCTCCACCTCGCCTTTGTAAATGGGCTTGATCATGTCGGCCCAGCATTTGGGGGCGGGTAAGTTTTTCTTTTTCAACACCTCGGTGTTCCAGCCAAAGCCGATGGCGCTGGTGTAAAACCCGCCCACACGGTTTTCCGTCATGGCGTATTGGCGCACGCTCCAACTGTGCAAGTCGTTGATGTAGGCCGGGCGATAGGGCGCGAGCAAGCCCATCTCCGCGGCTTGAAGGAAAGGGTCGCCCGTGCCGCCCCACCAAATATCGGTTTTGGGGTTGGCCGCTTCTGCGCGCAATTGTGCCAACGCCTCGCCAGTGGCTTTGCGCGTTTGCAAGACCGTCACGCCCGTGGCTTTGGTGAAGGCTTGCGCTGCCATTTCGCACCAGCTTTGGTCAGTGCTGCAAATGGCATTGATGCTGCTGGCAGCGTAGGCGCTGGTGGCGAAAGTCAAGACGCCCCAAGCGGCCAGCGTGCGCAGTTTTGTGCTGAATTTTTTCATACTGCTTTCTTTCGTATTGTTCAAACGGCTTGCCATAGGCTGATTTTAAAAAGACTCGTTCGCGCCCAAATACCGCCACTGCCCCACTGGCAGCGCCCCCAAGGCAATGCGGCCCATGCGTATGCGTTTCAAGCCCACCACTTTGAGGCCCACTTGCTCGCACATGCGCCTGATTTGGCGCTTCTTGCCTTCGATCAAAACAAAGCGCAACTGCTCCGGGTTTTGCCACTCGACTTGCGCAGGCTTTAAGGGCTTGCCATCCAAACTCAAGCCATGGCGCAGGCGCTGCATTTGCGCGGCAGGAAAGTGCGCTTGCACATTGACATCGATGTCGCCTTGCGGACCGCTGCACGTCACGCGCACCAAATATTCTTTTTCCATGCCTGCGTCTTCACCGATCAATTGCCTGGCTACACGGCCATCCTGTGTGAACACCAGCAAACCCACCGAGTCAATGTCCAAGCGGCCTGCAGGGGCCAGGCCTTTGAACTGCGCGGGGCTAAAACGCATGCGCGAGGTGTCCCCCATCCACTGGTTGCGCTGCTGAAACAAGACCATTGCCGGCTCGTGGCCGTCCTCGGCTTGGCCGCTGACATAGCCCATGGGTTTGTGCATCAGCACGGTCACCAGTTGCTCTTGTTCTTGTTGGGCTTGAGCTTGAACCGTGATGTGTGCGTCTGAGCCGACTTGCATGCCCATTTGAGCCGCTTGGCCGTTGACGAGGACCCATCCTTTTTCAATCCATGCATCGGCTTCACGGCGCGAGCACAGGCCCAACTCGGCCATGCGCTTGTTCAGCCGAACAGTGGTGGCCCCGGAAGCACTTGGGTGCGCAGCCGAGACCGCATGGGCGGGTCGGGGCGCTCTTTTGAAGCTCGGCGGTGAATGCAGCGGTGAGTGGGGCGGTGGTGCGGTCATGCCTGATTGTCCTTGTTTCTCAGGCCCACCATGCGAGTTCGCAGGCCTGGCAAATCCAAAATTCGCAAACCCCCGTATTCCACCCGGATCAATTCCTGCGCTTGCAAATGGGTCAAAGCTTCGTTCACGCGCTGGCGCGACAAGCCCACCAAATAGGCCAACTCTTGCTGCGTGATGCGCAGCAAATCGCCCACCCCCGAGAACAGCACCGGGTTGAACAAAGCGGCCAAACTGCGCGCCACGCGAATGTCGGGGTTGCTCATGCGGTCGATCTCCCGCGCGGCGATGAACTGCCCTAATCGCTCGTTCAACTGGTTCATGATGTAGCGGTTAAAGCCCAGCGAGTGGTCTACCAACCAATGAAAAGTCTCCAGTGGCAATCCCGCCACCACGCTGGCGCGCAGGGCCTGAATGTTGTAGCGGTAGGCCTCGCGTTTGAGCGCCGTGCCTTCTCCAAACCAGCCCCCTGGGGGCACCCCCGTGAAGGTGATGGTTTTGCCATCCTCGTCGTCCGTGCTCATTTTGAGCAAGCCCGAGACAGTGCCAAACCAGTAAGTCACAGGCCGCCCCACCCGGCACACATAGTCGCCCGCCAGGGCGTCACTGACGCGCAATTCGTTCACCGCGCGCTCGCGCTCTTTGGTTTGCAGCAAAGCCAGCCAAGGAATTTCACGCAGCTCCTCCTCTGCAGGCGGGCGGCGGCGTTGATGTAGCGCAGATTTCATGTAAGAGGCCCTCATTCCTAGGGAAAGTCCGTAGTGCACAGATCCTTAATTGTCGTCCAAATGACAACTTGGCGTCAAATCAAAGCCTAGCATGCGGACTTGAATTGATTAAGAACAAGAGCCAAAGCCACCGAACAAGGCTTGAAAGACAAGGACCCGTATGCAGACCACATTTCCGCGATTGCTGCTCGCGCATGCCGCCAAGCGCCCCGATGCGCCTGCCATGCGTGAGAAGGAATATGGCATTTGGCAAACCACTTCATGGTCCGCCATGAGTGATTTGGTCATGCACATGGCCTGCGGTTTGCACCAAGCCGGATTGCGCCGTGGCGAGCATTTGATTGTGGTGGGTGCCAACCGGCCCCGCTTGTACGCCACCATGCTGGCCGCGCAATCCTTGGGCGCTATTCCCGTGCCTTTGTACCAAGATGCTGTTGCCGCCGAGTGTGTCTTTCCCATCACCAATGCCGAAGTGCGTTTTTGCGTGGTGGAAGACCAAGAGCAAGTCGACAAAATGCTCGAAGTGCGTGAGACTTGCCCAGCCCTGACGCACATTTTTTATGACGACCCGCGCGGCCTGCGCAAGTACGATGAGGCGGGCTTGAGCGCGCTTGATGAACTGCTCGCTGCGGGCCAAGTCTTTGCCAAGCTGCACCCCGATTTTTTCACTGGCGAAGTTGAAAAAGGCCAAACCGATGACGTGGCCGCCATGTTCTTCACCTCGGGGACCACAGGCAATCCCAAAGGCGTGGTGCACTCCCACGGCAGCATGATTGACCGTGCGCAAGCCGGTGCCGAGTTTGATCATTTGACTTCAGCAGAAGACGTGCTGGCCTACTTGCCACCAGCGTGGATTGGACAAAATATTTTCAGCTACGCGCAGTGGCTGGTGTGCGGCTATGTAGTCAATTGCCCTGAGTCGGCGGCCACCGTCACCATCGACTTGAAAGAAATTGGCCCTACCTACTACTTCGCCCCACCGCGCGTCTTTGAAGGCATGTTGACCAGCGTGATGATTCGCATGGAAGACGCCAGCGCCATCAAACGCAAACTGTTCGCTTACTTCATGCAATTGGCCAAAAAAGTAGGCCCTGCGCGCACCGACGGCAAATCCATTGGCTTGTTCAATGGCCTGATGTACAGCCTTGGCAACTTCATGGTCTACGGCCCCTTGCGCAACAACTTGGGCTTTAGCCGTGTGCGCGTGGCCTACACCGCAGGCGAAGCCATTGGGCCCGACTTGTTCACCTTTTACCGCTCCATTGGTGTGAACTTAAAGCAGTTGTATGGCTCCACAGAAACCGCCGTGTTTGTCTGTTTGCAGCCCGACAACGAGGCCCGCGCAGACACCGTGGGCATACCGTGCAAAGGTGTTGAGATCAAGGTGGCTGAGAACGGTGAAATTTTGGTCAAGTCGCCAGGGCTCTTGAAGGCGTATTACAAAAACCCAGAAGCCACCGCAGAAGTTTTGACCGCAGATGGCTGGTACCACACCAGTGACGCAGGTTTCCTAGACAGCCATGGGCACTTGAAAATCATTGACCGCGTCAAAGACGTGGGCCGCATTGTTGGCGGCGCCAACGACGGCGCCATGTTCGCACCCAAGTATGTGGAAAACAAACTCAAATTTTTTCCGCACATCAAAGAAGTCGTGGCCTATGGAGATCAGCGAGAGAAAGTTTGCGTCATGATCAACATCGATTTTGACGCCGTGGGCAACTGGGCCGAGCGGCGCAATTTGCCCTACGCCGGTTACACCGACTTGGCGCAAAAACATGAGGTCTACAAACTCATTCAAGACTGCGTGGAGCAAGTCAACGCCGATTTGGCCGAAGACACGATGCTGGCCGGCAGTCAAGTCAACCGCTTTTTGGTCCTGCACAAAGAACTCGACGCCGATGATGGCGAACTCACCCGCACCAACAAAGTGCGGCGCGGCTTCATCGCAGAAAAATACCAACCGCTGGTGGATGCTTTGTACGGTGGTTTGACGCAGCAGTTCATTGAGACCACGGTCAAGTTTGAAGACGGACGAAGCGGCAGCGTCAGCGCCACTTTGAAAATTTCAGATTCCAAAACGTTTGCGCCCGTCAAAGCCGCAGCTTGAACAGGAAACGACAGACATGAGCAAAGAAATTGGCGACGTCATTTTGGACGTCAACAACATCAGCCTGAGATTTGGCGGCGTCAATGCCTTAACCGATATTTCATTCAATGTGCGCGAGGGTGAAGTGCGCGCCATCATCGGCCCCAACGGCGCGGGCAAAAGCTCCATGCTCAACTGCATCAACGGTGTTTACACGCCGCAAGAAGGCAGCATCACTTTTCGGGGGCAAACCTTTGACCACATGAACAGTCGGCAAGTCGCCGAGATGGGCGTGGCACGAACTTTCCAAAACTTGGCCTTGTTCAAGGGCATGAGCGTGATCGACAACATCATGACCGGGCGCAACTTGCGCATGAAAAGCAATATCTTCATGCAAGCACTGCGCATCGGCCCCGCCGAGCGTGAGGAAAGCCAGCACCGACAACGGGTCGAAGAGATCATTGACTTCTTGGAAATCCAAGCCTTTCGAAAAACGCCCGTGGGCCAATTGCCCTATGGCTTGCAAAAGCGAGTTGACTTGGGCCGGGCCCTGGCCATGGAGCCTCAAGTGCTGCTGCTTGATGAGCCCATGGCCGGCATGAACGTGGAAGAAAAGCAAGACATGTGCCGCTTCATCTTGGATGTGAACGACGAATTTGGCAGCACCATCGTGTTGATCGAGCATGACATGGGCGTGGTGATGGACATCTCAGACCGGGTGGTGGTTTTGGATTACGGCAAAAAAATTGGCGATGGCAACCCCGAAGAAGTTCGCAACAACGAAGAAGTGATCCGGGCCTACCTGGGCACAACGCACTGAAGCCGAGAAAAGAAAGACACAAATGGGATTTTTTCTAGAAACCATGATCGGCGGCCTGATGGCCGGCATGCTTTATTCTTTGGTCGCCTTGGGCTTTGTTTTGATTTACAAAGCTTCCGGCGTGTTCAACTTTGCCCAAGGCGCGATGGTGCTGTTCGCTGCCTTGGCCATGGCCCGTTTTGCCGAATGGATTCCGCTGTACACCAGCATCACCAGCCCGGTGGTTGGCAACTTGATCGCCTTTGTGCTGGCTGCAGGCGTGATGTTCATCGTGGCCTGGGTGGTGGAGTATTTGGTGCTGCGGCACTTGGTCAACCAAGAAGGCACAACCTTGTTGATGGCCACTTTGGGCATCACCTATTTCTTAGACGGCGTGGGTCAATCCATCTTTGGCAGTGACATTTACAAGATCGACATTGGCATGCCCAAAGAGCCTTTGATGGCTTTCGAGAAATTTTTTGAGGGCGGCATCATGATCAACCAAGAAGACTTGGTGGCCGCTGTGATTGCAGCGGCTTTGGTTGCCATGCTCAGTTTGTTTTTTCAAAAAACCACCACAGGCCGCGCATTGCGGGCGGTGGCCGATGACCACCAAGCGGCGCAGTCCATCGGCATTCCCTTGAACCGCATTTGGGTCATTGTCTGGTGCGTGGCCGGTGTGGTGGCTTTGGTGGCCGGCATGATTTGGGGCTCCAAATTGGGTGTGCAATTTTCTTTGTCTACGGTGGCGCTGCGCGCATTGCCGGTGGTGATTTTGGGTGGCTTGACGTCTGTGCCCGGCGCCATCATCGGTGGCTTGATCATCGGTGTGGGAGAAAAACTCTCCGAAGTTTTCTTAGGGCCTTATGTGGGCGGCGGCATTGAAATTTGGTTTGCCTATGTGCTGGCCTTGGGCTTCTTGTTGGTACGTCCGCAAGGTTTGTTTGGCGAGAAGATCATCGACAGGGTTTGATATGTTTTACAGAGAAAATGGCCAATTTAAAACCACTTACAAAGCGGATCAGCAAATATTTCCCATTGCGCAAGACCGCTGGGCTGTGTTGTTGATGGTTGCCTTTGCTTTTCTTGCTGTGCCTTTCTTGGCCGATGAATACGTCATGCGCGCCATCTTGATTCCGTTTTTGATCTTGGCGCTGGCTGCTTTGGGCGTCAACATTTTGGTGGGGTACTGCGGACAAATTTCCTTGGGCTCAGGGGCCTTCATGGCGGTGGGGGCTTATGCCGCTTTCAACTGCTGGGTTCGCATTGAGGGCATGCCCTTGCTGGTGGCTTTGTTGGTGGGCGGTTTTTTTGCGACCTTGGTGGGCATCTTTTTTGGTGTGCCCAGCTTGCGCGTGAAGGGCTTGTATTTGGCGGTGGCCACCTTGGCCGCTCAGTTTTTTTGCGACTGGGCTTTCTTGCGCATCACCTGGTTCACCAACGACTCGGCATCAGGCACCGCCTCGGTTTCCAACTTAAAGGTGTTTGGTTTGGATGTCAGCACCCCACTGCAAAAGTACATTTTTTGTTTGAGTATTTTGGTGGTCTTTGGCGTGTTAGCCAAGAACCTCGTCAGGAGCGCCATTGGCCGTGAATGGATGGCCATTCGCGACATGGATGTGGCCGCTGCCGTGATCGGTATTCGCCCCATGTACGCCAAGCTCAGCGCCTTTGCGGTCAGCTCCTTCATCGTCGGTGTGGCAGGCGCTTTGTGGGCCTTTGTGCACTTGGGCTCATGGGAGCCGGCAGCGTTTTCAGTCGACCGGTCTTTTCAGCTGTTGTTCATGGTGATCTTGGGCGGCATGGGCTCCATCATGGGCAGTTTTTTTGGCGCAGGCTTCATCGTGGTCTTGCCCATTGTGATCAACCAAGTGCTGCCATTTTTAGGCGGCCTGGTGGGTGTCGAGGTTGGCACGGCCGCCTTGACGCACGCAGAGCAAATTATTTTCGGCAGCATGATTGTCTGGTTCTTGATCGTAGAGCCGCACGGCTTGGCCAAGCTGTGGAGTGTGGGCAAACAAAAGCTGCGCTTGTGGCCGTTCCCGCATTGATTTCCCCGGTGTTTCAACCCTTCATTTTTATTTTTAACAGGAGACCTTCCATGAAATTTCGTCAACTCGTCCTGGCCGCATCGGTGGTGGCTGCGGCCGCCTCCAGTGCCTTGGTCAGCAGCGCAGCCTATGCGCAAGCCAAAGAGCAGTTCTTCCCCGTGTTGCCGTATCGCACCGGCGCCTACGCACCCAACGGTGTGCCATGGGCCAACGGTTATTCTGACTATTTGCGCTTGGTCAATGCCCGCGACGGCGGTATCAACGGCGTCAAAATCACCTACGAAGAGTGCGACACAGCCTACGCCACAGACCGCGGCGTGGAGTGCTATGAACGCCTCAAAGGCAAAGCCAAAGGCAGCGTGTTCCAGCCCTTGTCAACCGGCATCACGTTTGCTTTGACAGAAAAAGCCCCGGACGACAAAAACCCTTTGATCACCGGCGGGTATGGCCGCTCTGAGTCGAGCGACGGCGGTGTGTTCAAGTGGAACTTTCCGCTGCAAGGCACCTACTGGTCGGGCGCTGACATCATCATGCAGCACTTGACCAAAAAAGAAAATGGCAACCTCAAGGGCAAAAAAATTGCCTTGGTTTACCACGACAGCCCCTACGGCAAAGAGCCTATTCCTTTGCTGCAAGAGCGCGCCAAAATGCAAGGCTACGACCTGCAATTGTTGCCCGTGACAGCGCCTGGCGTTGAGCAAAAAGCCACATGGCTGCAAATTCGCCAAGCTCGCCCTGACTACGTGTTGTTGTGGGGCTGGGGCGTGATGAACTCGGCTTCTTTGAAAGAAGCCGTGGCCACCGGTTACCCGCGCGAGAAAATGTTCGGCGTCTGGTGGTCTGCAGCTGAGCCTGACGTCAAAGATGTCGGCGAAGCGGCCAAAGGCTATACCGGCTTGGTCGCCACCGGCCCTGGCGGCAAAGTGATTGAAGACGTGCAAAAGTTTCTTCACGCTAAAAAGTTAGGCACCGGCCCATCGGAAGAAGTGGGCACCACTTTGTACAACCGTGGCTTGGTCAGTGCGGCTTTGGCGGTCGAGGGCGTTCGCGCAGCGCAAGAGCGTTTCGGCAAAGGCAAAGTCATGAGTGGCGATCAGATTCGCTGGGGCTTGGAAAACCTGAACATGGACGACAAAGTGCTGACCAAGCTGGGCTTGTCCACGGTCATGAAACCGCTGAGCACATCGTGCGTTGACCATGAAGGCTCACGCGCTGCACGCTTGCACACATGGGACGGCAAGAAGTGGAACTACATCTCCGACTGGATCGAAGCTGACACATCGATCATCAAACCACTGGTCAAGCAGTTTGCTGATAAATACGCTGCCGAGAAAAAACTGACACGCCGCACACCGGCCGACTGCCAGTCTTAATCTGCACCGGGGTGGCGGCGCATACAACTGCACCGCCGCTCCACTTCAGACTTGCGTGCAGGTTTGAAGTGGGGTTCCAATTTTTTCAGCAAGGGCATCATGAACGCTACAAACATCGTTCTCAACGTCAACGGCATCGAAGTCATCTACAACCATGTGATCTTGGTGCTCAAAGGCGTCTCGCTGCAAGTGCCACAGGGTGCCATCGTGGCGCTGCTGGGTGGCAATGGCGCTGGCAAAACCACCACGCTGCGTGCAGTCTCCAACTTGTTGCAGGGCGAGCGCGGCGCCGTCACCAAAGGCTCGATCGAGTTGCGTGGTGAGCGCATTGAAAACCTCTCGCCAGCAGATTTGGTGCAGCGCGGTGTGGTCCAAGTCATGGAGGGGCGTCACTGCTTTGCGCACTTGACCATTGAAGAAAATTTGCTCACGGGCTCCTATACGCGCAAAGACAAAGGCGAGATCGCTGCCAATTTGGAGAAGGTCTACAACTATTTCCCGCGTCTCAAAACACGCCGCACGTCGCAGGCCGCCTACACCTCGGGCGGTGAGCAGCAGATGTGCGCCATTGGCCGCGCCTTGATGGCCAACCCCAGCATGGTCTTGCTCGACGAGCCCTCCATGGGATTGGCCCCGCAGATTGTGGAAGAGGTCTTCAACATCGTCAAAGACCTGAATCAAAAAGAAAAAGTCACCTTCTTGTTGGCCGAACAAAACACCAACATGGCTTTGAAATACTCCGACTACGGCTACATCATGGAGAGCGGGCGCATTGTGATGGACGGCGCCGCGCAAGAGCTGGCCAGCAACGAAGACGTCAAAGAGTTTTACTTGGGCGTGGGCGGCGGTGAGCGCAAAAGCTTCAAAGACGTCAAGAGCTACAAGCGGCGAAAACGCTGGTTGGCCTAAGCACTTGCGCTTTTCGCAACTGTTGATTGCCGCAACCTTATTTATTTTCAAGGACCTCGCATGAACTCGCATTTAGATGCATTGGAGACGCGTGCCCCGCTTGTGCGCGAAGCCGCTTTGCTGGCCGCCTTGCCGGCACAAATAGCACATGCACAAAAGCATGCCCCGGCGTTTGCCCAATCCTTGCAAGGCGTGCAAGCCCAAGACATCACCAGCCGCGCCGCCTTGGCCCAATTGCCGGTGGTGCGAAAGCACGAATTGCACGAACGCCAAAAAGCCTCGCGCGCATCGGGCGGCAGTGTGTTCGGGGGTTTTAGCACGCTGAATTTTGGCCAAAAAATGCCCCGTGTGTTTGCCAGCCCCGGCCCGATTTACGAGCCTGAGGGTGTGCACACCGACTACTGGCGCATGGCCCGAGCCATGGCCGCTGCAGGCTTTAAATCGGGCGAGTTGATCCACAACTGTTTCAGTTACCACTTCACCCCCGCCGGCTCCATGATGGAAACAGGCGCCCACGCGCTGGGATGCACGGTGTTTGCGGGTGGCATTGGCCAGACTGAGCAGCAAGTCCAGGCCATGGCCGAGCTAGCCCCCGCCGGCTACGTGGGGACGCCCAGTTTTTTGAAAATCATTTTCGAAAAAGCCCAAGAAATGGGCGTGGCTTTGCCCAGTGTCCAAAAAGCCTTGGTCACAGGCGAGGCCTTTCCGCCCAGCCTGCGCGACTGGTTCACCCAGCGCGGCGTGGCGGCCTATCAGTGCTACGCCACGGCAGATGTGGGCTTGATCGCCTACGAAACCAGCGCGCGCCAAGGCCTGGTGCTCGATGAAGGCGTGATCCTTGAAATCGTGCGCCCAGGCACCGGTGACCCAGTGCCCGAAGGTGAGGTCGGCGAGGTAGTGGTCACCAGTTTGAACCCAGACTACCCCTTGATCCGTTTTGGCACTGGTGATCTGTCTGCCATCTTGAGTGGCCAATGCCCCAGCGGCCGCACCCACCAGCGCATCAAAGGTTGGATGGGCCGAGCTGACCAAACCACCAAAGTGCGCGGCATGTTCGTTCACCCCGGGCAAGTGGCCGAGGTCGTTCGGCGTTTTCCCAGTGCACTGCGCGCCCGCTTGGTGGTGCAAGGTGAGATGGCCAACGACAGCATGGCTTTGCATGTGGAAGCCGCCGAGCAAACAGCCACGGCCCAAACCACATTGATATCGCAAATGTCACAAGCCATTCGCGATATCACCAAACTTCGCGCAGATGTGCTGCTCGTAGCTCCGGGCTCATTGCCCAACGACGGCAAGGTGATTGAAGACGCACGCAGCTATCAGTGAAAATGCAAGCTGGCAATGATTGGTTTGCATCAAGCAACTGGTGAAAAACTCATAAATTTCACGGCCCTAAGTACTTACATGATTCAAACTTGCCCATTTAAAAGACTAAACTGCCAAATTCTTATCAGGAGATATCTATGAAACGCATGCTCATTCTGGCTGCAGCCGCATTGTCTTTGGTGGCGCAAGCGCAAAATTTTCCAGGCGGTAAGCCCATCACCTTGGTGGTGCCCTTTACGGCAGGGGGACCCACTGACCGCGTGGCCCGCGATTTGGCCGAAGCCATGCGCGCCCCCATGGGCGGCGCTGTTGTGTTGGTTGACAACGCCGCTGGTGCAGGTGGCTCCATTGGCGCCAACAAAGTAGCCAAGGCTTCGCCCGATGGCCACACCTTGCTGCTGCACCACATCGGTATGGCCACCATGCCCACCTTGGTGCGCAACATTCCCTTCAAAGTCGACAGCGATTTTGAATACGTGGGCATGATCAACGATGTGCCCATGACTTTGGTGGCCAAACCTTCTTTGCCCGCCAACAATTTCAAAGAATTGACCACATGGCTTGGCGCCAACAAGGGCAAAATCAACTTGGGCAATGCGGGTGTTGGCTCTGCCTCACACCTGTGTGGTTTGCTGTTTCAAAACGCCGTTCAAATTGACATGACCACCGTGCCCTACAAAGGCACTGCACCGGCCATGACCGATTTGATGGGCGGCCAAATTGACCTGATGTGCGATCAAACCACCAACACCTCCAGCCAAATTGAAGGCAAAAAAGTCAAAGCTTTTGCCGTCACCACCAGCAAGCGCTTGACCACGCCTGCGCTGAAAGATTTGCCCACCATGCAAGAGTCTGGCTTGAAGGGTTTTGAAGTCACCATTTGGCACGGTTTGTATGCCCCCAAAGGCACGCCTGCTGATGTGTTGGCCAAACTCAATACCGCACTCAAAGCGGCTTTGAAAGACCCTGAATTCATCAAGAAACAAGAAGGCCTAGGCGCTGTGGTCGTCACCGACAAACGTGTCGAGCCTGCTGAGCACAAGAAGTTTGTGGCCGCTGAGATCGCCAAGTGGAGCCCTGTGATCAAGGCCGCAGGCGTTTACGCAGACTGACCGTTTCAGTTGAACGAGCGCGCTGCGCCCAAAAGCGCAGGCGACTCGGGTGCGTTGATCACCCACACCGGAATGTCCTTCAGATACGCCGCAAAGCGCCCCTTGGCTTGAAAGCTTGTGCGAAAGCTTGAATGTTCAAACCAGCCGAGCCAACGCGGCACAATCCCACCACCCAAATAAACGCCGCCCCGCGCGCCCAAGGTCAGCGCCAAGTTGCCCGCGACGCTGCCCAAGAAACTGCTAAACATCTCCAAGCTGGCCAGTGCCACGGCGTCTTGCTTTTGCAGCGCCAAGTCAGTGACCTCAGACGCGCTGGCCACCTGCAAGGGCGGCAAATGCTGCAGCTCGCGCAATGCGCTGAACAAGTCCAGCAGGCCTTGCCCGCAGAGCACGCGCTCGGCAGAGACGTGGCCATATTTTTGCTGGAGCCATTGAATCACCCGAAACTCTGTCTCGCTTTGAGCCGCCAGTGTGGCGTGCCCGCCTTCGCCAGCAATGGCCAGCCATTGGTCAGGTTTGCCCGTGGGCAACAAGCCCGAAACGCCCAGGCCCGTGCCCGCACCAATCAAGGCTTTGGGTGCATGGGCCTGTGCAGCAGCGCCGCCAATTTGCATCAAGTGCGCAGCAGGCAAAGACGGCAAAGCCAAAGCCAGCGCAGTGAAATCATTGATCACGTGGAGCCTGTGCAAACCCAGGCTGGCTTGCATCTGCGCGATGGAAAAAGACCAATGGTGGTTGGTCATACTGACCTGATCGCCCGTCACAGGGTTGGCAATTCCCAGGGCGCAGGCGGTGGGTTGCGGCAAGGCCTTCAAGCTCAAATAAGTGCGAATGGCCGCTTCCAAAGTGGGGTGCTGTTCGCAGGGCAAAACTTGCACATGTTCGATGGCGCTGCCAGCATGCGCTTGCCAGCCAAATCGCGCATTGGTCCCGCCCACATCGCCCAGCAAGCGCGGAAAAGTATCTGTCACAGGCATGGGCGAAAAAAGGGCCTTAACACTTCAATTGACAAACTGCTCAGAACCCACGATGCCCAACTTGCTCAGCCCCAGGCGCTGCGCGCTGGCCATGACCTGGGCCACTGCGTCGTACTTGGCTTTGGCATGCGAGCGAATGTGCAACTCGGGCTGCGGCTGCATCGCCGCTGCCTCTTTCAACTTGGCTTCTAAATCTGCGCGACCCGTCACCGGGCGGCCGTTCCAATTGATCACGCTGGAGGCATCCACATCGATCTTGATCACCACAGGGTCAATTTTTTTGCTCGGCGGCGTGACCACCGGCATGTCCAAGGTCACCGAATGCAACTGCGGCGGAATGGTGATGATCAACATGATGAGCAGCACCAACATCACGTCAATCAAGGGCGTGGTGTTGATGTCCATCATCACTTCAGGCTCGTCACTCCCAGAGCCGCTGCCTACGTTCATGGCCATGTTCTTGTTCCTCTTTTATTGCGGCTCAGTGATAAAGCCAACCTTGGTGATGCCCGCGCGCTGCACCGCATAGATCACGCGTCCGATCGACTCAAAGTCACTCTTGCCATCACCGCGAATCTGCACTTCAGGTTGCGGCTTCATGACAGAAAATTTCTTCATGCGCTGCAGCAAGTCGTCAGAGTTTTTGATCGGCGTGTCATACAAAAAAATCTTGCCCTTGACATCCACCGAGATGATAACGTTCTCGGGTTTGGTTTCCCGCACCAGGTTTTTCTCTTTGGGCAACTCCACCTTGATCGAGGTGGTCACCACCGGAATTGTGATCAAAAAGATGATCAAGAGCACCAACATCACGTCCACCAAAGGCGTGGTGTTGATCTGACTCATGATCTCGTCTTCGTCTCCCTCAGAGCCTACGTTCATCGCCATACTGGCCTCTCCTGTGTGGGCTGTTGCTGGGCCAATTATTTTTTGCTCGAAGCGAGCAAGACCGAGTGCAGGTCAGAACCAAAAGCGTGCACATCTTCCATCACGCCCTTGTTGCGGCGCACCAGCCAGTTGTAACCCAGCACAGCGGGCACCGCCACGGCCAAGCCGATGGCCGTCATGATCAGCGACTCGCCCACGGGGCCGGCGACTTTGTCAATCGAAGCTTGGCCCGACATGCCGATCTTCACCAGCGCGTTGTAGATGCCCCAAACCGTGCCAAACAAGCCCACAAAAGGCGATGTCGAACCCACAGTGGCCAGCACCGCCAGGCCGTCTTGCATGCGGTTTTGCACGCTGCTGATAGCGCGCTGAATGTTCTGCGTCACCCAGGTGTTGAAGTCCACTGCGCCCAAGAGGCCGGTGTGCTTTTTAGCGCTTTCCAAGCCCTTTTCTGCAATGAAGCGAAAGGGGCTGTCCTCATGCAGGCCGTCAGTGCCTTGGCGCAGGTCGGCGGCTACCCAAAAACTCTCTTGCGCCGCTTTGGCAAAGCGTGCGTTTTTGGCTTGCTCGGCATATTTGGTGACGATCACGTACCAGCTGCCCAAGCTCATCAGCACCAAGATCAGCAATGTGGTCTTGGCCACGATGTCGCCCTGACTCCACAAAGCGTTCAGGCCGTAGGGGTTGTCTTCATGGGCGCTGGCATCAGCCGCGGGGGCTGGCGCAACCACAGCAGCGGCCACCGGTGCGGGTGGTGCTTCTGCCGCAGGGGCAGCAGGCGCTGCAACTGCAGGCGCAGGCGCTGCCTCTTTGGGTTTGGCGGCAAAGCTGTTGCTTGCCAAGCTCAGAGCGGCGAGCAGGCCAATGCTGAGTACGAGGGTTTTGAGTTGCTTGATCATGGTGGACTCCTCTGAAACGGATTCAAATAATTTAAAAAAGTGACGTGTGTTGTGAACAAATTTTGCAGGTGCTGGAGTGCGGCCTTGCGGCTTACTCCAAACGCCATGTGTACTTCATGCTGGCCCAGCTTTGCAGCGGCTTGCCGTCTTCCGTGCCGGGCTTGAATTGGCACTTGGACAAGGCCCCTCGGGCCGCTTCATCCAGGCGCCTAAAGCCCGAAGACTTCTCAACGGCCGACTCTATGACGCGCCCGTCCGTGCCCACCAAGAACTTCAGCTGCACCGTGCCCTCTTCCTCCAAGCGCTTAGAGGCGTTGGGGTACTCGGGCTTCTCGCAACTGGAGGCGCTGATCACGGCAGCTACTCTGACCGGCGGTGCAGGAGGAGGAGGCGGCGGCGCCATGGCGACCGGCAGTGGCGAAGGCGGCGCAATGGGCTGCGGCGTATTCGATACCGCCGCAATGGCGTTGACCGGTGTGGGCGCGGACACAGCCACATCCACCGGCGGCACATAGGCGGGCGGTGGGGGCGGTAAATTTTTAGGAGGAGGAGGCGGCGGCGGCGGCGGAATGTCAGGTTTGGTCTCTTCAAGCAGCACAGCTTCCACCGGGGGCTTGAGAATTTTGACAAACTTGCGAGCCAGTCCTGAGTTGATGGCCCAGAACAACAACGCATGCAACACCACCACGAGACTCAAACCCAAAATGTGTTTTCTGGGTGATCTCTGCCGGCTGGCGAAGTCTTTCATGTATCAATAGCTCCTATGAAGGGTGGATTGGGCAAACAAGGATCTCCTATCGGAGAAATTGGAGGCTTCAATCGGGCTGAATTCTAATGGTTAAAAAAATCGAGCAAGTCGTCTGTAAAGACGATGTGGTGGCATAGATTGTAATTAAATTACATAAAAAATAATAAAACAGTAGCTAAATTACATGAGGGATTTCCCTTGGGTTTGTAGGGTTGTAGGGTCAGCTATTGGCTGTGTGAAATGGCCGGTTTGGGGCTCGAAACTAAGCGCGTGCTGGGCGTCTCGCGCGATGGCGGCTTGGGCCCCAAGTCCTCGGGTGGGTTGCTGGCGTAGCGCATTTCCAGGCCCACCACCAAAATATCAAGCAGCAGCAGGTGCAACACGCGACTGACCATGGGCAGGTGCGTGGCTGCATGCTCATTGTGCTCGGCCACCAAGGCCACATCGGCTTTGCGGGCCAAGGGCGACTGAGTGGCTGTCACCGCAATGACGCAGGCCCCACGCTGGTGAATTTTTTCTTGCAATGCCATCAACTCAGGCAACTTGCCGCCACTGCTGATGATGATCGCCACCGTGCTGGGCGAAATTGTGCCGGCCATCAAGTCTTGCAAATGCGGGTCGGTATGCGCGCCACAGGGCAAACCCAAGCGCAAGAATTTGGTTTGCGCGTCTTGCGCCACCGCCGCGTAATTGCCCAGTGCAAACAACTCCACGCGGTCCGCTGCGGCCACCAAATCAATCGCCCGGTCGATCGCTTCGCGCTGCAACTCATTGCGCAATTGAAGAATGGCATTGGCCGTGTTGCCCAAAACTTTCACGCCCAACTCCAGCACCGAGTCCTCGCGCGTGACCTGAGAGTGCGTGATCGGCACCGAAACGCTCAGGCCCGAGGCCAAGCGCAATTTGAAGTCAGACAAGCCCTTGCACCCAATTGAGCGGCAAAACCGAATCACCGTGGGTTGGCTGACCTGCGCTGCCAAGGCAATGTCGTGTATCGGGTCGTTCAAGACCGAGCGCGGCTTGGCCAGCACCAAATCGGCCACGCGCTGCTCTGCAGGAGACAGGTCAGCCCGCGCGCGCCTGATTTGCGACAAGATGGCCGAGCCTGGGGCGTTCATCAAGTTGCGAAGTTGCGCGTCCAAGATGGCCGAGGCGCCCAGAAACGTCGCTTCAGGCGCGGTGATCACCAGGGTGGGAATTTGCGCCACATAGGGTTTGAAGCGGCCTTTGTCTTCAAAACGCTGACGAAACCCAGAGCGGTCAAAATACTCACCCAATCGAGGCACAATGCTGCCGCCAATGTAGATGCCACCCAACGCGCCAAGGGTGACCGCCAAATTGCTGGCCGCTGTGCCCAGCATGTTGCAAAAAACTTGCAGTGTTTGGGTGCACAAAGCGTCTTGCTTGTCCAGTGCTTGGCGCGTGATCTCTGGCGCAGACAGGGGTGCAACTTTTTGCGCATTCATGTCGGCCAAAGCCTGGTACACCAACTCCAGCCCCGGGCCAGAAAGCAAGCGTTCAAAAGACACATGTTCAAATTGACGCCAGGCGTAGCGCAGCACGGCCATTTCCTGCTCATCGGAGGGTGAAAAACTGGTGTGACCGCCTTCAGAGCCCAAAGATGTCCAGCCTTCGCCAGAAGGGATCAAGCCCGAAACGCCCAAGCCCGAGCCCGAGCCAATCAGGCCAATCACACTGTGCTTGACGGCCTGCCCCCCGCCTACCTGCCGAAAATCCTGCGCGGCCAAACGCGGTAAGGCCATGGCCAAGGCGGTGAAGTCATTGACCACGACCAAGGTGTCCAGGCCCAGATCCAGGCGCGTGGCCTCAATCGAGAATTGCCAGTGGTAATTGGTCATCCGAATGAAGTCGCCCTCCACCGGGTTGGCAATGGCCACCGCGGCGTGCGCCACGGTGATGGACTTCAAGCCCTCCAGATAAGCCGTCACAGCCGCTTGAAAACTGGGAAAGTCAGCGCATCGCAAGCTTTTTTGATGTGAAAACTCCCCGTAGGCACTCTCGATGGCGAAACGGGCATAGAGGCCGCCTATATCGGCAATCAAGCGTGGAGAGTCAAAGGAAATCATGGGCTTTAGAGAATGCAGTTCAGTCTTGAAAATCGGTCAAACATGTAATGTAACTACTAACAAGTTTAGCGCGGCTGGAATTTGGAAAAACTTCTTGATTCAAAGCATATGATGGCCTATTTCTTCTAAAAATCAAGCAAAATAGCTTTTTTCTTTGCTCACCTGGCAACTCAATCACATGTTATTTTCTTTCAAAAGTAGTAAAGTTACAAGTATTGGCTTGCTTTTTCTCTGCGCATTGGCATGGCCAGTGGCGGCACAGAAGTTGAAACTCCACGTGCCCTCCCCCGATTGGCGCGACCAGGTCATCTACTTTGTCATGACCGATCGTTTTGACGACGCCAACCCCAGCAACAACCAGCAGGGCGCCGACGAGTTTGACCCCCGCCTAGAGTCCAAATACAGCGGCGGTGACTTGCAAGGTGTGCGCCGGCGTTTGGACTACATCCAAGGCCTTGGCGCCAGCGCTGTCTGGATCACACCGCCGGTGGCCAATCAATGGTGGAATGGTGAATATGGGGGCTACCACGGGTATTGGGCCTCCAACTTCAAAAAAGTCGACCCGCACATGGGCAACTTGAAAGACTACCAACAACTCTCAGACGCTTTGCACCGACGCAGCATGTTCTTGGTGCAAGACATTGTGCTGAATCACACCGGAGATTTTTTCCGCTACACCCACTGGAATGCGCAGGACCCCAAGCAAGGCTACCAGCGCAACGCAGCCTCCCGGCCCATGGCCGCGCCGCTGCAAGCGCCTTTTGACATGAACGATCCGCGCAAGCCCGCGCACCGCAAGGCCGGTATTTACCACTGGAGCCCCGACATCCACAATTACAAGGACAGGCAGCAAGAGCTCAATTACCAAATGTCAGGCTTAGACGATTTGAATTCAGAAAACCCTGTCGTTCGCCGCGCGCTGCGCGAGAGTTACGGGCACTGGATTGAAAGCGTGGGGGTGGACGCGTTTCGCGTAGACACCGCTTTTTTTGTGCCACAAGATGCGCTGCAAGATTTTTTGTATTCCAAAGATAAAAAGTACCCCGGCATGAAAATGCGGGCCGCCCAAACTGGCCGCAAAGACTTTTTAACCTTTGGCGAGGGGTTCAGCATGGACAAACCGGGCCAGACCCAGCAGATGCAAAAGATCGAATCGTATGTGCGCGATGCCAAGGGTCAACCGGTGCTGCAAAGCATGCTGAACTTCCCCTTGTATGGCAGCTTGGGTGACGTGATGGCGCGCGGACAGCCCACCCGCGAATTGGCCCAGCGGATTGCGCAGGTCATGCAAATCCACAGCGACCCGCATCGCATGCCGACCTTCGTAGACAACCACGATGTGGACCGATTCTTAAAGGGCGGCAGCCCCTTGGCCTTGCGGCAAAGTTTGCTGCTGCTCATGACACTGCCCGGAATCCCCACTTTGTATTACGGCACAGAGCAAGGCTTGACTGAGCAAAGAAGCTCGATGTTCGCAGCAGGTTATGGCTCGCAAGGGCGGGACCACTTTGACACCGAGTCTGCGCTTTACCAGTTTGTCAAAGCGGCCACAGCACTGCGACGGCAAAACAAAGTTTTCTCCCGCGGCCTTCCTACGCTCTTGCGCGACGATGCCGCAGGCCCTGGCGTGTTGGCCTACCGCATGGACCATGAAGGGCAATCGGCATGGGTGGTGTTCAACACGGCAGAGCATGCAGTGCTGCTGGACGCCTTGCCATTGATGCAAGGATTGCCAGAGGTGTCCGCCCCCTTGCGCTTGCAAGGCGCATGGGGTTTTGCAGGCGCCAGCATCCAAAAGCCGCAGGACTTGGCATGGCCATTGGCCAACGGCCAAGCGCTTTTGAATTTGCAATTGCCAGCGCGCAGCGCCCAGGTGTGGCTCGGGGCAAGCGCTTCCAACACGCTGTCAGCAGCCAAGCCTTTGCAGGCCGTGCATTCAATGGCTGACCAACGCACGCCGCAATTGCCTGAAGCCATGCCAGCGCGTGTCCATGCTGATTTTCAAGTCAATGGCGCGTGGCCATTTTCTTCAGCTCAAGAATTTCAAGAGCTCGATTTGAAGTGGGTGGCCAATGGCAATTTGCAAAGCGCTCAATCAGTGCAATGGCTTGAACCCCAGGCCAACGATCCAGTGGGTTGGAGGCGCTGGACAGTCAAAGTCGACACAGCCCAATGGGCCGACGCCTCAGACCAGCGCATCGTGCTGATGGCCCATGAGCGAAAGAGTGCAAGCTTGCTTGGCGTGAGCCAGGCCAAAACGGTTCGACTTGAAAGGCAATGGGCGCTGCTGGGGCAAACCGACGATCCGGTCGGTGACGACCGCGGCCCCACCGGTCAATACCGCTACCCGCAAGACAGCACCTACGTGCCGGGCCTGCTGGACCTGCAGCGCGTGCAACTTTGGGGGGCCGAGCGTGCGCTGCGCCTGCGCATGCAGATGGGCGCTTTGAGTCAAGGCTGGAACCCGGCCAATGGTTTTGACCATGTGGCCTTCAGCGTGTTCATCGGCAAGCCCTCGGCGTCGAACGGTGTGCGCGAGATGCCTTTACAGCAAGGGCAATTGCCCGATGAGGGGCATTGGCACTACCGCTTGCGCGCGCATGGGTGGTCCAATGTGTTGTTCAGTGCAAGCGGTGCATCCGCTCAAGCCGAGGGGCAAATTTTGTCAGGCACTGCGCGCATTGAAGTCGACCATGCAGCGCGCACTGTTCAATTGGATTTCCCGCCAGGTTTGCTGGCCGATCTGCCATCCTTGGCGGGCTTGAAAGTCTGGGTCAACACCTGGGATTACGACAACGGTTACCGCCGCATCAGCCCCTCAGGTGGCCCCTCTGAGATGGGCGGCGCTCCAGCAACCAGCCCGCTGTGGATGGACAGCGCTGTGCTGCAAGTGCCGCCTTGAAACCTTACAAGTCAGATGGGCAACTCCAGCGTGCGGCGGCAAGCCATCCCCTGGCTGTCAAACAAGTGCAAATGTTCGGGCAATAAGCGCAGCGTCAAGGCGCTTCCAAAAAGGGCCTGAGAGCTGCCGTCAACTTTGACGGTGGTGATCGGCTGATCCACCCCGACGCGCACATACAAAAGCGACGAATCACCCAAGCGCTCTAAGTGATGCAAGTGGCTCAAAATGCCCGCACCTCCACCACTGCCTGCCACTGCAATGTGTTCAGGCCGAACCCCCACTTGCACCTGCGCGCCCATTTGCAAATGCCGTGCATCAACCGCCACACTGATCTCATGACCGCCAATACGCACCAGCGCATAGTTTTCTTCGGCCCGCAGCAAATGGCCCGAGAGCAAGTTCATTTTGGGTGAACCAATGAACTCAGCCACAAACAAACTGGCAGGCCGGTGGTACAAGTTCATGGGCGTTCCCACTTGCGCAATGCTGCCGCGCTCTTGAATCAAATCGCCAGTGTGCAGCAAAACAATTTTGTGCGCCAAGGTCATGGCCTCGACTTGATCGTGCGTGACATAGACCATGCTGGCCGAGCCCATGTCTTTGTGCAGTTTGGCAATCTCCAAACGCGTTTGCACACGAAGGGCTGCGTCTAAATTCGACAAAGGCTCGTCAAACAAAAACACTTTGGGCTCTTTCACAATGGCCCGGCCAATGGCCACCCGCTGGCGCTGTCCCCCCGACAAAGCTTTGGGCAAGCGCTCGAGCAAAGGTGTCAACTGCAAGATATCTGCCGCTGCTTTGACTTTGCGATCAATCTCTGCTTTGTCCGAGCCCAGCACGCGCAGACCAAAGGCCATGTTCTGGGCTACCGTCATGTGCGGATACAGCGCGTAACTCTGAAACACCATGGCCACGCCGCGTTGTGCGGGTGGCAAGTCGTTCATGCGCCGCCCTTCGATCAGCAAGTCACCCGAGCTGATCTCCTCCAAGCCCGCCACCATGCGCAGCAAGGTCGACTTGCCGCAACCTGAGGGGCCAACAAAAACGCAAAACTCACCTTGCTCGATCGTGATTTGAGCGTTGTTGATCGTCAAGGGCAATTGCGGTGAATAGCGCTTGCAGATATTTTGAAAGTCAATGCGTGACATGGCATTCTCCGCAAGGGCAATGCCCCCGGTTGATTGAATTGTTCAGAGCCAGACTCATCTTCAAACCAAACTCAAAAGTAAACCGCCAAAGGCTTTGAATTGCAAGCTCTGCCCTTGAAGCAGACCCCCTTGCAAGCCCGGCAAATCCAAAACGCTGCTGGCCTGCATGCCTTGGGGCAATGTCAACTGAGCGGCATGATCACTGAAGTTAAAAGCGCACAAGACGCGCTGGCCTTCGTGGCTGCGAACAAACCACATGACTTGCACGTGCAATGGCAGAAGCGACTGCTCGCCTTGCAGCAGCACCGTTTGCGCTTGTCGCCAATGCAGCAAGTTGCGGTAAAAATTCAGCAATGAGGCAGAGTCCTTTTCTTGCGCAGACACTGCCAACGCACGGTACGACGCAGTCAATGGCAACCAAGGTTTGTGTGCGCCACTGCCAAAGCCCATGTCTGGCGCTTGCGCGTCCCAAGGCATGGGGGTGCGGCAGCCATCCCGGCCTTTGAACTCAGGCCACATCGTGACGCCATAGGGGTCTTGCAAATCTTCAAAGGCCACTTGCGCCTCTGGCAAACCCAGCTCGTCGCCTTGATACAGGCAAGGCGTGCCGCGCAAACACATTTGAAAGGCGGCTGACAAGCGCAATTTGCGCGCGTCCGGCATGTCTGCATTCCAGCGCGTGGCCAACCTGGCCACATCATGATTGGACAAAGCCCAAGAGGGCCAGCCCGTTGCATTTTTTTCAGCGAAGCGCGTCATCAAACCGTGCAAGTAAGTGCTGCTGCAGTCGGTGCCGAGCAAATCAAAGCTGTAGGCCATGTGCAGTTTGTCGCCGCCGCTGGTGTACTCGGCCATGGTGGCCAACCCATCGTCGTCGCCAATTTCGCCCACCATGGTGGTGTTGGGGTATTGGTCCAGCAAGTTGCGCAATTGTTTTAAGAAAGCAAGATTTTCAGGCTGCGTTTTATCGTACTTGTGCCACTGCCAACTGTAGGGGTTGACTTCGCTTACGGCAGGGTCCTCACCTTGTGGCTTGCCGCGGCCTGGGTTGTTGCGCAGTTGTTTGTCGTGGAAGTAAAAGTTGGCCGTGTCCAAGCGGTAACCATCTACACCCAAGTCCAGCCAAAATTTCACAGTGCCCAAAATGGCCTGCACCACCGCAGGGTTGTGAAAATTCAAGTCAGGCTGGCTGGTCAAAAAATTGTGCATGTAATACTGGCGGCGGCGCGTGTCCCACTGCCAAGCGCTGCCGCCAAAAATAGACAACCAATTGTTGGGTGGGTTGCCATCGTCTTTGGCATCGGCCCATACATACCAATCGGCTTTGTCGTTCTCGCGCGATGCACGGCTTTCCTCAAACCAGGGGTGCTGGTCTGAGGTGTGCGAGAGCACTTGGTCGATCATCACTTTCAAACCCAAGCCATGGGCTTTTTGGGTCAAGGCGCGAAAGTCATCCAAGTTGCCAAACAAAGGGTCGATGTCGCAGTAGTCGCTCACGTCATAGCCAAAATCTTTCATTGGGCTTTTGAAAATGGGCGACAACCAAATCGCATCAACACCCAATTGGGCAACGTAATCCAAACGCTGCGTGATGCCGGGCAAATCACCCACGCCATCGCCATTGCTGTCCATGAAGGAGCGCGGGTAAATTTGATAAATCACGCCGCCGCGCCACCAGTTGTTGTTAGATGCTTTGCTCATGCTTTAGAGAGAAATAAAAGTTAACCCTTCACCGCACCAGCAGTCAGGCCAGAGACGATGCGTTTTTGGAAAAAGAACACCAACAACAGCAAAGGCACGGTGACAACCACCGAGCCTGCCATGATGGTGCCCCACGGAATTTCAAAAGCCGTTGTACCTGCAATCAAAGAGATCGCCACTGGCACGGTGCGCTCGGTGTCGTTGATCACAAAAGTCAGTGCAAACAAAAACTCATTCCATGCGCCAATGAAAGCCAGCAAACCCGTGGAGACCAGAGCCGGCCACAACAGAGGCATGAAAACTTGAAAAATAATTCGAAGCGGACCACAACCGTCCATGATCGCAGCCTCTTCCAACTCAATGGGCAACTCGCGCATGAAAGTGGTCAAAATCCAGACCGTGAAAGGCAAAGTGAAGATGGTGTAGGGCAGCACCAAACCAATGGCCTTGTTGTAAAGCCCCAGCGATTGAATCAGCTCAAACATGCCCGACAAAACCGCCACCTGCGGGAACATCGAGACACTCAAAATACAAACCAGCAGCAAGCCCTTGCCTTTAAAACGAATGCGGCCCAAGGCATACGCGGCGGTCACGCCCATCAGCAAGGCCAAGCTCACGGTCAATAGCGCCACCATGATGGAGTTGAGCAAGCTGCGCCCAAAGGGTTGAGCGCCTTCAAACAACGCGCGGTAATTGCGCAGGTCCGCATCGCTGGGCAGCAACTGCGTGTTGAACAAAGCCGTGCCTGATTTGAGCGATGTGGAAACCGCATACACAAAGGGGTAGACCGACACCAGCACCACGCAAATGGAGGCCAAATAGATGAACGCGGTGGCCCACTTAGAGCGGTTGATCATGGGTTGTCCTGCGACAATTTCACGCGGGCTACGCGCAAGAACACAATGGCTGTCAAGAAGATGATCAAAAACAAAGAAGTTGATGCCGCTGCGCCAAAGCCCATGTTGCCGTACTCCACCATTTCTCGGCGCACAAACCCTGACATGCTGATGGTGCTGCTGCTGTTGGCCGTCATCACATAAATCAAATCAAACACGCGCAGTGAATCCAGCAGCCTGAACACAATGGCCACCAGCAAAGGTTGGCGAATCAAGGGCAGCGTGATTTTCCAAAACACGCGCAACGGGTGCACGCCATCCACGTGAGCGGCTTCATAACAGTCTTTGGGCACAGTTTGCAATGCTGCCAAGATCAACAAAGCCATGAAGGGCGTGGTTTTCCAAACGTCCACCAAGACCACGGCCCATAAGGCATAAGTGGGGTCTGCGGTCCAGGCAATTTTTTGCGAAATCAGACCCCAAGATATCAAGTAAGCGTTGATCACACCAAATTGGTCGTTCAGCATCCAGCCCCACATCTTGGCCGAGACGATGGTTGGAATCGCCCAGGGCACCAGCACTGCGGTGCGCACCCATGCGCGGCCTTTGAACTCTTGGTTCAAAAGCAGCGCCACACCCAGACCCGTCAAAGTTTCCAAGATCACAGAGACGATGGCAAAGCTGAAGGTGTTGCGAACCGAAGTGCCCCAATCGCTGGCCCAAAAACCGCCGTCTTCATGGGGGTTGAAAAACAAACCATATTCACCAAAATAATTTTCCCAACCCACAAACTCTGAGCTTGCGATGTCGTTGATATTGGTGTCCGTGAAGCTGAACCAAATCGAGCGCGCCAGCGGCCACACGGCCACGATCAGCATCAGCGCGATCATGGGGGCCAAGAACAGCCAGGCGGTTTTGATTCTGGAATTCAAAGTTGTTGACCTTACCAATGTTTGCGCCGAATTTGTTTCAGGCGCGACTCCAATTTGGCCACCGCCTCTTCGCCCGTGGCCCGCTTGGACATGACTTCGTGCGCGGCGTTCCAAAAACTTTGGCTCACCTGCGGGTATTTCAGCCCCGTTGCAGTGGTGGGGCGTGCCACGCTGTTGGCAAACACATCGGCCAAGGTGGCCATGAATTCGTTGGCCTGAATCACTTCGGGGTCTTTGTACAAGGCTGGCAAAGTTGGGTTGTAAGAGCCGCTGATGGCGCGCGCTTTTTGCACCGATGCACTGGTCATGTACATCACCAAGTCAGCAGCGACCGCCGCGTGTTTAGAGTATTTAGACACCCCCAATTGCCAACCACCTAAGGTTGCGGCGCTGGGGCTGCCGGGCAGTTTGGCCACGCCCACTTTGCCTTTGACCAAGCTGCCACTCTTTTGCATCAGCGACCAAGCATAGGGCCAATTGCGCATGAACAAGGCATTGCCATTTTGAAACACGCCGCGTGCCTCTTCTTCTTCGTAATTCAAGACACCTGCTGGGCTGATGCTGCCAATCCAGGAGGCCGCCATGTTCAGCGCTTTGACAGCTTGTGCGTTGCCAATGGTGATCTGACCATCCGGCCCCACCACGGTGCCCCCGCCGTGCCCGCTGACCCACTCTAAAGCGTTGCAAGTCAGCCCCTCGTAGGCCTTGGCTTGGAACACATAGCCATGGAAATCCAAGTCACCTTTGGCGCGTTCGGCGCTTTGCACTTTCAGCGCAGTTTGAGTCAACTCCTCCCACGTGGTGGGCACCTTCAAGCCATGTTTTTTGAGCAAGTCAGCGCGGTAGTACAACAAGCCTGCATCGGTGTACCACGGCATGCCCAGCAACTTGCCATTGACACTGTTGTTGGCAATGATGGCTGGGAAGTGCTCGCTTTCAATGCCTTTGCTGTAAGGCTTTAAGTCCAGCAAATGGTCTTTCAAAATACCAGGCCAAACGGTGTCGATTTGCACCACATCAATGTCGCCCGATTTGGCTGCAAACAACTGGCGGTACAGCGCCAACTTTTCGGTAGGGCTTGTGGGTGGAGAAAAGTTTTTGATCGTGTTGCCTGTTTGAGCGGCCCAGGCCTGTGCGTGCTTCAAACAAAATTCAACATCATTGCCGTTGGGGCCGCAGGTGATGGTGATCTCAACGGCTCGGGCCGGGCTCAAGACCACCCAGCTCAGCACCAGCGCCTGCAGCCACCGCAGTCGTTTTGACGCAAGGGCAAGCGCGCAGAGTCGGGCGGCTGCAAAGGGCTGGAATGTCATAGTTTGGCGCTTGTCAATGGGGCTGCTGCTGCGCTTGTCTGTGTGCGCATGCGTTTGCTCGGTTGCGGCAAAACAAACACCAATGCCGTTCGCGGTGGAATTGAAAATGTACCCGAAGTGCCATCGTAACGCGCCATCTCCATGGGGCGTTTGTCAGCCGCGTTGCGCGCCATGTGCACTGGATGCAAGACAAAAGATTTCCCTGCAAATTGGGCGTCTTGGAAGCTGAGAGTTTGCTGTGAAACGTTCACAAAATAAAACAATTGTGCAAAATCATTCAACCCTTCCCCGCTCAACTGGGCAGCGATCAAGGCCGCATTGCCACTGGGGCCCGTGTTGAAAAACTTCAAGCGCTTGTTGATCTCGCTGGCGCTTTGCAGTCGCAGCAAGCCCGTGCTTTTGCGAATCGTGAGCCAATCAAAGTAAGCCTGGCGCGTCCACAAAATATCTGCCTGGCTGGGTTGAAGGCGAGCGTCTTGCAACAAAGACAAGCGCAACGACTGCTCTGCCTGCGAACCTGAAGCCGGCGGCACTGCGGTGCCCCAGCCATTGCTTTGATACGACCAGTCTAAGCGGTTCAAGGCATCCCCTGAGTCAAAGCTGTTGCCATCGAGTGATTTAGAGCGCAGGATCTCCATGCCGGCATGAAAGTAGGCCACACCTTGGCTCAAAGCGGTCAATGCACCGGCCAACACCTGCACGCGCGCACGTTCAGCGCCAGAGGTCTCGCGCGGCAATTTGTAACTCAGGCTGTCATACAAACTCAGGTTGTCGTGATTTTCGGCGTAGTTCACCACCTCGCTGGGCTGGCTTGCATAGCCCGTAGGCTGATCGCTGTAGGGAATGTCTTGCAGCATTTTTTCTGTGCCATCCCAAGTCTGCAATCGATAGTTTCGCAGTGAGCCGGCAAGCCCAGCCCGGACTTGGTCTGCGGCCACTCGCACATCGCCTTGCCCACTCACATAGCCCGGCGTTCTCATCAGGTTTTCAATCGAGTCGCTGGCACTGCCGCCGCGAATGGCATCACGCAAGCGGTCGTTGAATGTGCCAATACCGCTGCCATTCAATGACAACTGAGACGCTTGTACAAACCGCTGGCCGTTGGCCACCTCCCCAAAATTCCAACCCTCGCCAACAAAGTCAATGCGCCGCCCTGTGGCTTTTTGAACGCGCGCTTGCGTTTGCATCATCGCTTGCCGAGGTTGATGGCCCATCAAGTCAAAGCGAAAAGAATCGAGCTTGTAGTGCTGGGCCCACAGCAGCACCGAGTCAGACATCAATTTGGCCATCATTCGGTTTTCAGTGGCGGTGTTGCTGCAGCAGGTGGATTGCTCCACCTCACCCATGGCATTCAAGCGGTGGTAGTAGCCCGGCACAATCCGGTCCAGCACCGATTGCAGATGCTGGCCTGATGCTGAAGTGTGGTTGTAGACCATGTCCATGCCCACACGCCAGCCAGCTTGATGCAGCGCTTGCACCATGCGCCTGAGCTCCACAATGCGCTTGGCACCATCGTCCGCATCACTGGCGTAACTGCCCTCAGGCGCATTGAAATGCAGGGGGTCATAGCCCCAATTGAAGCAGTCTTCAGACGCCGTAGCCTGCGCATCTGGGCGGCAATTTTTCTCTGGCACCGTGGCAAAGTCAAACACTGGCAACAAATGCAAATCGGTCATGCCGGCTTTGGCCAGCGCGCGCAAATGGCGCATGCCCTTGGAATTGCGCTGCGTGAAAGCCAAGTATTTGCCGCGCTGGTGTGCAGGCACACTGGCGTCAAAGGCTGAGAAATCACGCACATGCAGTTCATAAATGGCCATGTCGACTGCGTGCGTCACAGTCCTTGGCGCTTTGTGTTGCTGCCATCCTTGGGGCTTCAAGTTGGGCGCATTCAAATCTGCAACATAGCTGCGCAACGAGTTGGCACTCAAACTCACGGCATAGGGGTCGTTCACGAAATTGCGCACACGGCCCACGCCAGGCACAAACACCTCCACTGCATAGCGGTAGTAAGAGCCGGCTTGCGCCAGTGACGCGCTGCTTTGCCAGACGCCCGAGGCCTCATCGCGCTGGAGTTTGACAAGCGCTTGTGCAGCGCTGTGGGGCCCGCCATACACGCACACCTGAACCGCTTGCGCGGTGGGAGCCCAAAGGCTGAACTGGGTGCTGCTCGATCGGCCAGAGCCTTTGCCACTGGCCAAGACTTGTGCGCCCAAGGGGGTGTTCTGGGCCGCATCGGCAAACAAATCGTCCAAAGCTTTGGCCACTTGCAGGCGCGTTGCTTGGAGAATGCGGCCCTGTGCATCTTCTTGCACCAACAGGGTTTGGGTGGCATGCATCTGGCGCAAGGTGGCCTCTGACAAGGCGGGCATCTCCAATGCCACGCCCTGATTGATATCTTGTTTTGCCGGACTGTCCAGCTGCCTCAGACTCCAAGCTTGGTCCACCCCCGAGGCGGCCTGCCCGGCTGAAATTAACAAGCCTCCTTCGCGCGAGCTGAGCAAGCGCCACTTGGAGCCAGGCTGCGGGCTGGCTTGGGGCCAATGCAGGCTTGCTCTGTTCAGCCATACGGCTTGTGCCGGCCATTGCTGCGTGTTGGCATGTAAGACTTGACTGCCCAAGGCACTGTCGCACAGGGTTTTCAACTCGGCCGGGTTGGCTTGAGCGGCCGCTTGCACTGCACTGCAAGGCGCAGTCAAGCCCACACACAGCGCGCTGAGCAAAGCGCAAGTGGCAACAGTGTGGCGGGGCACGAGGTTCACCGAAAACATCAACAGAATGGTAATTTTGAAATATGCAGAATTATCGTAATAAAACTACAAAAAATCAGCATGTAATCGATTGATATAGGGTAAACACTGAATATATTGGGCCATGAAAGACAGAAAATCTGTAGCTTTTCTACATTCACGGCTTTGAAGTTGCCCCATAGAGGTTTTTTGAAAATTATCGACCCTCACGCCATCCGCAAGTCGATTTGCCGCTTTCGACATCTTGCCCTTTGCGTGGGCTTGTTTTCGCTGTGCGCCTGCGGCGCCAGTGGGGGTGGTGCCCCCACCACGGCCAGTGGCCAGGACAATGGCAG
This sequence comes from uncultured Burkholderiales bacterium, assembly GCA_903870145.1. Classification (GTDB taxonomy): domain Bacteria; phylum Pseudomonadota; class Gammaproteobacteria; order Burkholderiales; family Burkholderiaceae_C; genus Limnohabitans_A. The sequence goes on along the minus strand of CAIQBO010000028.1, from coordinate 26,647 downwards.
TGCGCTGTTGGTGCCCGATGCCGGCGCGGTCAGCATGCTCGCCGCCAGCAGTCTGCCAGCGAATTGGTCTCAAGGGGCCTTCATGCAAATTCATGTGCGCGCCTACCAAGACAGCAATGGCGACGGCGTCGGTGATCTGCAGGGCCTGATAGACCGCTTGGATTATTTGCAAGACTTGGGCGTCAAGGGCCTGTGGTTGCTCCCCGTCACGCAAAGTTCAGACAGAGACCATGGCTATGCCGTCACAAACTACCGAGGCATAGAGCTCGACTACGGCGCCATGGCTGACTTTGAAAAACTCTTGACCCAGGCACACCTGCGGGGCATGGGTGTGGTCATCGATTACGTCATCAACCACAGCAGCAACCAGCACCCTTTGTTTTTGAATGCGGCCTCGTCAAGCACCCATGCACAGCGCGACTACTTTGTGTGGCAAAACCCAGCACCTGCGGGTTGGGGCATCTACGGAAAAAACCCTTGGTACCCCAGCAGTTGGGGCAATGGCTATTACTTCGCAGGGTTCACCGCCAGCATGCCGGACTTCAATTGGAAGCAAAAAGATGTAGAAAACTTCCATCACGACAACATGCGGTTTTGGTTGAACAAAGGGGTCGATGGATTTCGCTTTGATGCAGTCGGGAATTTGGTGGAAAACGGGCCCAGCGCGTGGGAGAGTCAGCCAGAAAATCACACGGTGATGAACAAAGTTCGCCAAACCGTCATGCAGTATCCACAGCGCTTCATGGTTTGCGAAGCGCCGGCCAACCCACAGGCTTTTGCCGCTGCAACGTCTTGCGGTGCAGCCTTTGCATTTGATTTGAAAGATGCCATCACTGGCGCAGCGCAAGGCGATGTCAATGCCATTGCAAAGCTCAATGCCTATTACAAAACCAGCAGCCCTGCACTGTCTGCATTTGTCTCCAACCACGACAGCTTTGCCGGCAAACGATTGTGGGACCAAGTCCAAGGCAACATCGCTCAATACAAATTGGCTGCGGCCAGTTACTTGTTGATGCCTGGTACGCCGTTTATTTATTACGGAGAAGAAATAGGCATGGCCGCAGCCGCCAATTTATCGGGTGACGCAGCGCTGCGCACGCCCATGAGTTGGACCGCGGATGCCAAGGGCTTCAGCACGGGCACAGCATTCAGGGCCATCTCTGGCAACGTGAGCAGTCAAAATGCAGCCACCCAAATAGGCGTTGCCGGATCCATTCACAGTTTTTACAAAAGCCTTTTGAATTTGCGCAACACTTTGCCCTCGATCTCACGCGGCAGCTACGAGGCGGCATGGACGCAGCAGCAAAGCATGGGTTTTCAGCGGGTCCTGGGTTCAGAAAAAACGTGGGTGGTATTCAACTATGGGCTTGCGCCCTTGCAGCTGAGTTTGAACAATTTGCAAGCGGGTGACAAGTGGAAAGCTTTGCTCGGTGATGTGGAGAGTTTCACCGTCACTGCCAATGGCAACGTGTCCTTGGCGATGCCCGCTCAATCTGTCGCCGTCTTTCAACTTAACAATTGACCATGCACAATTTGAATCACGCCACCATTTTTTCAAAACTTGTGCCAGCAAAAAAAGCAGGGCGCGGCTGGGCTTGGAGCGTGCTGCTTGGGCTTTGCCCTGTGCACGCGCAAGACCTGATTGATTTATCGCCCGTCCAGGCCCAGATCCAACCCAGCGCCTTGCCCGAAGGTTGGCAGCATGGCGCTTTCATGGAAATTTTTGTTCGCAGTTGGCGCGACAGCAATGGCGACGGCATCGGCGATTTAAAGGGCTTGACACAGTCGCTGGATGATTTGCAACAACTGGGCATACGCGGCATTTGGCTGATGCCCATCACGAAAAGTGCCGATGGCGATCACGGTTACGCCACCACCGACTTTCGCGCCATTGAGCCGGCCTACGGCACGCTGCAAGACTTTGATGAGTTGATCGCGCAAGCCCACGCGCGCGGCATCGGGGTCATCATGGACTATGTGCTCAACCACAGTGCCAAAGAGCACCCCTTGTTTGCAGACACCCTGCAAAACCCGCAAAGTCCTTACCGCGCGTGGTTTGAGTGGCGTCAAGACACCCCCAAAGGCTGGGACATCTGGGGCAAAGATCCGTGGGTCCGTACGCCGCACGGCAGTTACCTGGCCACCTTCGGCGCCCCCATGCCGGACTTCAACATGCGAAACCCGCAAGTTGTGAAATACCACCAAGACAGTTTGCGTTTTTGGTTGAACCGGGGGCTTGATGGTTTTCGTTTAGACGCCGTGCCGCATCTGATTGAAAACAGCGCCAAAGAATGGAATGATCAGCCCGAGAGCCGCGCGCTCACCGCAGACTTCACGCGCTTGATCAAGTCCTACCCCGGACGTTATGTGGTGTGTGAAGCAACAGCCAAACCAGTCGACTACGCTAACCCCGACATCTGTGGCGGAGCATTTGCATTTGGTTTGGAAACAGACATTTCCAAAGCGGCCCAGGGCGATGCGCAGGCCATTGCCAAAGTGGCCAACTTCTACACGCAAGCGCCGCACACCTTGGCCAGTTTCGCCTCCAACCACGACCAATTTGCAGGCAAGCGAATGTGGGATCAGGTCAACGGCAATGAAATGCACTACAAATTGGCCGCCGCCACTTATTTGCTCTTGCCCGGCACGCCCTTTGTTTATTACGGCGAAGAAATTGGCATGGCTGGCGCAAAAGGCCTGGCAGATGACCCCTTCATTCGCGGCCCTTACAGCTGGCAAGGCAACGCACAAACTGCCGGCTTCACCACCGGCACGCCTTACCGCGCCTTGGCGGGCAACGTGACCACGCATCACGCCCAAGCGCAAATGCAAACCAAGCAATCGCTCTGGGCGTTTTACAAAGACATGATCCACCTGCGCAACACGCGCACGTCACTCTCGCGCGGCACTTATGAATTTGCACAAGCGCAAGGCCAAACCTTGCGCTATCTGCGCCGGTGGGGGAAAGAGCAAACTTGGGTGCTGATCAATTATGGCAAGCAAGAAGCCCAGATCACTTTGGACGGATTGAACGAGCAGGATCCTTTGCAGCTACTGTACCCATCAGAACGCCAGCAGCAGAGAATTGTTGCGGGCAAGGCCTTGACCGTAGCGCCTCAATCGGTCCAGATCTGGGCGGTGCAACCTCGTTGACGGGCTCTGCTCACATCGCAGGGGCAGCGCAATGTTTGGCGATGTAGGCTGCGTGGTCAGGCATGACCTCAACGCACTTAGCGATCACCGTGCGCACGCTTTCCAAGTACTCGTGAATGCTCTCTTGCGGTTGTAAATCGACCAAAGGGTTGTAATGCCTGGGCTTTAAATTTTGCCCTTGCATCACTTGCAACCAACCGACTTGCGAGAACAACTCGTCATTGAAGCGGAAGATGCGACCGTGGCTTTCAAACAGCGCAATTTTTTCTTGGAGTGACTGCGGCACCGCCATGTGCGCGCAGGCTTTCCAAAATTCTGAATCAGTGCGTTGGTTCGCGTGATAGTGCAAGATGATGAAATCTCGAATCCGTTCAAATTGAAACCGGCTTTGTTGGTTGTAGGTCTCAACGTCAATTTCGCTGAAGCCTTGGTCCGGAAAAAATTCAATCAACTGCGAGACTGCAGCTTGAATCAAATGAATGCTGGTGGACTCCAAGGGCTCTAAAAAGCCGCTGGACAAGCCCACTGCCACCACATTTTTATTCCAAACTTTTTTGCGCATGCCCGTGTTGAACTTGATCAAACGCGGGTCAGCCAAAGGACGCCCATCCAAGTTGGACAGCAAAGTGGCAGCCGCCTCGTCTTCGCTCACAAATTGGCTGCAAAACACGTGACCATTGCCAATTCTGTTTTGCAAAGGAATGCGCCACTGCCAGCCTGCACGGTGGGCCGTGGAGCGGGTGTAGGGCAGCAATTTCGGCGCAGATTCACAAGGCACCGCCAAAGCACGATCGCAAGGCAGCCAGTGGCTCCAATCTTCATAACCCGTCTTCAAAGTCTCCTCAATGAGCAGACCCCGAAAGCCAGAGCAGTCAATGAACAACTCACCGGCAACGCGCTCGCCACTGTCCAGCACCACGGCGTCCACATGGTCATCGCTCGCGCGTTGAGTGACTTGAATAATTTTTCCTTCAGTGCGAACCACGCCGCGCTCTTGCGACAATTTGCGCAAGAACTTGGCGTACAAACTCGCATCAAAGTGGTAGGCGTAGGTGATGTCGCCCAAAGGCGAATTGGCCACATCTGTGTTCGGCGGCATGAACTTATTGGCTTGCGCCGCTGCGCGCGTGATGGCGTAATGCCCCAAGTCCTGCGCCTTGCCTTGTGCTCGCATTTTGTGCCAGTATTGCTCAAACGGCACAGTCCACAGGTCTTGCCCAATGGGGCCAAAGCCGTGCATGTAGCGGTCGCCCAACTGGCCCCAATTGACGAACTCAATGGCCAATTTGAAAGTGCCGTTGGTGGCTTTGAGAAACTCGTTCTCATCAATGCCCACGACTTTGTTAAAGCGCTGGATCATTGGAATGGTGGCTTCCCCCACCCCCACAATGCCGATCTCATCAGACTCCACCAATCGGATGTTGTAACGCCCGCGCAGCACCGTTGACAGGGCTGCGGCCGTCATCCAACCCGCAGTGCCGCCGCCCACAATCACAATGTTTTGAATCAGAGGGTTTTGCATCAGAAACTCCCGCTTGAAATAAAAAAAGGGGGGGACAAGTCCCCCCCCATGTGTCTTCCCCCAGGCCCTTTTGGGTGGGGAAGAATAGACTTTAAATTCTTAGAACTTGTAAGTCGCGCCCATCAGGTAGATCTTGCCGTATTTGACTTTCTCTACGATGTTATCAGGCGTATTGCTGTAGCGCATGAATTGTGCGTTAGACGCGTTGTTCATTTGCAGTTGGAGCGACAAGCCTTTGGCCGGGCCTTGTTGGAACTCGTAGCCGAGTTGCCAGTCGATCACGGTCTCGCCCTTGATGAAGGTCAACTGGCGGTTGTCTTGGAAGTCGCTGATCTCACCCAAGAAATCAGAGCGTTGACGCCCTGCCACGGCCACTTGGAAACCATTCTTCTCGTAATAGAAGCGCAAGTTGTTCACATTTTTAGACAAGCCTGGCAATGGGATTTTGTCCTTGCCAATTTCCTGAGTGCTGAAACTGCTTGTAGGCAAGCTCACACTGCTGGAAGTGCTGGACATGTTGGCCATCAAACCAAAGCCATCCAAGACAGGTGTCAACATGGAGAAGGGTGCATTCAAAGCCAACTCAACACCTTGGATGTCGCCACCTTCGCCGTTGATCGGACGGGTCAAAGTGCCCACCGTGCCGTAGGGCAAACCGGCGCCAGCGAAACCTTTGAAGTCAAACGGCGTGGCAGTTTTCAGGATGTAAGTGTCCAGTTTCTTGTAGAAACCAGCAATGCTCACATAACCTTTTTTGCCAAAGTATTTTTCGTAAGAAACGTCAAACGACTTTGCGCGGAAAGGCTCCAAACCAGGATTGCCGCCGTCGCCAGTGTAGCGACCTTGCGTGCTGTCATAAGAGAAATTCATGCTGGCACGCATGTCACCCATGCTGGGGCGAGCCAGCACTTTGGCCAAACCAACGCGCCAAACTTGGTCGTTTCCTGCATCGAAATTCAGGTTCAAGCTGGGATTGAAATCGCTGTAGGTTTTGCCATTGCCAATAGAGATGCCGGGGCAAGTTGCCGCAGTATTTCCAGTGCACGTGGCGCGGTCGACGTTAAAGCCAGTGGAGCTTTGATCGGTGTTGACCATCTGAGCACCCACATTGCCGCGGTAGGGCATGCCAAACATCGTTCCATCCAAGTCACCCTTGATAAAGGTGGTGGTGACTTTTTCATTGACAGACCAGTCTTTGTTCAAGATGTCGCTGTCAACCTTTTTGGCCAAGTCATAGATCGGACCCAATGAACCACGAGGGTCCCATGAAACCACCGATAAGCCCGTGGTGCCGGCGACATTGGTGCCAGTGCCGGGCACTGTTGTGCCAGCATAAGGGTCAGTGCCTTTGATGAACAAACGGCCTTCTTGTGTGGTGCGAACTTTGGTGCGGTCGGCAAAATTGATGCCGACTTCAGCTGAAGAGATGGGCCCGTATTCCACATTGCGACGCGCGGAAAAACGAACGTTGTCAACTTTGTCGGTGACTGAGGGTAATGCCACATAGCCAGCTTGAGGCGACGCTGCGCCCCCGCTCCAGCCGTCCACGTCAGTCAACTTGATCACGGAGCGGTCGGAGTAGTTCAAACCTGTTTTGAAGACGGTATCGGCCAAATTGGTACCATTGAAACCGGTCCAAGAAATGGTGTCTGTGGCGGATCCTTTGTTGGCATCACCAGGCAAACCTGCGGTGGTTTCATAGCGCTGGCTCAAGCGAGAAACTTTGGACTGTGACAAGTCCGCAGTGGCCCTCCAGTCGCCCACTTTCATTTTGGTGTTCCAGCCCCATGAGTCGAGCTTGTCGTCACCCGACTCCTGGTGATTGCGCACAACGCCTTTGTACTTGTCGATCGTACCGCTGGTGGCAAAACCTTTGGAATCGATCACGGCATTGGTCAATGTGCCGTTCGGATCGTAGGTAGAGTTTTCGAGGAAAGCGCCTTCCAAACCGGTCTTCTTCAAAGCAAATGAGCCTTTGGACTGGAACACGTCCAACACCGTCTCAAAGTCTTTGTTGGGTTTGTACTGCACCACGGCCATCAGGCCTTCGCGGCTGGAGGTGCTTTGCTCGGTGTCAGCGGTAAAGCCGCCAGGCACCTGCACCGTTTTGCCTTCGTAAGTCATGTCACGGTTCCAGCCGCCCCAGGAGTTGAACTTCAACTGCTCGGCGCCTGCATCTTTGAATTTGGTAAAGCCCAGTGCCACACCCAATGTGCGGTCGGCAAACTGATCGACGTAAGAGAAAGATTGTCGATCGCCTTTGCCCTCTCCAGCGCCGGAGTCAACGCCAGAGCGTTGTGAGCGAGCACTGGCAGACAAGGTGCGCTTGTTAAAGTCCAAAGGACGCACGGTGCGCAGGTCAATGGTCGAAGCCAGACCTTGGCCAACCAAAGAAGCTTCGGGCGTTTTGTGAATGATCACCGAACCCAACAACTCGGCAGGGAATTGGTCAAACTCAACGCCGCGGCTGTCTCCCGTGGAGGCTTGCTCGCGGCCATTGAGCAGCGCGCCGTTGAAATCGGGTGACATGCCCCGAACGCTCACCGATTGCGCACGACCCGTTGACTTGTTGCGCTGCGCCGTGACGCCAGGAAGGCGTGATACCGACTCAGCCACCGTGCTGTCGGGCAACTTGCCAATGTCTTCTGCCGACAGGGCTTCAACGATGCCGTCTGCATTGCGCTTGGTTGCAATAGCACTTTCAATCGAGGCGCGAATGCCCGTCACCACCACTTCGCCAGCGGCTTGCTGTGCGTGCGCAGCCCCGATGGCGCTGATCAACAAAACAGCGCAGCCAGCCGCAACAGGGCTGACCCTGAAGCCGGTTTGCCGCGCCGCTTTGCGCGACTTTTCAAGTTTGTTTGTCATTGTTTTTGACCTTTGAGAATAAATTTGGAAGGCGTGCCAACCTGTAAATTGAATGTAAACGATTGCACGATCTGATTGTGTAGTAAAACTAGATATCTATTCACTCGGGTAAAACCCTCGGTGTTGTAGAAAAATAGCACTCATTAATTGAGAACTTTTGAATTCAAATCGATGTTGACAATCCGACGCGGGCACTCCGGTTCAGGGCGAAACAGGATTCATGTACCTAAATTACAAAAGCGGGGGTGCGGCCCGCTGATCGCGTGGGTAGAGCCAGGAAAATATGGGCGTGGCCATCAGCGTGGTCACCACCGCCATCAAGACCATGATGGCAAACAGCGGCGCTTGAATGATGCCGCTTTGCAGGCCAATGTTCAAAATAATCAACTCCATCAAGCCTCTGGCGTTCATCAGCGCACCCACGCCCAAGGCTTCACGCTGACCAAACCCATGCCAGCGCGCAGCGGCATAACAAGCGGCGCCTTTGCCAAGCACCGCACAAAGTAAAACGGCCACCGCAATCAGCCACATGCCAGGCGAGTTCAGCAAACCAATTTGAGTGTTCAGCCCCGAATAAATGAAGAACACCGGCAATAAAAAGGCCGTGGTCAAAGGGTAAATTTGAGCGTGCAGGGATTGGGTTAAAACCCCTCTTGGCATGGCCACACCCATCAGAAATGCGCCAAACACAGCGTAAATTTGGATCGTGTCGGTGAACCATGCGCCCATCACCACCAACATCAATACAGTGGCCAATGCAGAGGTGCTCAACTGGCCCGTTTGCTCCATACTGCGGCTCCAGCGCTTCATCAAGGGTGCAATGCCAAACCAACACAGCAAGGCATAAGCCACACTGCCAGCCAAGGCCACAACAGCAATCATGATGTTTTGCTGAAAGCTGGCCAAGACCACGGCCAATACGCACCACGCTGCAGCGTCGTCAAGTGCCCCTGCCGTCAGGGCCAAACTGCCAAGGGCAGTCTTAGACAAACCTTGCTCATGAATGATGCGGGCCAGCATGGGAAATGCCGTGATCGACATCGCTGCCCCCATGAACAACATGGCTTGCGCGGTCGACATGGAAGACGCAAAAAAACCGGGCAATTCATGCAGATAAATGGCCAAACCCGTGCCCAAAGCAAAGGGTGCCAAAATGCCAGCCAAAGATACGCTGGCGGCAGCGCCCATTTTTGCGCGCAGCGTCTCCAAATCCAGTTCACAGCCAATCAAAAACATGTACAGCACCAAGCCCAACTGGGCCACGGCAAACAAAATGGGTTTGGATTCCGCGGGAAACAACCAAGCACTGCCGGCCGGCCAGAGCCAGCCCAACAAAGAGGGGCCCAAGGCCACGCCGGCAATCATTTCGCTCACAACTTGGGACTGGCCCAAGCGCGCAAACAACCAGCCCATGGCCTTGCACGTGGCCAAGATACATGCCATTTGCAAGAAAAAAAGTACCGATAAATCAAAGCTTCCCATGCGCCAATTTTGCACTGTTAAAAATCAGGCCAATTTTTTGGCGACAATCAGTGCTATCAGGAATCGTTTTATGAAACAAATTTTTCGCTCGCTTCAAATCTTCACTCTGACCCTTGGCGTGGCCTTAGGCGGCCTATTGCATGTTGCAAATGCAGTGGCTCAAATCAACGTCCGCGCCGAAGTGGCCAAGCCCCTCAAAGCGGCGCAAGACGCGCTTCAAAGTGGTCAGCCTGAGGCCGCTGCAGCGCTGGCCCAGCAAGCACTGACTTTGCCGGAGTTGACCGCCATCGAGCGCAATGCCATCTTGCGCACGCTGGCTGTTGCCAGCAGTCAAGCCAAGAATTTTGTGCTCGCTGTCAGCAGCTTAGAAAGCTTGATTCAAGAGCTGCCCAGCACCGCCAAGGATGCAGAAAAACGGCCCTTGGTTGAAGCCTTGCTCAGCGCCAGCCAACAAGCGCAAGACTATCCGCGCCTGGTGCTGTGGGCCCGTCAGTATTTCAAGTTGGAGGGCAGTAACCCCAGCGTGCGACCGGTTTTGATTCAAACCCTCGCGCTCTTGCAGCGCCATCAAGAAGTGGTGCAAGAGGTGCAAGAAAAAATCAAGTTAGATGCCAGTGCGGGGCTCAAAACCCCCGAAACCGAGTACCGCTTGATGGCCTTTAGCCAGCGTCAATTGAAAGACGAAGAGGGCTACAACGCCAGCTTGAAATTGCTTTTGCAAAACCACCCCTCCAAAGCGTATTGGGCAGAAATCATTCCCCGCATGGCGCGGCAAAGCAGCTTCAATCCTCGTTTTGATTTGGACTTGTACCGCCTGCTTGAAGCCACTGGCAACGTACAAGACACGGTCGAATACATGGACATGATCAACCTGGCTTCCAAAGCGGGTTTGCCAGCAGAAGCCTTGCGCGTGATTGACGCAGCCTATTCCAATGGTGTCTTGGGCAAAGGCAGTGAAGCGGCCACCCACCAAAAATTGCGCCAACAAATTCAGCAACGCGCAGCCGAAGACGACAAGAGTTTGCCCGCACTTGAAAAATCAGCCAAAGACGGCCCAGCCTGGTCCAGTCTTGCAGATGTCTATGCAGCCAAACAAAATTGGGAGCTTGCCAACACCGCTTATGCCAAGGCCTTGTCCTTGGGTGGGCTCAAGCGCGAGGTTGAGACCCGTTTGCATTTCGCTTTGAGTTTGTTTCAAGCGGGGAAAAAACCAGAAGCCCTGAAAATGCTAGAGACTGTTCAAGGCGATGCCACCGCCATGGAGTTGGCCAAGCTTTGGAAACTTTGGATGGCTTGAAGCGGTTGATCAAAGACCCCATTACTTCCAACCCACACACACCAACAGTTTTGGACAAACGAAAACTTCAAATGGCCGATATCGCCGCATTGGCTGGCGTGTCAACGGCCACGGTCTCGCGTGCCTTGAATGGCAGCCCCTTGATCCGTCTGGACACGCGCCAACGCATTTTGGAATTGGCGCAAGCCCATCAGTACACAGTTCATGCGGGTGCAAAAAATTTGCGACGCGGCGACAACCGCACCTTGGGCGTGGTCATTCCCTACTTGCCTGATCGGCGCCAGCAAGTCACAGATCCTTTTTTTCTGGCCATGCTGGGCAATTTGGCCGATGTATTGACCGATCAACATTACGACTTGCTGCTCTCCAGGGTCGATGCTGACCACTTAGACCAGTGCGCCGCCTTGTTCGATTCAGGCCGTGTGGCAGGCATGGTGGTGATCGGGCAATGGGGCCACCACGAACAACTCAATGCCTTGGCACAAAGGCAAGTGCCCTTGGTGGTCTGGGGCGCGCAATTGCCTGACCAGGCTTATTGCAGTGTGGGCAGTGACAACCAAAGTGGCGGTTTCTTAGCCACCGAACACTTGCTGGCAGGCGGCAGAAAGCGTGTGGCCTTCATGGGGGATCACCACACCACTGAAGTTCATTTGAGGTACCAAGGCTACCTCGATGCGCACCGCCGAAGAGGGCTGATGCCCGACCCGTCCTTGTACATTCCCTCGCCCTTCACGCCCTTGGAGGCGCAGCAAGCCATGCACAACTTTTGCGATCAAGGGCAGCCCTTGGACGCTTTGGTTGCCGCAAGCGATTTGATCGCCATCAGCGCCATGGGCGTGCTCAATGCGCGTGGCATCACGGTGCCTCAGCAAGTGGCTGTTGTGGGCTATGACGACATCGACGCCGCCCTGCACAGCTTTCCGCCATTGAGCAGCGTGCGTCAGCCCTTGCAGATGGCGGCGCAAACTTTGCTGGAGTGCTTGCAAGCCTTGCTCAAGGGCGAGCAACCCGCCTCACGTCAATTGCCCACCACCTTGGTGCCGCGCCAATCATCCACTTGAGCCCGCGCCGCAGCAGCTGTGGCCGCCTTCAGCGCAAATTCCGCACGCAGTGCTTTGAGTTTTTCGCGCGGGTCCTCTTTGAGAGTGGTTTTCTCCAAAGCCATCTCCGCAATGAATCGGCTGGGCAAAGCGGCAACGCTCTCGCGCCCTTTTTTTCGCCTGCGCGTCCAGCTGACTGCCAGCGAGCGCTGCGCCCGCGTGATGCCCACGTACATCAAGCGGCGCTCTTCTTCCAAGCGCAAAATTTGCCCTTCGCTTTTGTCTTGGTCGTCCATTTTGAATGGCAGCAAACCTTCATTGACGCCCACCAACATCACATGCGGCCACTCCAAACCCTTGGCCGCGTGCAGTGTTGACAATGTCACCACATTGGGGTCTTGATCTCGCTCGTTCAAGGTCGAGAGCAATGAAATAGTTTGCGCCACTTCCAGCAAAGATTTTTTTTCTTGCGCTGTATGCACCCCTGCCGCATCGTCAATTTCACCACCACAGCGGCCCGCCATCCAGTCACAAAATTCCAGCACATGGCCCCAGCGCATGGCTGCGACTTTCTCGTTCTCTTCGCTGTCGTACAAATGTTTTTGGTAACCAATGTCTTTCAGCCAAGCGCTCAAAAAATCCTTGGCCTCTTGCGCCCCGTGCGTGTGCCGTGCGCGGTATTCTTGGTCGTTTAAAAATCGACCAAACTCATGCAAGCTGGCCACCGCGCGAGAGGGCAAGCGGCTGCCCAAACTGTTTGAAAACAGCGCCTCAAACAAACTGGCTTTGTATTGACTGGCAAAACTGCCCAAGCTCGCTAGCGTTTGGTGGCCAATGCCGCGCTTGGGGCTGGTGATGGCGCGCAAGAAAGCCGGGTCGTCATTGTTGTTGACCCACAAGCGAAACCATGCGCACAGATCTTTGATTTCTGCGCGGTCAAAAAAACTTTGCCCGCCCGAGACTTTGTAGGGAATTTGCGCGCGTCGCAAAGCTTTCTCAAACGGCTTGGCCATGTGGTTGGCGCGGTACAAAATTGCAAACTCTTTGAACTCTCTGAACTGCGTGCCCCCGCTGCTCACAGCAGTGCCTGCACGCAGCGATTGAATGCGCGCCACTGCACGCTCAGCCTCGTGTTCTTCGTGGTCAGCGTCCACCACGCGCACCGGTTCACCTTCACCCAGCTCAGAAAACAAAGTTTTGGGGAACAGTTTGGGGTTGGGTGCAATCACGTTGTTGGCCGCGCGCAAGATGGCACTGGTCGAGCGGTAATTTTGCTCGAGCTTGATCAATTTCAAATTTGGAAAGTCTTGCGGCAAACGCTTCAAGTTGTCCAAGGTGGCGCCGCGCCAGCCGTAAATAGATTGGTCATCATCTCCCACTGCCGTAAAGCGCGCACGCGGCCCTACCAAATGTTTCAGAACCTCGTATTGCGTGGCATTGGTGTCTTGGTACTCGTCCACCAACACATGGCCCATGGCCGCTTGCCAATGTTCGCGTTCTTGTGGAAATTGCACCAGCAGCTTCAAGGGCAAACCAATCAAGTCGTCAAAATCCACACTTTGATAAGCGGCCAAACGCTCTTCGTAGCGGCCCATGATGCGTGCAATCGTGCGTTCGTTCTCGTCTTTGGCCAAGGCTTGGGCTTGCGCTGAATCAAGACCCGAATTTTTCCAAAGGCTGATGGTCCATTGCCACTGCCTGGCAGTGGCCGCATCGGTGCTGCCCCCGCAATCTTTCAAAATGCTGCTCACATCGTCCGAGTCCAAGATGCTGAACTGCGGCTTCAATCCCAGCAAGTGGCCACCGTGGCGCATGATGCGCACGCCCAGCGCGTGAAAAGTGCAAATCAACACTTCTTTGGCCGCTTTGCCGATCAAGCTGCGCGCTCGCTCGCGCATCTCGCTGGCCGCTTTGTTGGTGAAGGTGATGGCCGCGATGCGCTGTGGCTCTAAGCCCACCTCGATCAAGCGGGCAATCTTGTGCGTGATCACACGGGTCTTGCCCGAACCGGCACCCGCCAATACCAAGCACGGCCCTTGCACGTAATGGACAGCTTCTTGTTGGGCCAGGTTCAAACCGGAGGAGGGTGCAGACATAAGCGCACGATCATAGCGGCCCCAGGTGATGCGCGCCAAAATGTCCGCCAGGGGACCGCGCAAAGACGTAATTGCAGAGACAATACGGGGCATGTTAGATGTCTTGCGCGTCACCTTTCCTTTTTTCGCTTTGGTCTTGTGCGGCTACTGGGCTGCACGTCGCCAAATGCTGCCCTTTGAAGCCATCCCTGGCCTGAACGGCTTTGTGCTGTACTTTGCCTTGCCTTGCATGCTGTTTCGTTTTGGTGCCAATACACCGGTGGCGCAGTTGCTCGACGCAGGTGTTTTCTTGAGCTACCTTTTTTGCGCACTGGTCATGGTCGGCTTCTTGGTCGCAGTCAGCATGAACAGGCGCATCGGCTGGAACGACGCGGCATTTGGCGCCTTGGTCGGCGCTTTTCCCAACACCGGTTTCATGGGCATGCCCTTACTGGTGGCTTTGCTGGGCGCTGCAGCTGCAGGGCCTGCCATCATCACCATGATCATTGACATGGTGATCACCACCTCCTTGTGCATTGCTTTGTCGCGGCTCGATGGCGCGGGCGATCATGGCGCTTCAAGGGCTGTCAAAAATGCCTTGTCGGGTATCCTGCGCAATCCCTTGCCCTGGGCCATTTTGTTGGGCACCCTGTTCTCTGGTTTTCAATGGAGCTTGCCCAGCCCTGTGGCGCATACCGTGGCCTTGCTGGGCGATGCGGCCTCCCCTGTCGCGCTGTTCACCATCGGCGCGGTGCTGGCACGTTCGCAAAAAATTGCACACCACGAACACCACGGTCCATTGACTTGGCGTGACTATGTGCCCGTAGCGCTCATGAAGTTATTTCTGCACCCCCTGTTGGTTTTATGCGTGGGCTTGGCCGCCATCTCCATCGGGGTGCCGATCGAGCCATTTGCGCTGAAGGTCATGGTATTGGTGGCCGCTTTGCCAAGCGCCAGCAACGTGGCCATGCTGTCTGAGCGCTTTGGTGCAGACAACGGTCGCATTGCGCGCATCATTTTGGTCTCCACCGCGGCAGCCTTTTTGACTTTCTCTGGCGCTGTCACGCTGCTGCGTTAAATCGCCAGCGGGTCTACATCCACCAGCCAGCGGATCAAGCCCTTGTGTTGGGGCTTCGAGCGTGCTGCATGCAATAGCGCTTGCATGAGTGTCAAGACCCGGTGCAAGGCTTGGCGAGAAGGGCTTTCGATCAACATCTGCGCGCGTTCTACATTGGCCACCCGTTGAATGCTCATGGGCACGGCAGGATACAAACTGACCTGCGCCAACGCGGCCGCATCGGTTGAATCAAGCGCGCACAGTGCATGCAAATCTTGCTTGACGTTGTTTAAAAAGTTTTGCGCCACCTCTTGCGTGCGTGCATCACTGCGCAGCAAAGCTTGAAAGCTCATGGGCGGCAAGCCCGCCTCCAAACGCTCCGTCAATTGTTGCGCGGCAAAGCTGGGGTAGTCGTGTTTTTTCAAGGCCTCAAACAAGGCATGCGTGGGATGAAAAGTTTGCACCCACATTTCACTGCCGGCGCTTTGCGCGGCGTCTCTTCCCGCACGGCCACCGGCTTGCATCAGCAAGGCAAACAAGCGTTCAGGCGCGCGAAAGTCGCTTGAAAACAAAGCGCCATCGGGGTTCACAGCAGCGACCAACGTAATGCGCCGAAAATCATGCCCTTTGGCAATCATTTGGGTGCCCACCAGCACGTCCACCTGGCCGCTGTGCACCTGCGCCAACTGCATCGCCAAAGCGCCCTTCAAGCGTGTGCTGTCGGCATCAATGCGGGCAATCTGAACGGCTTGGCCATCGGGCCTGCAAACACCGGCCAACAACTCGCCCAAGTGCTCTTCCAACTGCTCGGTCCCTCGCCCCATGGCTTCAATGTCGGCGTTGCCGCATTCAGGGCACGCGCGCGGCACACGCTGCGAAAAACCGCAGTGGTGGCAGCGCAAGCTGCGGTCAATTTTATGAAACACCTTGAACGCGCTGCAATGCGCGCATTGACTTTTCCAGCCGCAATCAGCGCAGTGCAGCACTGGCGCATAACCACGCCGGTTCAGCAGTAACATACTTTGCTCGCCGCGCGCCACACGCTCTTGAATGGCCGCCATCAAAGGCGCAGACAACACCGTTTTGCGCGGTTGGTGGTTCATGTCCACCCGCCTCACCGCGGGCAGTTGACCTGCGCCAATGCGCGTGGGCATGTGCAATCGTTGGTAGCGCCCACCCTCTTGGGCGGGCCGGCTGTGATGCCAACTCTCCAAGGAGGGCGTGGCCGATCCGAGCAAAACCTTCGCCCCTTCAAGGCGGCCTCGGTACACCGCCAAATCGCGCGCTGAATAGCGCGCGCCTTCTTGCTGCTTGTAGCTGGCGTCGTGCTCCTCGTCCACCACAATCCATTTCAAATGGGGCATTGAAGCAAACACAGCCATGCGCGTGCCCAAAACAATGCGGGCTGTGCCGCTGTGCGCGGCCAACCAGCTTTTAAGCCTTTGTGGCGCGGTCATGCCGCTGTGCATCGAGACCACACCAGCCTCGCCAAAGCGCGCTTTGACGCGCTCCTCCAGCTGCGGTGTCAAGTTGATCTCGGGCACCATCATCAAAGCTTGCGCGTTCGGGTCGGCTGCCAAGCAGCACGCCACGGCCTGCAAATAAACCTCGGTTTTGCCGCTGCCGGTGGCGCCAAAAATCAAGAAGGGCCCACTGCCTTCTTCGATGTTGTCGAGCACCGCCACTTGCTGTTCAGACAAGGGCCAAGGCGCCAGCATGGCGCTGCTCAACGCGGCATCGGCGCCGGATGGCCGTTTCAAACGCCGTGCCAATTGCGCATCGTTCAGATCGCGCAGTTGCGGTGGCAAAGCGGCCAAGGCCACCTCGCCAATTGCGCGCTGGTAGTACTGCGCAGCAAACTGCACCAGCGCGCGCCAGCCTTGGCAAAGCGGTTCAATGCCCGCCAAAGCGCCGCAAACCTCGCGCACGCTTGGCGCATGCAATCCTTGCGCAGCCTTGTTGTGCACGCCCCAGACCACACCCAAAACCTCGCGCTTGCCCAAGGGCACGCGCACCAAACTGCCAAGCGCCAGCGCCTCATTGGAGCGGTAAACCAACAGCCCGCCAACTTGACTGTGCACAGGGGTGGCCACGGCAACATCCAGCCAGAACGTCATGCCCATCCTGCACTTGTCTTGTCAAATCTAGCGAATTTAAGCATTTTGAAGCTTAGGAAATTTCTTGAAAACGCCGGTAAGTTGTTGATTTTCAAATGCTTTAAAGGAAGTCCAAAATTTCTGTGGATAACTTTGTTGAAAACCTAACCCGATGGCTCGCAAAGCCTTGCAAAACAAGGCTTTGCCTAGAATGCTCGGCAACTGAGCAGAATTAAATAAGTTCATAAAATCAAAGACTTACGATTATTTCAAGTTGTTCCTGAAGGCCTTGCCAAAGTCACGATGATTGAAAGTATCAATTCGAACTTTTGTGAATAAGTCAATAGAAAATACCCAAAAAATAAATTATTTTTGAATGCCTTCAGGTCTTCTCAGCTGTTTTTTTTGTGCTACAGCAGGCTTGCGCAGGCGGGGGTGGCAGACCTTAGCGCCGCAAAACTTGGGAGTGGCTGTGAACCGCTTCTACCAATGCGCTCACAGCATCGGGTGGGGTGTATTGGCTGATGCCATGGCCTAAATTGAAGATGTGGGTGGGCCCGCTCTTTAGCATGTCCAGGTGCGGCGTGCCAAAGCTCTCGAGCACGCGCCGCACTTCTTTTTGAATTTGAGCCGGCGGGGCAAACAACACATTGGGGTCAATGTTGCCTTGCAAGGCCTTGCCAGGCCCCCCCACGGCTCCCCCCACCATGGCGCGGGCTCGGCCCAAGTTCATGGTCCAGTCCAGGCCGAGCACCTCACAGTCCAAGCCCTTCATCTCATCCAGCCACAGGCCACCTCCCTTGGTGAAGACAATGCGCGGAATGCGTTGGCCCGCATGTTCGGTTTTGAGCAAAGCCAAAACCCGGGCGGTATAGGCCAAGCTGAATTCCTGGAAAGCCCCGTCTGCCAAAACGCCGCCCCAGCTGTCAAAAATCATCACCGCTTGTGCGCCGGCTTCTATTTGCAAGTTCAAGTAAGCGGCCACCGCTTGGGCATTGACTTCCAGCATACGGTGCATCAAGTCAGGCCGGCTGTACAGCATGGACTTGACCAAGCGGTAATCGTCTGAGCCTTGCCCCTCCACCATGTAACAAGCCAAAGTCCAAGGGCTGCCCGAAAAACCAATCAAGGGCACGCGCCCGTTCAAGGCTTTGCGGATCGAGGTGACGGCATCAAACACGTAGCGCAGCTTGTTCATGTCGGGCACCTGCAACTTCGCTACAGCGGCTTCATCGCGCACCGATGTGGCAAAGCGCGGGCCCTCGCCCTGTGCAAAGCTCAAGCCCAAGCCCATGGCATCGGGCACCGTCAAAATGTCGCTGAACAAGATGGCGGCGTCCAAGGGATAGCGCTCTAAGGGCTGCAATGTCACCTCGGTGGCAAAGTCCACGTTGGTCGCCAAGCCCATGAAACTTCCCGCCTTGGCCCGCGTGGCGCAATATTCAGGCAAATAACGCCCGGCTTGGCGCATCAACCAAACGGGTGTGTGCGGCGTGGCTTGGCGCAAACAAGCGCGCAAAAAGCTGTCGTTTTGCAAAGCTGCAAAACTGCTGGAGGTGTGTGTGTTGCTCATAAGCCGATTCTCGCAGACCTGCGACCGCTTTCAACCATGGCTTATGGTTTCGCTGTTGCTTTGGCCAATGCGGCCTGTACATCACCCGCTGAGGGCATTTCGGACAGCAACTGCGCATCTTTGCCAGGTGCGTACCAAGCATAAACCGGCAATCCACTGCGCCCCAAGGCGTTCAAGGCTGCGGTAATCGCTGGGTCATATCGCGTCCAATCAGCGCGCAGCAGCAGCACATTGCGCTGCGCAAAATCGGCCAGCAAAGCAGGATCGGAGAAGGTGACTTTTTTGTTGAATTGACACGTCACGCACCAAGCCGCTGTGAAGTCCACAAACACTCCGCGGCCTTCTTGACGGGCTGTGGCCAGCGCTTGTGCCGACCAGGGTTGCCACACCCCAGCTGGTGCTTTCCCTTGCAAAGCCGCAGCTGAAGGCTCTTGCGCGGCGGGCTGCTCTGGCACAGACAACCAACTCGGCCCCCATTGCCACAAAAGCGCCGCCAAACTCAGCACGGCCAAGACCTGCAAGCTGCGCCCCATGCGTCCAGGCAAACCCAGAGCCCACAGCAAAAAGGCAATCGACAAAAGGCAAGCCAAGAAAGGCGTGACGCCCTCCAAGCCCACTTGTTGCCCCAGCACCCACGTCAGCCAAATCACCGTGGCGTACAAAGGAAAGGCCATGAACTGCCGGAAAACTTGCATCCACAAGCCCGGCCGCGGCATGAATCGAATCAAGCCAGGCGCCCAACTCGCTGCCGCCATGGGCAAGGCCATGCCCACGCCCATTACCGCAAAAATCGGCAAAGCTTGCCATGTCGGCAGGCCAATGGCCATGCCCAGTGAGGCCCCCATGAAGGGCGCTGTGCAAGGCGAGGCAATCACCACCGCCAAAACCCCAGACCACAAAGAATTCCAAACTGGATTTTGAATTTGCAGGCTCGCCACTTGGCTGGGCACAAATTGCCCAAACTCAAACAAGCCCGACAAATTCAGTGCCATCACCGCAAACAAAATTGCCAAGACCCCCACCACTGCGGGCGACTGCAACTGAAAACCCCAACCCAATTGAGACCCCGCAGCGCGCAGCCCCAGCATCAGGCCGCCGAGCAGTAAAAAAGACGCCACCACACCCAGCCCAAATGCAAAGCCCGAGGCCTTCAAGTAGCGCGGGTTGCTGCTGTGCTGCGCCAAGCCCATGACTTTGATGGCCAGCACTGGAAAGACACAAGGCATCAAATTGAGCAACAAACCGCCCAAGAAAGCGCCCATCAAAGTCAGCAACCATGCGCCCATTGGCGCAGCCACCAAAGCAGGCGCCAGGGCGGGCTTGAGTGCCTGCGATGTTTGCAACGCAGCCCCTGAGCTTGTGCTCAATGCTGGCGCGAGTTCTTGCCATTGACCCTTGACCGGCGTGATCCATGACCACTGCGGCCCACTGGGCGCCAAGGCGTCGCCTTGCACCAAGAGCCAAGTCATTTGCTTGGGGCTGTCCATGCGGTCGCTGGAGATGGCAAAGCGAATTTGGCGAGCATCGGCCGCCAAGCCGGACACTGTTTGCACCTCAGGGGCCAGGCTGTTTTGCACCACATTGGGCGTTTGCGGCAGCACCGTCCAAGCGCTGCGTTGCAAGCTCTCAGGCAGCCCGGCCAATTGCAGCGTCAACCACTTGCCGTCTTTGGAAATCTCAGCGCTGTGGGCCCCTGGCAGAGCTTGTGCTTGATGCTGGATCACCGATCCAAACGCATCGGCTTGCATGACGGTGCTGCTTTTCACTGGCAGCTTGAAAGCAAAATCGCCCTCTTGCGGAATGCACTCTTGGCGGCACACCAGCCAGTTGGCATGCAAGCGCACATCCACAGCGCCTGAGCCTGCTTGGAACGCAGGCCCCACTCGCACGGGCACAGCCAACAAAAGGCGGCCCTCATAGCCATAATTGGTCAAAGGCCCCAACGGGATCTTTTGTGGCGCTGGCCACGCCAAATCCCCCACTTCCAAACCAGCAGGCAATGACCAGTCCAACTGCGTGGCCAGCCCTGAATCGCCTGGGTTGCGCCAATAGGTATGCCATAGCTTTTGGTGCTGCATTTGCAAGCCCAGCCACAGCGTTTTGCCAACGCTCACGCCATCAGGGGCAAAGACCAACAATTGCGCTCGCACTTGCGGGGTTTGCACCACAGTCCCTGCAGCTGGGGGGGGTGCACTTTGCACCGCGCTGGCCGAGCAAAGCAGCCAGCCCACCAAACCCAACAGGGCCAGCAAACTGCGTGCGCCAGATAATTTCAATCGATTCAACATAAGTCTAAGATTTTCGCAACAATGACCAGATGCTACACCTGTCAATTAAGATAAGGCCATGAAGACCTTGCCGCCACAGCACCCCAAGCCAACAGCCAAGCGCCCTAGCGCCTATTGGGCCGATCTGACCACCGCTGATTTTGCCGCGCTGGACATGGCCCGAGCCATTGTTGTGCTGCCCCTTGCGGCCACTGAGCAACACGGCCCGCACTTGCCTTTGTCGGTCGACTCCGACATTGTCCAGGGCGTGGTTCAAGCTGCATTGCCCCATGTCGCGCAATTGCCGGTTGATCTGCCCATATTCTTCTTGCCCACTCAGAGCATTGGCCTGAGCCCTGAGCACGCCGCGTTCCCAGGCACGTTGAGCTTGCGCCCTGAAACCTTGATTCGTTTGTGGACCGATATCGCCCAGTGCGTGGCCGCTGCCGGTGTGCACAAGCTGCTGCTGCTCAATGCCCATGGCGGTCATGTGGGCGCCATGGACATCGTGGCGCGCGATCTGCGCGCTCGCTTAGGGATGCTGGTCTACAGCGTCAACTGGCACCAATTGCCTTTGCTCGGGCCCGATGGCAAAGACCTCAACACCTTGTTCAGCGACCATGAACACCGTTTTGGCGTGCACGCTGGCGATGTGGAAACCTCCGTCATGTTGGCGCTGTGTCCACAACGTGTGCGCATGGATCTGGTACAAAATTTTCAATCTACAGCGCAGGACCGCGCGCAACATTTCCCCATCTTGGGCAATGGCAAAAGCGCCAAACTGGCTTGGCAAATCCAAGACTACAACCCGGCTGGCGCGTGTGGCAACGCAGCTGCGGCCACCGCTGAAAAAGGCCAGGCCTTGCTCAGTGCAGCAGGCCGTGCCTTGGCCCAACTGCTGGCCGAAATCGACCGATTGCCCGCAGGCACTTTGCGCAACAATTCAGATCGGTAAAGCGGGCAACACCAACTCGCAATGGTGGGGGTGAATTTGTCGTGGATGCTCTCGCGTTGTGTCTAAGCACCCGCCTAAGTCATAGACCCCTTTGGGATCGCGCATGCGCATCATCCGCTGCAACACTGTTGTCAATTTCTGCGGGTCACTCAAGGTCTGAGCCACGCATGCTTCCACACGCTCTTCATCGATCACCCATTCGCCGTTGGCGGCTTGCACCAAGCCGTCACGCCAATGGTTAATTTCGACGCACTTGTGGGTCAGTGTGAAGGGTTGATCGCGTTTCCAAAAATTGCTGAACAAGCCCCCGCCCATGTAAATCACCCACGAGCCTTCGTAGCCTGTCACATCGGCCGAAGCCTCATGCGGATTTCTGAACCAAAGCCGATCGCCTGGCACATAAAAATGGGCAGGAAGCGGGTTTTCCATGCTGCCGTATTCCACCAAAAAAACATCGTGGAATTGGCCTGACCGTATGGCGTGTACCTCGTTGTAGCGCTGCAATTGCGTCAGTAAATCAAGGTTGCAAATTTGCGCTTCTTGTGCCAATCCGAGCAAGATCACATACTCGCTGGCGCGGTAGCAAGAAAAATCATAAAGCTTGCCGGTGGCCTCAGGCTGCGTAGCACTGATCAAGGCTTCAATCAAGTTTTGACCAGCGTGCAAAATAAAACCTGCATCCTCTTCGTAATGCCAAAATTGGGCAGGTCTTTCAGCCGCTTCGGTCTTAAAAGCCAAAGCTGTTTTGCTCGCTGCCTCGGCCATGAACTGACGAACCCGAATTCCAGAGGCCAAAGCTTCCAGGTCCACAAAAGAAAAAGTGTGGGGCGACAACAAAAGTGCCAGCAAAATTTCTTGCGCTAAATTGTGCGCTTGATCGGCCAAGCCCAGCGTGTTGAATGCAGGCGCGTGCTGCGCCACCCAATCACTTTTCAAACCACACGCCACACCGCCCATGTGGAGGGCTAATTCAACGAAACCAGCCACCTCGCGCGCTTGAAAAAAGGTCAAGGCCTGATCAAGTGTTGCGTTTTGCAGCCAAACGCCGTTGCCATCGGGTTGCTTAGGCTGGGGTGGGGAAGCAGTGGACATGTTCACTGGCGCATTTTGTCAAACTTGCGTGGCACTGGGCATGGGGGAAACACCATGCCACCAACCCGTCATCTGCAGCGCCAAGGCCGGCCTCAAGCGTAAGTGACCCAGTCTCGGTGCTGTGCAGTCTCCAAATGCGCCAGCGTGTTGTAGCTCAGCAGCATGTGCCGCTTGGGCGTGAACACCAACTCGGTCACTGATGTGTTTCGAATGCGCAGGTTCATCTCAATCGTGGTCTCCCCCGTCGTGCCCAGCACTTGCCCCACGGCCGTCGAAATCGGCCCGCCACTGGAGACCACCAAAACGTTTCCTGTGTGCGTTGTGCGCACATGGTCCAGCACCCCATTCACACCTGCCACAAAGTCTGCGTAAGAAGGCATGCCACGTGGTTGCGTCTGGCCTTGCATCCATTTTTGAAGCGCTGTTCGCAACAGTCGAAAGTGCTCACGGTGCATCTCTGGTGAGTCGGGTTTGGCCAGCGGTTCGGGGTGAATGCATTCAATCAAGGCGTGGCTGTCATATTCGTCCAGCCCCGGCCAGACTTCAGGTGTGTGCTGCAAGCCGGCCCCTATGGCCATGGCCTCCCAAGTTTGCCGGTGCCGCTTGAGGCTGCCGATCAACACCGTGTCAAACTTCAATTCGCCGTCAGGCACAGCCAAGTGCTCTCGCCAATAGGCACCCAAGCGTTGGCCTTGAAGCCGCCCCAAATCACTCAGTTGATCATAGTCATCAGCACCAAACGAGGCCTGGCCGTGGCGCACAAGATAAAGATGTCCCATTGCTCTATTGTCTCCAAAAGCAGACCTGTCCATCAGTCGCCTAAGCGTACTCAAGCAGCGCTTTGCAGCATCCATGCAGCAGTCAGCAGCAAAGCTGCTGCCATGCACCGGTTGAATATCAACAAGCGCTGGCCTTGCCCCAGCCAATCTCTGAGCAAACTGCCAACCAAGGCATAGGTCAAATTGCTGAAAAATCCGAAAGCCATCATGATCGGCAGCAGCATCATGCTGCGCGCCATCGCGTCCTCTTTCCCCGCAATCCAGCCGGCCACCAGTGACAAGGCCAGCATCCACGCTTTGATGTTCAAAAATTGAAGCCCCACACCTTGCCAAAATCCAATTTGTAAGCGCTGCGTGTCCGCTTGCAGCAACTCACGGGTACCGCTCAAGCGCCAAGCGAGCCAAACCAAATAAGCAGCTCCACCGGCCAAGATCACAAAGCGCAGCATGGGCCAGGTCAAAACCAAGTTGCCTACACCCGCCATGCACAGGCCAAGCAACATGCCCCAACCCACCGGTACAGCCAGCACAAAGCGCAAGGCCGAGCGAAGCCCCAAATTGGCCGCCAAGGCCGTTGACAAGGTGGTATTGGGCCCCGGTGTGAAACTGGTGGCCGCTGACAAAAGCAGCAGCGCAGTGAGCTCTTGGGCGCTCATCTCAGGCGCCTGACAAGACTTCCCAGCGCTCTAGCGCGGCCAATAAATCTTCTTCAATTTGGGCGTCACGCTCAAACAAAGCGGTGGCCTTGCCTGGATCTGCTGCAAACAACTGACTGTCTGAGAGAGTCTCTCGCAACTCCTTTTGCTCCGTCTCCAGCGCCTCGATCAAAGCAGGCAAGCCCTCCAACTCACGCTGCTCTTTGTAGCTGAGTTTCACGCCAACCGCGCCTTGGAGCGGCGCAGCAATAGCCGCTGCAACGGCTGCTTTGGGGGCCGCTTGAGCACTCTTGCTCAAGGCCGCTTTGCTTTGCGCTTGAATGGCTTGGCTGCGCTGCGACTGCGTCAACCAATCTTGCACCGAGCCTTCGTACTCACGCCAAAAACCAGGTTTTTCTTCGCTCGCTTCGCATGCAATGATGCTGGTCACCACGTTGTCCATGAAAGCGCGGTCGTGGCTGACCAAAAACACCGTGCCCGCATAGTCCTGCAGCAACTCTTCGAGCAATTCAAGTGTGTCAATGTCCAGGTCATTGGTCGGCTCGTCCAGTACCAACACATTGGCTGGGCGAGCAAACAAACGCGCCAACAACAAGCGGTTGCGCTCACCGCCAGATAATGATTTCACCGGCGAGGTGGCCCGTGCGGGCGAGAACAAAAAGTCACCCAAATAGCTCTTCACATGCTGGCGCTTGTTGCCAATCTCAATCCACTCGCTGCCTGGGCTGATGAAGTCTTCCAGCGTGGCCTCTAAATCCAGTGCGTTGCGCATCTGGTCAAAGTAAGCCACTTGCAAATTAGCGCCTTGGCGCAGCTTGCCACTGTCGGCTTGCAACTCGCCCAAAATCAATTTCAGCAAGGTGGTTTTGCCAGCGCCATTGGGCCCCAGCAGGCCGATCTTGTCGCCGCGCAGCAATGTTGCCGTGAAGTCTTTCACAATCACTTTGACCTCCCCTTGCGGCGAAGTGAAACTTTTGCAAACGTCCGTCAATTCCGCCACGAGTTTGCCACTGGGCGCGCCCGAAGCCACATCCATCCGCACGCGCCCAACCTGCTCTCGCCGCGCGCTGCGCAACGCGCGCAAATTCTCCAAGCGCCCAATCCGGCTTTGGCTGCGCGTGCGCCGAGCCTCCACACCTTTGCGAATCCACACCTCTTCTTGGGCCAGCAATTTGTCAGCCTTGGCGCTGACCACCGCCTCTTGCGCCATCTGATCTTCTTTGTTGAATTGGTACTGCCCAAAATTGCCTGGGTAACTGCGCAGACGGCCGCGGTCCAACTCCACAATGCAAGTGGCAATGCGGTCCAAGAAAGCGCGGTCGTGCGTGATCGCCACCACGCTGCCTTTGAAGTCCAGCAGCAGTTGCTCAAGCCATGCAATCGAGTCCAAGTCCAAGTGGTTGGTGGGCTCGTCCAGCAGCAAAACATCGGGTTTGGTCACCAAAGCCTGCGCCAGCGCCACGCGCTTGCGATTGCCGCCCGAGAGCGTCTCAATCCGCGCCTGTGGGTCCAGGTGCAAACGCTGCAGTGTTTCTTCCACGCGCTGCTCCCAACCCCAGCCGTCCAGTGCTTCAATCTGGCTTTGCAATTGGTCTAAATCGCCCTCGCCGCTGCAGTAGTCGTCAATCAGTTGGCGCACCGAGGCCAAGCCGCGCTGCACCGACTCAAAGATGCTGTCTTGGGGTTCGAGCACCGGCTCTTGCGCCACATAAGCAATGCGCACACCTTGTTGCACTTGCAGCGTGCCGTCGTCAGCGTGCTCCATGCCGGCCAATATTTTCAGGAACGAAGATTTCCCCGTGCCATTGCGCCCAATCAGGCCGATGCGCTGCGCACTCTCCAGCGCGAAATCAGCGTGGTCCAACAATGCAACGTGACCAAAGGCCAGCGAAGCGTCCAACAAAGTAATGAGTGCCATAGCCTCGCATTATCAATGCCCCAGCCCAATGGACCGCAGCACCTTGCACTGACCCCGCAAACGATGCTATAGTCGAAGGCTTCGCTACAGATTAATGACTTAATTTGCAGGCGGCTAGAAAGGGCAGCCTAGGCGCACAAGCCAAGGGGTGTCCAAAAGCCGCAGAGAGGGCCTAGAAAACAGGGTGAATTTTTAAATATTTCCATGTTTTTTACGGCAGGACGAAGAATCGGGCCTAAAAGCATGCTAGACTGCAAGGCTTCGCTGTTAAAAGCTGATGCCGAAAGGTCAAGCCAAAGCAGTGGGGTTCGGTCAAAAGCCTTGAAGAATTTTAAAAATAATTCAAAGTTTTTGACAAAATGATGAAAGCGACGCAAAAAAGCGTGCTACAATCAAAGGCTTCGCTCATCGCAGCGAACGGCGCAAAAAACAACAAATCTTTGCTGTTTTGTGGGCCAATCAGATCTTTAAAAATATACAGCCGATAAGCGTGGGCGTTTGATGGCGATTGCCAAGTTCTACGGAACTAAGTCTTAATTGGCTTACAAACGCTCATGAAGTAAAAAAGATATGAAATTCAGCAATGAAGTTCGTGTCGATTCCAATTTATGAGTTGCTCGAAAGAGCAAAAAAAATCAAGATCGAACTATAGAGTTTGATCCTGGCTCAGATTGAACGCTGGCGGAATGCTTTACACATGCAAGTCGAACGGCAGCACGGGGGCAACCCTGGTGGCGAGTGGCGAACGGGTGAGTAATATATCGGAACGTGCCCAGTCGTGGGGGATAACGTAGTGAAAATTACGCTAATACCGCAT
>CAIQBO010000027.1 GCA_903870145.1 uncultured Burkholderiales bacterium | reverse complement strand
TCAGGTGGTGGCCTTGGAGACGGCTGACTTGGCTGCGATCACGACAGCGCGTATCAGCGCGCTGACGACAGCGCAAGTGGCCGCGCTGACGCTAGACCAAGTGGTGGCTTTGAGCACGGGCCAGGCCGCAGCGCTGACAACGGATCAAATTGCGGCGCTGGGAACGGCGCAAGTAGTAAGCCTGGAAACTGCTGATTTGGCTGCCATCACAACAGCACGCATTAGCGCCTTGACCACTGCGCAAGCACAAGCCCTGACAACAAGTCAAATCGCTTCTTTGACTACCGCCCAACTGGTAGCCTTGGGGACGACAGATTTGGTTGCAATCACCACCGCGCAAATCAGTGCACTGACAACAGCGCAGACAGCAGCGCTGACGACCGACCAGGTTGTTGCGCTGACAACATCGCAAGCGGCGGCATTGACAGCGACGCAGACTGCAGCCCTGACAAGTGCGCAAATTGTCAAACTGGAAACTGCTGATTTGGCAGCCATTTCGACAACGGCACTTGCTGCTTTGACGACCAATCAGATCGTGGCATTGACAACCAACCAGTTCGCAGCTCTGATCACAGATCAGTTGGCTGCACTGACTGAAACTCAAGCGGCCAAACTGACCACCAATCAGATTGTTGCGCTGACCACAGACCAAGCAGCGGCAATCACGACCACTCAAATTGCTGTGCTGTCGACAGCACAAGTAGTGGCCTTGGAGACTGCCGACTTTGCGGCGATCACGGCTGACAGGATCAGTACATTGACGACCGATCAGATAGCTGCCTTGACCACTAACCAAGTCGTTGCATTGAGCACAGGTCAATCTGCCAATTTGACAGATACTCAGATTGCTGCGCTGACAACTGCCCAAATTGTTGCACTTGAAACCGCAGACTTGGCGGCGATCACGCCAAGCGCACTCAGTGCTTTGACTACAGCGCAGTCGCGCTCGCTGACGACCTTGCAGATACCAACGTTGACAACAGCGCAAGTGTTCGCATTGCCAACAGCGCAGCTTGCAGTGCTGACGACAGCTCAGGTGGTTGCATTGACAACAGCTCAAGCGTCTGTGCTGAAAGCCGATCAAATTACATCGCTGACAACTGCACAAGTTGTGGCTTTGGAAACGGCTGACTTTGCTGCGATCACTGCAAGCAGGATCAACGCCTTGACTACGGCCCAAACGGCAGCCTTAACGACTGCCCAGATTGTTGCGTTGACTCCAGCTCAATCGGCAATTCTGACATCTGCACAGTTGGCTGTGCTGACAACTGCACAAGTTGTAGCTTTGGAAACGGCTGATTTTGCAGCAATTACTGCAAGCAGAATCAGTGCATTGACCACGGCGCAAGCAGCAGTCTTGACAACACAGCAAATTGCCGCACTGACCGTAGCACAGTTGGCGTTCGTAGAAACGGCTGATTTTGCTGCTATCACAACAAGTAACATCAGTGCCTTGACCACAACCCAGATGACTTATCTGTCAGATGTTCAGATCCAAGCATTGACTACAGGGCAAGCAGCCGCACTGACAACAGCTCAAATTGCTGCGCTGACCGGTAATCAAGTTTCAAACTTAGAAACTGCAGACTTGGCCGCCATAACCACAGCAAGAATCAGTGCTTTGACTGATGGTCAACTGCAGGCCTTAACTGATGGTCAACTGCTGGCCTTAACTTCAGCGCAATGTGCTGCCTTGACAACCGATCAGGTCGCCGCGCTCTCAAACCGGTCCTACACCCCCCTCGCCCTAGACCTCAACGGCAACGGCGTGCAAACCCTCAGCATCGCTGAGCGCACAGTGTTTGACCTAGACGCATCAGGCCGACCTGAGTTTGTGGGCTGGATCGGAAGTGGCGACGGCTTGCTGGTGCACGATATTGACGGCGATGGCGTGATTGACAACGGCACAGAGCTGTTTGGCTCAGCAACCGATTCAATAAACGGCGGCAAGGCAGTCGACGGCTACGCAGCCCTGGCCCAGTTCGACGCGAACAGCGACGGCAAAATTGACGCCAGCGACAACATCTTCAAAGACCTCGCAGTCTGGGTGGATGCCAACTCCAACGGCTTGACAGAAGCTGGTGAGGTTAAATCGCTCACCGACTTAGGGATTGCATCGCTTGACCTGAATGCACAGGGCACTTCGATCAGCAGCAATGGCAACACCATTGGCTTGGTTTCTTCTTACACCACCACCGAGGGTGAGCAAAAAGAAATGGTCGACGTCTGGTTTGCCGCCTCTGGCGACATCAATGCCAACGCCGCAGATTTGGCGCAAGCTTTGGATGCCTACATGGCTGAAGCACCGCCATTGGCGCAAACTGACTCGTTACCACCGGAGCAGGTCAAAGCTGAAGCAGAGATCGTTTCCTTGGCGGCAACTCTGTCCTTGTTTGACGCCGGCGGCAATGCGCTGTCCAGTAGCACTGTGCCTAAACTGTCAGAAACCTCCATGGTGGACGTCGTCAAGGCCAAACTGG
Source organism: uncultured Burkholderiales bacterium (assembly GCA_903870145.1). Taxonomy (GTDB): domain Bacteria; phylum Pseudomonadota; class Gammaproteobacteria; order Burkholderiales; family Burkholderiaceae_C; genus Limnohabitans_A. The sequence goes on along the minus strand of CAIQBO010000027.1, from coordinate 3,335 downwards.
TGGATAATGGCCTTCGAAACGTGGGTTTGCTGGGGGGGACCAACAGCAACTCTGGATGAAAGACCAACTGCACACCTAGCATCAAGTGAATATTCTTAGCGCCGTTCAGTGCCTGGCCGCCGTGGCCAGGCATCATGGATTGTCAACTCCTGCGGAGTTGATCGTTCATGAGCACAATTTGGGAGCGCAAGAGCCCAGCCTCAAAGAGCTGGCCCAAATTGCCAAAAGCTACCGCTTGCGCAGCAGCAGTGAAGTGATCAATTGGGAAGAGCTGTTCCAGCTTGAGAATGTTTTCCCATTGATTGCCAGGCTGGAAGATGGCAGCTATTGCATCATTGCCGGCATTGACCGCTCGGGCGAGTTAGAGTTTGCTGCCGTATTGCACCCGGGGCGCACGCCTTCCAAGGTCTTGACTTACACGCGCTCGCAGTTCACCAAAATGTGGCAAGGCGAGGTCATTTTTCTCAAACGCAACTTCCGCATCACCGACGAAGATCAGCCCTTTGGCTTGGCTTGGTTCATTCCGGAAATTCTCAAACACAAAAAACTTTTTCGCGACATAGCGGTGGCCACCATGGTGATCAATGTTGTGATGCTGGGCGGCCCCATCTTCACGCAGTTGGTGATCGACAAAGTGCTGGTGCACGAAAACGCTTCAACTCTGCTTGTGCTCACCGTCGGTGTTTTGCTGGCGAGTTTGTTTGAAGTGGCGTTCACCTACATACGCCAGTACCTGCTCTTGTCAGCCACCAACAAGATCGAAGTTCGCCTTTCGCGCCGCGTCTTTTCTCATTTGTTGTCATTGCCAATTGATTATTTTGAAAGGCAAACGGCCGGCTTGATCGCCCGCCATGTGCAACAAATTCAGTCCATACAGCGTTTTTTAACCGGCTCCATGTTTTTCACTTTGTTGGAACTGGTGTCATTCTTTATTTTCCTGCCGCTGCTCTTTACTTACTCGGTCAAATTGACTCTGATCGTTTTGTTGATCGCAGGAATGATGGCCGCGATGGTGTTGCTGCTCATCAAACCCTTCACCACACGCCTGGAAAAACTCTCTGGCGCAGAAAGCATTCGACAAGGCATGCTGATCGAAAGCATTCACGGCATGCGGACCATCAAGTCCCTTGCGCTTGAACCCAAGCAGCGCAAACTGTGGGACCAAAGAACCGCCAACTCGATCTACTTGCACTTTGATGTGATGAGCATTTCTCTGACGGCAACCACAGTCACTGGCATTCTCAACAAACTGATGACCATTGCCATCGTTGTCTTTGGCGCCTTGGAAATATTTGATCGCAACATGACCATTGGCACCTTGATCGCGTTTCAAATGCTTTCTGGCAGGGTGGTCGGGCCCTTGGTTCAAGTTGTGGGTTTGATCAACGAATACCAGCAAACAGCCATCTCAGTGAAGATGCTGGCCGATGTGATGAACCACCCCAAAGAAAGAAAATCGACCACCGGGCTGCGCTCGCCCATCTTGGGCCGCATCACTTTCGATCAAGTGACTTTTCGCTACCCCGGCAGCAGCGTCGCCGCCCTCGATGCGGTGGACTTGGACATTCAAAGCGGCCAAGTTGTTGGCGTGGTGGGGCGAAGCGGGTCTGGCAAAACCACGTTTGCCAAGTTGCTGCAAGGCCTCTACCCAGTTCAAGCCGGGATCATCCGATTGGACGGCACCGACATTCGCGAAATTGACCTGGCCTACATGCGGCAAAACATTGGCGTGGTGTTGCAAGACAACTTCATGTTCAAAGGCACCATTCGCGAAAACATCGCCATGACCAAGTCCAATGCCAGCTTTGAAGAAATTGTGGAGGCCGCCAAAGCTGCAGGCGCAGACGAATTCATTGAACGCTTGCCCAACGGATTTGAAACACCGCTCGAAGAAGGGGCCACCAACCTCTCGGGCGGCCAGCGCCAACGCCTTGCCATTGCACGTGCTTTGCTGCCCAAGCCCAGAATATTGATTTTGGACGAAGCCGCCAGCGCGCTCGACCCCGAGAGCGAAGCGATCTTCATGAGAAATTTGTCTGAAATTGCCAAGGGCAAGACGGTGGTCATCATTAGCCACCGGCTTTCAACCTTGGTCGGGGCTGACAAGATCGTATTTTTTGAGCACGGCAAAATCCTAGATGCAGCGCCCCATGCGGAGTTGCTGCCACGGTGTAAACCTTATGCCAGCTTATGGCATCAGCAAAACGGCCACCTATGAAAAAGCCCGCTAAAGAATTGTCAGGCACGGCCATAGAGTTTCAGCCAGACGCTGATGCCTTAGAAAAAGCACCCGTGGCCAAAGGGGTGCCGATCACTCTTTACACGATCATTGCCATGATGCTCGCATTCCTTGTGTGGGCTGGGATTGCAGAAATTGATCAGGTGGTGGTCTCGTCAGGCCGCTTAATTTCGACCGAACCCAACATCATCATTCAGCCCATTGAAACTGCGCAGATCGAAGCCATCAACGTGACCGTGGGCCAATCGGTCAAAAAAGGTGAAGTGCTTGCCCGGCTAGAGCCCACCTTCATCACTGCGGACCTGAGTCAAGTCAAAGAAAAACTCAAAAGCCTCAACGCCCAAATCAAACGCCTTGAAGCTGAAAAAGAAGGGCGTGATTTGCCCACGCAGCGCCTTGCCGAGCAAGACCAGCTGCAGTTGAGCCTGGACCTCGAAAAGCAAAGCGGCTTTCGCGCACGCATCAAGCGCTTGAATGACAACATTGAAAAAAGCACTAAGTCTTTGATCAACGCAAAAACCGAAATTCGAATTTATGAAAAGCGTTTAGACAACCAAATTGAAATTGAAAAAATGACAGAAAAACTCTACTTGAAAGAGTTTCAATCTCGCCGCGCCGTATTAGACGCCAGTGAAAAAAGACTGGAAATAGAGCGCGACCTCTTGACCTCCAGAAACCGTGCCGAGGAACTGGCCAAAGAAATCGGTTCGCTCGAGGCTGACAAGGTGGCCTTTTCCAACGAGTTCAAACTTCGCAGCCTGGAGGAGTTGGTGAATGCTCGCCGTGAGCGAGACACCTTGCAAGAGCAACTGAGCAAGTCCGACAGGCGCAGCACCTTGATCGAGATGACAGCCCCTGCAGACGGCATTGTTCTAGAAGTGGCCAAAAAATCCAAAGGTTCGGTTATCAGAGAGGGCGAGACCATGGTCAGTATGGTGCCCTTTGGCGGGACGATGCTGGCAGAAATTCGCATCAACGCCACAGAGATTTCTTTTGTGAAAAAAGATGCTGAAGTTCGGGTGAAAATTGACTCATTCCCGTTTCAGAAATTTGGTTTGATCAAGGGAAAGCTGATTAAGCTGAGTTCGGATTCGAT
>CAIQBO010000026.1 GCA_903870145.1 uncultured Burkholderiales bacterium | reverse complement strand
CCGACACCACTACCTTGGGCACTGTCACTGACAACCAGTTGCACATGGTCTCGACCTATGAAACTGCCACTGACACGACCCACTTGAAGGTGCAGTACGACACCAACGCAAGCTTTGGCACCACCGCTTTGAGCAGCGTGATCGCGCTGGACTTTGCGGGCGACGTCACAGCCAACCTCACCACGACGAGTCTGACCTACATTTAATGTGGCTTCGTAACTTTGCGCCCCCATGCCAGGGGGCGCATTTTGGCGCTGCGCTCAGGCGTATGGCAGTGCTTGTTTCAATTTTTGTGGCAGCAGCAGGAGCGGGCTCTTTAGCCCTTGCTGCTGATGCTCCCAAAGAGCCTCCAACCGGCAAAATAGCCACCACCTTTGAGCAGCTGCGGGTGCACGAGGTGGCAGATCAGTTGATCCGCTACTTGGGCCAAGCCGTGCTGTGGGCAGAGCAGCCCCAGGCCAGACTGCCCGTGCAGTCCATAGCGCCCAAAATCCGAACCGCAGTAATGGCACACCCAGAGCTGCGGTCCACATTGGCCCAGCGCGAAAACGCCAGCCAAGTCACGCGCGAAGCCTATGCTGGTTTTCTGCCGCAGATCTCAGCCAATCTCGAGTCGGGCAAGCGCAGTTACGACCAGGTCAAAACGCCTTGGAACACGAGCCCCGCCTACGAAGACAATTCAAGAGCGTTGGCCTTGTCAGCGCGCCAGTTGATCTACGATTTTGGCGCAGTCAGCAGCCAAGTTGATGCGCGCACGGCCTTAGAAGCGGCGGCAGAGGCCCGCATGGAGCTGAAAAATTCCGAGTTAACGCTGCGCGCCTTGACGGCTTGGCTGGAAGTGTTTCGAACCCGCGAAATGCTGGCAGTCGCGCGCATGAATGTGTTGTCGCGCCAGCAGATTTTGTCCTTCATCCAAGAGCGCGAGCAGCTCGGTGCAAGTGCGCAAAGCGATGTTCTGCGATCGCGGGCGCGCTTGTCAGATGCCTTGGCCACCCAGGTCGTGGCCGAGAACCGTTTGAGCGCGGCAGAGGCGGTTTACCGCGAAGTTTTTGATGAGCCAGCGCCGGCGCAACTGGGGCTGCCGCAGGCGGCGCCCGTGGCCCTTGAGCGCTTTGCCAACTTGGCCGACTGGCTGCACCGCAATGCCAATTTGGTCCAAGCACGAGCGCAAACACAGGCGGCTGGTTTTGAGGCCAAGTCAGCGGGCGCAGCGCTGCTGCCCAGCCTGCACTTGGACCTCACGGCAAGGCGCCGCGATATCGGGGGCGATGGGTTGCCAGGCATGGATTGGACAGCCGGTATTTTTCTCAAACAAAATTTGTATTCCGGCGGCGCCGAGCAAGCGCGCAAGCGCCAGGCGGAGCAGCGCGTCATTGAAAGTCAGATGTCTGAGGACAACATCAAGCGCCAACTTGAGCGGGCTTTTGTGCAGGCCATTGCCGATGTCAACAACAGCACCTCTGCGGTAGCCGCGCGCAAAGAAGCGGTACAAGTGGCCGCTGTGGCGCTGGAGGCTGTGCGTGAGCAATTTGCCTTTCGCCGTGGCACACTCTTAGACTTGCTGCGCGCTCAGGAAGAGCTTTACTTGGCGGGTCGCGAATTGATCGACAATATCGTTGACCATGCGCTGGTGCGTTACCGTCTGCTCAATTTGGCCAGCGAGCTGACCCCCATGTTTGATATTCCGCACGGCGCCCCTGCCACCCAGAACCGACCCTAAGCCACGAGCCCACTATGCCGCAGCAAGCGAAAAAACCGCTCCACGACGCCCTACAAGCTTGCTTGCGGGCGGTGCTGGCCTGGCATGAACAGCCCATGTCTGCAGCCTCCTTGCGCTCGCGCACGGGGGGCGGAGCCCTTTGGAGCAAAGACACGCTGATCGAAGCCGCCGACAGCCTGGGCTACGACGTCGAGCCCGCCCACATTGACCCCGTGCTGCCCACCTTGCCTAACTTGCCGGCAATTTGTTTCACGCATGAAGGCACCGCTGTCACGGTGCTGGCCCACGAGAGTCAAGACACCGTGCTCGTGGTCGACCCGGAGCAATCAGACAAACCCACGCAGATCGCCCTGCCTGAACTGATGGCACGCCTGAGCGGCAGCAGCTTGAGCTTGTCGCGCCGCGTGCTGTCCAGCGTGGCCGGCGACCCGATGGGCAAAGCCGCCATAGGCCGCCATGGCCATTGGTTTTGGGGCCCGATCTTGCGCATGCGCTGGGTGTACCTGCAAGTGGGTCTGGCAGCGCTCTTGGTCAATGTGTTCGCCTTGTCCAGTTCGGTCTTCTCCATGATCGTCTACGACCGGGTCATTCCCAACAACGCCACCGACACGCTGTACGCGCTGATGATCGGTGTCTTCATCATTTTCGTCAGTGACTTTTTCATTCGAACGGTGCGCGGCTATTTTCTCGACATGGCCAGCTCCAAGGCCGATGCGGCCATTGCAGACTCACTCTTCGAGCAAATTTTGGACGCGCAAATGCACTCCCGCCGTGGCAGCACCGGGGCACTGGCCAGCACACTCAAAGAGTTTGAGTCGATTCGTGATTTTTTAACCTCGGCCACCCTCACAACCTTCATCGACATTCCTTTTGCCATTTTGTTTCTGGTCGTCATCTGGTTGATCGGCGGCCCCATTGCTTGGGTGCCTTTGCTGTCCATTCCGATCATGCTGCTGGCTGGGCTGGCGGTGCAGCCGCAGCTCAGGCGCTTGACGCAGCAGGCCCAAGAAGACGGGCACCACAAGCACGCCATTTTGGTGGAGACTTTGAGCGGGCTGGAGACTATCAAATCCTTGGGGGCAGGGGGCCTCATGCGCCGCCGCTGGCAAGACGCTGTCACGCACCAGTCCAATGTGGGCCTGAAGTCGCGCATGCTGGCCCAACTGGCCACCAACATCGCCAACATGGCCCAGCAGTTTGTGCAAGTCGGTGTTGTCGCGCTCGGAGCGTTTTTGGTGCGTGATGGGCAACTGGGCTTTGGCGCCATCATTGCTTGCACTATTTTGGCAGGCCGAGCCATTGCCCCGATCGCGCAAATCACGCAGTTGCTCACCCGCATGAACCAGACCTTGGTCAGCTACCGGGCCTTGAGTCACCTGATGCAGCAAGAGCGCGAGCATCAGCACGGCAAGGTCTTCATGGACCGGCCCGACTTCAAAGGGGGTATCGAGTTTCGCAACGTCACCTTCACCTACCCCGGGGCTTCCCGGCCCACGTTGGAAGGCGTCTCGTTTCAGATTGCACCGGGTGAAAAAGTTGCCGTGGTGGGTAAAGTTGGCTCTGGCAAAACCACGGTCTCCAAACTTATTTTGGGCTTGTTCAAGCCGGACTCTGGCACCGTGCTGATCGACGGTGTGGACATCGGCCAGATCGACCCCGCCGACTTGCGCCGCACGCTGGGCGTGGTGTTGCAAGATGTTTGGCTCATGGGCGGCAGCATCAAGCAAAACATTGCGCTGGGCGCTAACTACCCCACCGACGAAGAAATTTTGCACGCCGCACAAGTCGCCGGTGTGGACGACTTTGTGCGCCAGCACCCACAAGGCTACGGTCTGCGTTTGGGTGAGCGTGGTGAGGGGCTCTCGGGCGGTCAACGCCAAGCCATCGCCATTGCGCGCGCGCTCTTGGGCAAACCCAAGATACTGCTGTTTGACGAGGCCACCAGCGCCATGGACGCTGGCTCTGAGACGCTGCTGCTGCAGCGCTTGGCCCAGGAGATTGAGGGCCGCACCTTCGTGACCATCACGCACAAGGTCAGCTTGCTGCAAATGGTCCAAAAGATCGTGGTGATCGAGCAAGGCCGCGTGGCCATGCAAGGCACGCCCGAGCAGTTGATGCGCATGCAGCAAGCCCCTCAGCAGCCGCAGCCCGTGCCACCCACAGCGCCAGCCAATTGACATCAGTGGCCCAAGTCTTCAGACAGAACCCACCCTAAAAGCAGTCCAACCATGTTCAAGAATTTGCAAAAATTTGTCAAAGAAAGATTGGACTTGTATGCCGGCACAACAGGCAGCACCGTGGCTGTCAGCGCCGCACAAGGCCCGCAAGTCAAACGCGCCTCGTTGCTGCTGTTGTGGGGCATCACGGCACTTTTTGTGGCCTTGTTCATTTGGATCACCTTTGCCGAAGTTGATACCGTCACACGCGCTGATGGCCGCATCATCCCGTCGGCCAAAATGCAGGTGATTCAAAACTTGGAGGGCGGCATTGTGGCGGCCATCTTGGTCAAGCAAGGCCAGCAGGTCAAAATGGGCGATCGTTTGGTGGCGCTCAGCGCAGTGCAGCATGACGGTGACATGAAAGCACGCCTGCAGCAAGTGCTGGCACTTGAAGCGCGCGCCGCCAGACTGGTGGCGTTGGCCAGTGGGCAGCCGCCCAAGTTTCCCAAAACAGTCTCAGAGCAGGCCCCTGAATTGATGGCGGTGGAGGGGGCCACTTTCTTGTCCAAAAAATTAGAGCAAGAGTCGCAACTGGCGGTGCTCATGGCCCAGGTCGAGCAAAAAAACCGCGAGCTCGATGAGGTGCAGGTGACCCTGCTTGCCACGCGCAAGAGCTTGGCCCTTGGACGCGAAGAGCGGGCCACTGTGTCTCGGTTGGTCGAGCGCGGCCTAGAGCCACGGCTGGAGTTGGTGCGCATTGACCGCTCATTGGCTGAGCAAGAAGGCCGAGCCGAGGCGGCTGCTGTCAGCATCGAGCGCGTGCGCTCGGCGGTCCATGAAATCAGCGCGCGCAAAGACGCCATGCTGCGCCAGTTCCGCTCAGACGCATTGAACGAACTCAACCGCACCATGGCCGAACTCAGCCCCTTAAAGCAAGCCATGCCGGCCCTGGTTGATAAAGTCGCGCGCACCGAAATCAAAGCCCCCATGAACGGCATCGTCAACCGGGTTTTTGTCACCACGCTGGGCGGCATCGTGCGCCCAGGTGATCCGATCGTTGAAGTGGTGCCCGGTGATGACCAACTGGTGGTTGAAGCCCTGGTATCGCCCAAAGACATTGGCTTTGTCAAACTGGGGCAACCCGCTCGCGTGAAGGTCACAGCCTACGACTACGCCATCTTCGGCGCCATGGACGGTGTGGTGCAAAGCATCAGCGCTGACGCCGTGCCCAACGAAAAGGGCGAAGCTTTCTTCCAAGTTCGCATTGAGACCAAAACCAGAGCCATCGAGGCGATCGACAAAAAACTGCCCATCCTGCCCGGCATGCAGGCGCAAATTGATATCATCACCGGCAAGAAAACCATACTGCAATTTCTCTCCAAACCGATTGTGGCTGTGAAAGAAAATGCCTTCCGCGAGCGCTAAGCTGCTGTGCACCCTTGATTACATCACTACTGAAAATTCACCATGACCTTGCCTGAACACATCTTTGCGGATCGCTTGTCCAACCTCTCTATCACGGGCAACCTCGTGCGCCTTGAACTGGCCGCGCTGCAAGCGCCCGCAGTGCAAGGGGGCGAGCCCCAACTCATGCCCACACAAACCTTGGTCATGCCGCTGGAGGGTTTCCTGCCCTCCTTCAGCATGATGGAGACCATGGTTAAAAAGCTGGTGGCCGATGGCGTGCTCAAGGTGCAGCCGCCACAAGACAGCGTCTAAGCCCTGCGAAGAGGCGGTTGAAAAGGAAGCACCGTGACACCGCAAAAGTTTCTTTTCATCCACCAAAATTTCCCCGGGCAATTTGTGCACGCGGCGGCCGAATTGGCGCGGCTGGGCCATGAGGTGGTGGCCCTTGGCATTCAAGGCCGAGCGGTGCCGGGCGTGCGCTTGATTCGCTACGCACCCAAAGCACTGGCCCGCCCCTCAGAGCTGGAAGCAGCGCGCGATTTCGAGACCAAAATTTTGCGCGGCACCGCCTGTGCGCAGGCCATGCAATCACTCAAACAAAACGGTTTCACACCCGACACGGTGATAGCGCACCCGGGTTGGGGTGAGGCCTTGTTTTGCAAAGATGTCTGGCCCAGCGCAAGACTGCTGATCTTTGCAGAGTTTTTTTATTCTGCCGAAGGTGCCGACTGCAATTTCGACCCCGAATTTGCCAGCGACAGTTGGCATGAACGCGCCCGCCTGCGCCTGAAAAACAGCGTGCACTTGCATGCTCTGCACGCAGCCGATGCGGGCTACACCCCCACGCAGTGGCAGCTGAGGCAGGTGCCCCAGGTCTATCACCCCAAAATGAGCGTCATTTTTGACGGCATTGACACAGCACTTGCAGCGCCCGATCCGCAAGCCAAAGTCAAGCTCCAAAGAGATGCTATCGAGCTGACAGAGAACGACGAAGTGATCACCTTCGTCAACCGCAATTTGGAGCCCTACCGGGGCTTTCATGTTTTCATGCGCGCGCTGCCAGAAATATTAAAACGCCGCCCCAAGGCGCACTGCCTGATCGTCGGGCGTGACGAAGTCAGCTACGGCACCGCCCCGAAAACCGGCGGCAACTGGCGCCAAGTGATGCTGGCCGAGGTGGGTGCGCAGCTGCCCATGGACCGCGTGCATTTTTTGGGGCAATTGGCCTACAAAGACTACATGCGCGTGATCCAGATCTCCCGTTGCCATGTGTATTTGACCTACCCCTTCGTGCTGTCATGGAGCTGCCTTGAGGCCATGAGCGCTGCCCGCGTGGTGGTGGCCAGCAACACAGGCCCCGTGCAGGAGGTGATTGAGCACGGCGTCAATGGCTTGTTGGTTGACTTCTTTGATGTGGCCGGGCTTGCCCAACAGGTGAGCGAGGTGCTGGCAGAGCCGGCCAAGTATCAGAATTTGGGATCACGTGCACGGCAGACAGTGCTTGAGCGGTATGACCTGAAGGCTAAGTGCCTGCCTCAGCAAATTAATTTGATTTGTGATAAAAAAGTGAATTAAAGGGTGGGTCACGGGCCGCCCTTGACGATTCATCTCGGTTAAAACAGGAACCCTTCTTGAATCCCCCTGCCAAAATAAATTGGACATGGCTGCGATTGTTTTTGATCGCCTTGCTGGCCGGATGCGGCGCGTCGAACCAGCAAGATGCGGGTGGCGTGCCTTCGGCCTCTTCCGGGCAAGTGGCCAACTTGGCAAGTCAGGTGAAGTTAACGGCTTACAGCGCTGCGCGGGTGGCCGAGCAGGCCAGTTTTGGGGCAACGCCTGCATTGCTGGCTGACTTGACTTCACGCGGCCTCGCGGGCTGGCTGGACTCTCAAATGGCGCTTCCCGCATCGCAGATCGAATCGCCGTCTTGGGTGATCGACTACAACGACCAAGATCGCGCTGCCAATGAACGAAACGAGCAGTGGAAAGCCCGCATGTTGGTCAGCCTGCCCTTGACAGCGCCAGATCAGTTGCGACTGCGCGTGAGCTGGGCCCTGCTGCAGTTTGTGCCCGCCAATAAAACCAATCCGTATGGGCAAGTAGAGTATTACAACTTGCTGCAGCGCCATGCGCTTGGCAACTATGCCCAATTTTTAAAAGAGATGACGATCCATCCGGTGATGGGCACTTTTCTAGACAATGTGCAAAACCGGCCCAAGTCCGAGCAGTGCCCGGGTTGCGCGCCGAATGAAAACTATGCGCGCGAGTTGTTGCAGTTGTTCTCTGTGGGCGTGGTGCAACTGAACGCAGATGGCACAACGGTGCGCGACGCAAAAGGCAAACCCAAAGAAACCTATGTGCAAGACGACGTTGAAGAGTTGGCCCGCGCTTTAACGGGTTGGCGCTTTGCACCCAGCAACATTCTTTTGGGGCCCAATTGGATCAACGCTGGCAAACCCATGGTGCCAGAGGAAAGCAGTGCCGCACACGACCAGGGGGCTAAGCGCGTCATGGGCACGGATATTCCAGCAGGGCAAGACGCACCGAAAGACCTCGACTCGGTGATCGCCATGATCATGAAACACCCGAACGTGGCGCCCTTTGTCAGCCTGCGGCTCATCCAGCACCTGGTCACCAGCAACCCAACGCCTCAATACATCGGCCGCGTAGCTGCCGTTTTCCAAAACAACGGACAAGGTGTGGCGGGCGATATGAAAGCCGTGGTGCGTGCCGTCTTGCTGGACGCAGAAGCGCGCCGCGGCGATGTGATCGGCGCTGACACGAGCCGATTTGGCAAGCTGCGCGAGCCTTGGTTATGGTTCATTGCGGTGCAGCGCGGCCTGGGGTGCAGCCGACCGCTCGAATGGTCCAATGGGTGGATTTCTGGCCCGCGCACGCAAATGCCTTTCACCGCGCCCAGTGTTTTCAGTTTTTATTTGCCCACCGACCGAGCACCTGGCAGCAACTTGCTGGCGCCCGAGCAAAAACTGCTCAATACAGTGGAGCTAACAGCGCGCTTGAATCAATTTGAAGGCGCTTTGCGAGATGCTTCCGTCAGCACAGCTGCAGGTTGTGATGTGGCAGCTTTGGGCCAAATGTTCACAGATTCGCCCAAGACCTATGTGGACGCGCTGAGCACCCGATTTTTTCGCGCAGCCATGCCGCCAACCCTCAGGAGCAACTTGATGGAGCTGGCCAGCACGCTGCCTAATTGGGGTTGGTCAAGCCCTGCTGAGCGCGGCGTCGAGGGTGCTGTGGTGCTGCTGCATTACGCCTTGACCTCGCCCTATTTTGGAGTCATCAAATGAAACGTCGCACCTTCATGCGCATGGGCGCTGGGCTGCCTGCGCTGGCCCGAATTGGCGGTGGCGCGGGCGTTGCCGGAATGCTGGGCGCGCTGAGTTTGCCCGGCTCCGCTGCTGCCAGCGATTACCGCGCGCTGGTCTGCGTGTACATGGGCGGCGGCAATGATGGCAACAACATGCTGATTCCGCGCGATGCTGCTTATGGTGACTACACCAAAGCACGGCCTGACTTGGCGCTACCCAAAGACAGCCTGGCGTCTTTGGAGGGGGTCACCAATGGCCACACCTTTGGCTTGCACACAGCGCTGGCACCTCTGGCCAATTTGTACAACCAAAAGCGTTTGGCCTTGGTGGCCAATGTGGGCCCGTTGATCGTTCCAACAACGGCGCAGCAAGTGCGCGATGGCTCGGTTGCGTTGCCGCCATTTTTGTTGTCTCACAGCGACCAAGCCGACATGCAGCAAGGCTGGATGGGCGACGCCGATGCCAGCGGTTGGGCCGGCCGCTCGCTGGAGTTGCTTCCCTCGAGCATGCACAACGCGCTCAGTGCAGTCACCATGGACAACAACCGAACCTTGGTGCTTGGGCGGCATTCGCGTGTGAGTTTCATGACCGATGGTGGGCCTCGCTGGTGGGGCCGCGCGGATCTTTCGCAGCCGCAAACTTACTGGACGCAGTCCATCAATCGCATGGCACAGTGGCAGTTCACCAATGACTACGAAGCCGAGTATGCCCGCAGTTTTGGCGGCAGCATCAACGAATCAACACTGCTGACACAGGCGTTCGCACAAGCGCAGGCGCCGCAAGCCGATTTTGGTTCAGGCCATTTGGGCTCCATGCTGCGCTCGCTGGCTTCGGTGCTGCCAGTCTTCAAGTCCATGGGGTACAAGCGGCAAGTTTTCTTTTTGAGCTGGGGCGGCTTTGACACGCACGCGGCTCAGCGAGGCAGCGCCGAGAGTTCACAAGACAGCCAGTTCGACGTCATGGCCAAAGCTTTGACGGCCTTTGATACGGCCAACCAAGCCGCAGGCCTGAATCAAGACGTGACCACGTTCACGATGTCTGACTTTGGCCGCACCCTGCGCCAAAGCTCTGGCGGCGGCAGCGACCACGCTTGGGGCAGTCACTGGCTCATGATGGGCGGCTCGGTCGTCGGGGGTCAGGTGTTAGGCAAATTTCCCGAGCTGGTTCTGGGCGGCGTTGACGACGCTGACCGAGGCGGCGATGGCCGCTTTGCACCCGCCGTCTCGACCGATCAGTTTGGCGCTACTTTGATGCAGTGGATGGGTTTGCCTTCATCTGCATTGGTACAGGCATTTCCTAACTTGGTTAATTTTTCGCAAAAAAATCTGAAATTCATGACGTCATGAACAGCCTGATTGATGCAATGCCCCTATGCCGTTGTTGACTGGAACAAACGGCCAGGACACCCTGACTGGTACAAGTGGTGACGACTCGCTCAACGCCTTGAGCGGCGCCGACAGCATTTCTGCGCTGGGGGGCAACGACTACATCAGCATCGACGACAGCGGCGCCACCGACACGATTGATGGCGGGCCAGGCTGGGACGGCTTGGGCCTGCAGGTGGACGGCACAACTTTGTTGTTGGGCTCAGATTCGCACATCGTGGGAATCGAGCATTACAACGTGCAGACCAAGAGCGGCTCGGCCCTTGACACAGCAGGCAAAAATGGCACACAAACAGTCATCATTTCAGATGCGCTTTATGCATCGGGCTCAACGAACAATGCCTACTTCTCGGCCTACGGTGAAGGCACTTTCACAATCGATGCCACAGCCGTCAAAAGCGGTCACAGCGCCAACCTCTTTGGTGGCTCAGGCAACGACACGCTGTTGGGCGGCGCGGGCAATGAATTTCTGGGAGGCAACGACGGCAACGACAGCTTGATCGGCGGCGCTGGCATGGATGGCGCGCAATACTACTTTGGACAAAATTCCTTAAGCGGATTGGCACTCAGTGGCAACGCGGCAACGGGTTGGACGCTCAGCCTTGGCGATGCGCCCCTGCTCAAGTTGCAAGCCGATACGGCAACAGGTGTTTGGACAGTCACAGACCTGCGCACCGCACAGTGGGTCAGCAGTTCGGCCTTTGGCACCGATACGCTGCAGGGCATCGAGACGCTGGTGCTGGACGCGCAGGACAGCAATGGCGCGGGCTACCGCGCAGCCAATTTGTACATCGGCGGCACAGTGGCTGAGCCAACGCTCGCGCTGCGCGATGTGGCCGGCACCAGCGGCGGCGACACGCTCACCGGCACCAGTGGCAACGATCAGATCAATGGGCTTGGCGGTGCAGACCTCATCGACGCACAAGCAGGCAATGACAACGTCAGCATCGACGACAGCGGAGCCACCGACACGATTGATGGCGGGGTCGGTTGGGACGTTCTGAACCTGCGGGTGGAAGGCGCACCTTTGTTGTTGGGCGCCGATGCACACATCGTGGGAATCGAGCACTACAACGTGCAGCCTAAGAGCGGCTCGGCCCTTGACACGGCTGGCGCCAATGGCGTGCAGACGATCGTCATTTCTGATTCGCTTTACACATTGGGCTCAACGACGAATGCCTACTTCTCAGCCAATGGTGCATGCGCGTACACGCTTGATGCAACGGCGGTGAAAAGTGGCCACACCACCAACCTCTATGCGGGCTCGGGTAACGACACGCTGCTGGGCGGCGCGGGCAATGATTATTTGGGAGGCAATGCAGGCAACGACAGCCTGGTCGGCGGCGCTGGTGAAGACCAAGGCTACTACACGTTCGGGCAGGGTTTGTTGGGCAGTTTGGTGCTCGTTGTGTCGGGGTCGGGTGCGCAAGCAGTCTGGACACTCAACAGCCTGAGTGCATCTGTTACAACGCCCCTGCTCAAGCTGCAAGCTGACACGGTTACAGGTGTGTGGACGGTCACCGATCTGCGTACATCGGTGGGCTTGAACAGCACCGTCTTTGGCACAGACACGCTGCAGGGTATCGAGTCACTGGCGCTGGACGCGCAGGACAGCAACAGCTCGAATTACCGAGCTGCCAATGTGTACTTCGGCGGCACAGTGGCCGAGCCGACGCTCGTGCTGCGCGATGTGGCCGGCACCAGCGGCAACGACACGCTCACAGGCACCAGTGGCAACGATCAGATCAATGCGCTTGGCGGCGCAGACCTCATCGACGCACTGGCAGGCAACGACAACATCGGAGTCACAGACAACGCAAGCACTGACACGATTGATGGCGGGGAAGGCTGGGACAACCTGACGCTGCGCATCGATGGTGGCGCATTGACCTTGGGCGAAAACCCCAATATTCGCGGCATTGAAAACTACAACCTCGACCCTGCAAGCTACGCTGGCACGCAGACGGTCAAGATTGTGGACAGCCTGTTCAGCGCAGCCAATACAAACAACGCCGTGGTCAACATCTGGGGCAGCAACGTGCTGCTCAAGCTCGACGCCAGTGCTGTGCTCACAGGCCACACGATCAATCTCAATGGCAGCAGTAACAGCGACACTTTGATAGGCGGCGCTGGCAACGACAGATTTCAAGGCAACGGTGGTGACGACGTCATCGTGGGGGGCGCTGGCTTTGACACACTTTTTCTGATTTGGCAAAACGGTGACCCGCTGGACCTGAGCAACTACCGCATCGTGGTGTCAACCGACGGCAAAAGTGCCACGCTCACCTCCAGCACCGACACGAACCAGCACACGACACTCAGCGGTGTTGAGCGATTGGAGTTTTGGGACGGCTCGAGCACCCACGGTTTTCAACTGGCTGACTTCATGGACCCCCAAGTCTTGGGTGAGCAAGGCCTGACAGCGAGCGACGCTCAGCGCTGGAATGCGACAGCCGCACTTGGAACGCCCGTGACCGTGAGCTTTAGCTTTGTTGAGTCTGCGCCGTCCAGCGGGCCTGGCGCAGAAGGGTTCCAGACTTTTGACAGCGCCGCTCGTTTGGCTGTTCGCAGTATTTTGAGCGATACCGCGCTGCTCACAGGGCTGAGTTTTATCGAGGTCAAAGAGTCGGCAACAAGCGTGGGGCAGATCCGATTTGGCGCCAGCGCGCAAAGCGCTACCAAGGGCTTGGCCTACCCACCCGATCCTTCTGCAGCCAATGCCACTGCGGGCGATGTCTGGATGGACATTGACTCGATTTTGGCCTTGTCCCCCGGCAGCGAGGGCTTTGCTGCACTGCGCCACGAGATAGGCCACGCGCTGGGCCTGCGGCACCCCCGAAACGTTGACGCAGGAGACGCCTGGGCGCAAGTTCTGCGCGAAGTGGACGACCGCAGCAACCTGACGGTCATGTCGGGGCAAGCCTCCCCGGATGGTCTGTTTCGCGCAGATTGGGGCCTGCTCGATGTGGCCGCATTGCGCTACCTTTACGGATCGCGCACAGACAATACGTCAGACAACACCTACGATCTGGCCGCCTTTGGCGCACTGGCGCTGCAAACTTTGGTGGACGATGGGGGCGCCGATAGGCTGGACGCATCTGCTTCGGCGGTGGGCGTTTTCATAGACCTGGTGCCTGGCCACGCCAGCAGCGTTGGGGTCACCCTGCAAGGGGAGGCTGCGCAAGAAAATGTCGGCATCGCAGTGGGCACTTGGATAGAGCAAGCCGTAGGCACCAACGCAGACGATGTACTACTTGGAAACGCCCATGCCAACACGCTCAGCGGCCTGGCTGGCAATGACTGGATCGATGGCGCAGGGGGCGCAGACACGGCAGTTTTTTCTGGCAAAAGGGCCAGCTACTTTGTAACCACAGGCTTTGGCAAAGTGTTTGTGGCAGCGCGAGACGGCGCACAGGGCTTTGACACGCTTTTGAACATGGAGGCACTTGTCTTTGCCGATGAGCAAGTCCAACTGAGCGCCTCGGCAATGGGGCAGGATGTCAACATCACAGCGCTGCAAGGCATTGCGGCCAACGGCTTGCTGCCCGAGCCCAGTGACCAGTTGCGCGGTGGTGTTCATTACGCCATTGACCAACAGGCCGCCAAGGCAACGGTGAGCATCAGCGACGATGGCGCTTACGTCTACCAGTCAGCGGCAGACTTTGACGGCAACGACAGTTTCACCTACAGCATGCGTGACGCAAGTGGCAACTCGAACACCTATTGGGTCAAGGTGAATGTTTTGCATGTGACGGATGTTGTGGAAATGCTGGCCTACAGCTGGAAAGCGCACACGCTGCTCGACTCGGTGCGCATCAGCACCGAAGAGCACGATGCCACCACTGAAAATGGCACAGCCAAATTCAACTCAGTGGCCGGGAGTAGCTTGACACTGAGCGTTGAGCGAGACGTGCCTCAGGAAGAGTTGACGGCCACCAGCAACGCAGTGAACCTGCAAGACGCCATTGCAATTTTGAAAATGATTGTGGGGCTGCCGGTCAACGGCTCGAGCCAAGGTGTGCCCAATGCCATCTCACCCTACCAAGCGCTGGCAGCCGATTTCAATGCAGACGGCGAGGTGAGCCTGCAAGACGCCCTTGATGTGCTCAAAAAGGTGGTCGGTTTGACTGCACCTGAGCCGATTTGGCACTTTCTCAATGAAATCGATGCCAGTGTTGCAGCCAAAGCCAATCTGCAGCCTGGCTTGGCCCAAGCCACAGTCACAGCCCCGTTGACTGGCGCCGGCCCCGTGCACGTGGGTCTGGTGGCTTACCTCAGCGGCGATGTGGACGGCAGCTATACCGGCGCGGCAGGCTCGGTAGACCTGGACGTGCTCCAGCCGAGCTACTTTGCCACTTTGGTCGCCAACCACCCCGGGGTGCTGAGCACAGCGCAGTTTGGCGGCTAGATTTTGCGTTTTTCCACATTTTTTTGGCAAATTTGCCAAAAATAAATTTGCGCTTGAAAATTGCACCCGCCAGAGACAAAAAACGGATGATTTGTCATGCACTTCCAAGCGTTTTATGATACAAGTATGAGTTAAGGTCAGCGACACTGTCGTCGCCGATATCTGAATTTTTATCTGGGGTGTTCTCCCCTACGCGAAAGGTTAGTCATGGCTGCTCCAACTCTCACGCTCAGCACCGGGTCCACTAATTACGTTGAGGCTGATAACGCATACCCGATGCGGTCCATCATTGATTCGGGCTTGACCATTGCCGATACGGACAGCAGCACCTTTGCCAGTGCCACCATCAGCATCGTCAGTGGCTTTCAATCAGCAAGCGATCGCCTGAGGTTGATGTTGGGCGGGACCATTGGCAATATCACGGGAACATATGTCTCCGGCACTGGCGTTCTAACGCTGACCTCAGTAGGCGCAACGGCCACACTAGAGCAGTGGCAAACAGCGCTGCGTCAAGTCTGCTTTGCCAGCGTACTAGATACCCCAAGTGAAGGCGACCGAAGCATCAAGTTCGAGCTCAATGATGGCTCAAGCAGCAGTGCTGCGGTGACCAAGACCGTTGCATTCACCGCCGTCAACGACGCAAGCAGCCTGGGCGTAGGGCGAGTTGTCACAGACTTTGGTGGCACTGACAAGGGCTTGGCCATCCAGGTCTTATCGGATGGAAAAATCTTGGTCGCGGGCAGCTCTTCAGCCAGCAGTGCCACCAACGCAGTTTTTGCAGAAGCCCGCTACAACACCGACGGCAGTCTGGACACCAGCTTTGGCGCGCTGGGCACGCGCACCACCAGCTTTGTCAATGGCACGCAAAGCAACGCCATTACCAGGGTGCTGATGACGCAAGACGGCAAGGCCATGGCCTTGGGTTACAGCGTCAACGACAGTGCCTCAAGCCCCGCAGATACACGCTGGGCCATCGCCAGCTACAAGGCCGATGGCAGCCTTGACAAAAGCGCCACACTCGATTTCCGTGGTTACTCCAGCGCCAATGGGGCGGCAGTGCAGACCGATGGCAAGATTTTGATCACTGGCGATCGCTTGGGCTCCGATGGCAACCTGAACCTGGCTGTGGTCAGAGGCAATGCAGATGGCACCCAAGACACCAGCTTTGGAACCGGGGGAGTGGTCTCCCTGACGTTCACGGGATTCATCGGCAGCCTTGGCAGCAAGCCCTTGCTGCAGTCTGATGGCAAGATTTTGGTTGCTGCGCAGTTGTATTCTTCTACCAATGACCTGATGAAGGTGGGCTCGGACGTTGCTTTGGTCCGCCTGAACGCCGATGGCAGCCTAGACAGCAGCTTTGACACAGATGGCAAAGTCATCACCGATGTGGGAGGCGACTGGAATCAAGAGACGGCCTTTGATGCCAAGCTGCAGTCAGATGGCAAGGTTTTGATGCTGGTGGGAATCCTCAACAACCTGACATTGGCGCAAGACTCGGTTCTTGTGCGCTACAACGCCGACGGCAGTTTGGACACCAGCTTCTCCGAAGACGGCAAAGTCTTAACCGGTGTGTTGTCAGGACTGACGGCCAATCCACTTTTAGTTCAGCCTGATGGAAAAATACTGGTTGCAGGAAATTCCAAGGGTAATTTTTCTGTTGCCCGCTTCAACGCAGACGGCAGCCTAGATTCCACCTTTGGCAATGCAGGCAAGCTGAGCACAGATTTTGGTGCCCCAGGTTCCACAACAAGTATCGGAGCCACGGGTGATGCTGCCGCAGCCCTGACTTTGGATGCCTCTGGCAAACTGCTGGTGGCGGGTGTGACCAACGGCAACTTCGCCCTGGTGCGTTACAACAGCGATGGAAGCCTAGACACCGGTTTTACGGGCGGTGCCAAAGCCGTAACGGGCGCGAGTACGGTGCTTGACAGCCAAGCAACCATTTCAGATCCAGAGATGGCTTTGATTGGCTATGGCGGCTCCATCTT
>CAIQBO010000025.1 GCA_903870145.1 uncultured Burkholderiales bacterium | reverse complement strand
CGAGACATGCCTAACAACTCGCGCTGCTCTGCGATTCGGTTGTAAACGGGGATTTCTTCATTGCGACTCATGAAGATAGTATAAATGCTACATAGCATTAATGCAACATTTATTTGAGAATTTTTTAATCCACAAGATTTAATACCCTGAATTGAACAATATTGCCCTCTGGATCCCCGCCGTCCAGAACAATCAAATCGCGAAACCGCATATCCAGCTTAATTTTTAAGCAAACTTATACATAATTCAATCGTCCAGTAACGGGACGATGAACAAACAAAGGCGCAAACCAGCGCCTTTGTTCAATTCGGACATTTACTGAGCAAACCCGTCCCGCAGCTTAAGGGCAGCGGCATCAATCTGTGTGTCCAACTCTCCGTTTAGAACGGCAGTTTTGATCAGCTCCAGTGTGGGCACCAAGTCTTTTTCGCTACCAACTTCCACTGCCACTTTGCCCTTGGCGAGTTCCAGGACTCGGGTGCCATAGCGCACTGACAAGGCAAGTTTTCCTGATTCAGTAGTGAACCACCATGGTTTAACTCGCTTGGGCATTTCCACTTGTCTGCGTATGCCACCCGAGTTCGACTACAAGGACTTCCCCTTCATTGTCAAACACTTTCCCACCGTGGGTAAATCACCAAAGTGATTTACCCACGGAATTCTTCGTTTGACCTATAGCGCCTTACGTTTTCAGCGGCTTGATTTCTTTAAAAGATTGCGGACTGCGAGACTACAATCGGCCATTTTTGCAGCATTCTTGCTGCGGACCCTGATGAAAGACGCGCGCCAAGGGCTCCAGTCACTTTCGGGGTTTGAGCCAAATCCTTAGCCCTTATCCACCATCGAACTCGTCGAGCATTCCCCAGCGCAGGTCCAAACCTTTTAAACATCACAACTGCATTTCACGCGGCGGTGTTCACTTTCACTTTTACTTTTGCTGCTCTGACTGCCAATTGCAATCAGTTTTTAATCTATTTTTAGGCAGGCATCTTAAAAGCCTCCCCTCGCTGCAACATGGCCCAGCACATCCGTGCATTTTTCGCAGCCAGCGCAACTACCGCCCTCCAGTAACCCCTCCGCTCCTGCAGTTGCACGGCCCATCGGCTTACTGCATCTTCTTTATTCTTTGCACGGAGCAACATTGATCTAGCGCCCTGAACCAGCATTCGCCGCAAATAGCTATCGCCCGCTTTGGTTATGTGCCCCAATTTGGCTTTCCCGCCTGAGCTGTGCTGCGACGGCGTTAACCCCACCCACGCGCTGAACTGGCGACCACATTTGAAGTCAAGACCATTACCGTTTCCAATGGTTGCAATTATTGCGCTGGCCGTTATCGGACCCACTCCGCTCAGATTCATTAACTGGCGCGCTCTGTCATCTTCTTTTGCCATGCGTGCGATATGGTGGTCGTATTGCGCTATGCGCTCATCCAGCTTATCCAAATCACTCAGCAAATCACCGATGACCCTATTGCACCAGCCAGGCAAATCTTCCAAATATTTGCAGGCCTCCCTGCGAACCGTGTTTGCACTCAACGCCATCACAATGCCCAACTCACTGAGTAGACCTCTTATTCTGTTTAGCAGTGCGGTGCGTTCATCCACATACGCTTGCCTTGCGCGGTGAACAAATAGTTGGCCATGTTGCTCAACAGTTTTGACCGGAACAAACCGCATATTCGGCCGGGTCACTGCCTCGCAAATCGCTGCCGCATCGGCCGCATCATTTTTTCCCTGTTTGCCGCCCATGCGATAGGGTGCGACAAACTTCGGTGCCATCAGTTTCACAGTGTGACCAAACTTTTGAAACTCCCTTGCCCAGTAGTGCGCCCCAGAGCATGCCTCCATGCCAATGAGGCAAGGCGGCAAATTGGCAATGAGCTCCAACAACTTGCCGCGCCGCACCTCCGGACGGAGTAACTCCGGTTTGCCAGAAGGGCCTACACCGTGAACTGCAAAACAGTTCTTTGCCAAATCAATTCCGATTGTTACGATTGCCATGGACTTCCCCTTTCAAGTGAATGGATGAGATTTTGAGAACCCCATCTTGTCACTCAGTTACCGGTTGCCGCAATAGCAGCAACCTCGAAATGGGGAAGTCCTTTTCATTCAGTTAAACCAGATTTCCTCATTTTTTGACCCCTCGGCCCTAATAAAATCAAGCACTTAGCACTGCCTTTCTGAATTTCTTGTACTGGCAATTTTGTTACTTTTGCGTGTTGGCAATAAGCGTTGCATTCTTTTCAACGCTCTGCTACACTTGCCCTCATGTTCACCAAGCTCACCCGATCTGGCGGCCACACCTACGTGCAACTGGTGGAGTCCTACCGCGATGAGACTGGTCGCCCGCGTCAGCGCACCGTCTCCACCCTGGGGCGCTTGGACGAAGCAGGCGGCCAGGTGGACTCGTTGCTCAAAGGCCTGCTTCGTGCCAAAGGCATGCCAGCTGCAGTGGCCGATACCCCTCAAGTTGCTTTTGAGTCTGCACTGGCGCTTGGCGATGTGTGGGCTTTGGAGCAGCTGTGGAAGGAGTTGGGCTTTGACGCCTTGGGCGCTGTCTTTCGCAAAGCCCGCTACACCACGCCCATTGAGCACGCCATTCGTGTGATGGTGTTTAACCGCCTGTGTGATGCAGACTCCAAGCTTGGCGTGCTGCGCTGGCTGCAAACGGTGAGCATGCCTCAAATTGATGTGTGTGCCTTGACGCACCAGCACCTGCTTCGCAGCTTGGACGCCATCATGGACCACCAAGAAGCGGTGGACGATGTGGTGGCCAAGTTGCTGCGCCCTTTGGTGGACCAAGACTTGTCGTTGGTGTTTTATGACCTGACCACCATCCGCGCTGCAGGCCTGTCTGAGCAAGAGGGCGATGTGCGCCAGTACGGCATGGCCAAGGAGGGCTTGATAGCGCGACAGTTCATGCTCGGGGTGGTGCAAACCGCTGAAGGCCTGCCGATCTACCATGAGGTGTTTGATGGTAACCAGGCCGAGTCGCCCACCTTGATGCCAACGCTGGGTAAAGTGCTCGCGCGCTTTGGCCACATCAAGAGGCTGATCGTGGTGGCCGACAGGGGCTTGCTGTCTTTGGACAACATAGAGGAGTTGGGCAAGATCAAGTTGCCCAGTGGCCAAGCGCTTGAGTTCATTCTGGCCGTGCCGGGCAGGCGCTACGGCGAGTTTGTGGAGGTCTTGCAAGACTTCCAAGCAAGGGCGGTTGCAGCTAAGCAAGAGATCATTGAGGAGGTGTCGTGGCAGGGCCTGCGCTTGGTGGTAGCGCACCACCCGCAAAGAGCGCTGGAGCAAACGCAGCTGCGCCGCGAGCGCATTGCCGCCCTGGAGGCCCAAGCACAGTTTTGGGCTGGCAAGCTCGATGGGCAAGACAGCGGGCAAACCGGACGCGGCAGGCGCCTGTCGGACAGCGGCGCCAAGGCGCGCCTGTATCACGAGGTCAAAGAGGCGCATTTGGCAAAGATCGTCAAAGTCGATTTGAAGGGCGAGTTGTTCAGCTACGCCGTCGATGGGGCTGCCCTGGCACAGGCCGAGCTGATGGATGGCAAACTGATGCTGGTGACCAACGTAGCGGACCTTCGCCCCCCAGAGGTGGTCAAGCGCTACAAAAGCTTGGCCGACATTGAGCGAGGCTTTAGGGTGCTCAAGTCGGAGATCGAGATTGCGCCGGTGTACCACCGGCTGCCTCAAAGAATCAGAGCGCATGCGTTTGTTTGTTTCTTGGCCTTGATCGTCTACCGCGTGATGCGCCAAAGGCTCAAACTTGCCAAAAGCGAGCTCTCGCCAGAAAAAGCCTTGGCGCAGCTGAGAAAAATTCAGCGCCATCAAGTGCGTATCAACCAAGCGCAACCGATTACGGGGATATCAACCATCAACGACATGCAAGCCACAGTGCTGGAGAGTTTGAACCTAAAAAAACCGACGCAAAACGCTCAATTGACCCTTTTGTAGTGGCAAGTTTGAAGCTGGCCCTATATAAATCAATAACTTGCGTCATTTGGTGTCGAACTCGGGGGATCACGTCTTCGTCGCTCTCATTGAATGTATGCTTGAGGTACAGCAGTGAGACTGAGAGATTTGGCTATTGAGAATTACCCTGAAAGAGAGCATTTATGCGGGTTG
>CAIQBO010000024.1 GCA_903870145.1 uncultured Burkholderiales bacterium | reverse complement strand
GGACGCTACCCTTTTCCACCCTTTTTCGACGCCCCCCACAACGTGTTCATGGCACTTGATTCATGCAGATGAATGTGGCAGCCATAACCGATTTTTGTCATTTTTGATTTAAATCAATACTTTTTCTATAAATTAGAAATATAATTCAACTCAGTACTAATTAGAAAGCTCCTCATGATTCGGGCATTGGTCTGCTCTTTTGCCTTGGTAAGCCTGCAAGGATGCGCTTCTCTGCCTGCGACATGGGCTGCGAAAACACTTGAAACGCAAGGGGACTTCGACCCAGCAACAGATCCGACGACGGGCAATTTTTCCAAATACAAGTCAGACCGCTTGGCATGTCTGCAGCAAACTACATCCGAATTTGAAAGCAAGATGGGAATAGTAAACAACCACATCGTTCGCTTCAGGGCTTGTCTGATCGCAAAGGGCCACAAGCTTCTGAGCTGAAGCAGGGAAAAGGGTAACGTCCCCTTTTAAGGAAAGGGTAACGTCCCCTTTTAAGCGTCCCCTTTTAAAGGGTAACATCCCCTTTTAACGTCCCCTTTTAATGGGCCTTGATGGGCTTTGCTCACAACAAGAACTGAATGCCTAGCACGCCGACTAAAGACAGACCCCATCTCTCACCGGCCGAAATGAGCGAGTTGCTCATTCCAGCGGAGAATTTCAGCTTGGGGCGGGTTGACCGGTTTTACAAATGGCGTAATTTATTTTTATTTGCTGTTGTACTTGTTTTCTTGGTCAAGCTCTTGCTCTTTCCCGAGAGCGTTTTGACCGACTTTGCATTCAGCCCCAGCAAAAAAGAGACACTTGAAATTTACCTTCAATACCGCGGCGCATACCTTTTGTTTGGCGCCATGGTTTATGCGGTGAGTTACATCAACGACTGGCACTTTGAAAAAGTGGCCTTGACTTTTTGCGTATTGCCCATCGTCTCTTTGGTGCTTGACAGTGTCAATGTGTATGCCGAACTTCGCAGCTCCCATTCTTGGAGCATTTGGCTGTGGATTGCATCGCGTTTGATCGCTATTTATTGCTTGTTCATGAATTACCTGAACATGGCACGCATACCGCCCATGCCCAGGCGTTTCAGGTCTTGAGTCGAATCAAGTCAAAAAATGCCGCGGCATGGCGGGCGATCGATCGCAGCGCAAGGCGTTGAGCAGCAAGCAATACAAAAAACCCAATCGAATCAAAATGGCGACCATGACCTTGGCTGGAATGTGCACGTCGTTGAAACTGTAAATGTTGATCAAATCAAACGCAAGGTGGCTCAGCACCATGGCAAAGGTGATCAAAGCAATTTTCTCGAAGTGCCAGTCACGCGTGTAACTGAAGATATAAATGCATGTGGTGCCCATGATGAACGTCAGTCGGTACATCAGCATTGGCCGCATAGGGCCGGAGCCGCCCGGAAAATTAAACGCTTGAAAAGCTTCTTCTCGCAAGAAATAAAGCAACAACAATGAGACCGCCACAACAAACAACAGGTAGGCGTTGCGAAACTTAAAATTTTTGTCTACGCCCAATGCTTTGTCTTGTGCCCCAGAGTTCATGCGGACTTCTCCAATGCGCTGCAGAATTTTTTCGCACAAAAAAATCTCAATGCGACTGCAGCTTGCGCTTGCCAGTGTAGCTGCACTTCCAAGTCACAAAACGTTTACCATGCAGGCTCTTTCAAAAAGGACCTGGCTCCATGAACTCCAGCATTTCCAAAAACCCACTCGGCGCATCTGGCTTGAAGGTCTTGCCCGTTGGCCTGGGCTTGATGTCTTTGTCGGGCGTGTATGGCCAGTCCAGTGACGCCAATGGCATCAGTGTCATCCACCGGGCGATCGAGCTGGGCGTGAATTTTCTCGATTCGGCAGACATGTACGGCTGGGGTCACAACGAGACCTTGCTCGGACAAGCGCTCAAAGGCAAACGCGATGGCATCGTGCTGGCCACTAAATTTGGCCAAGTCAAAAGTGACACTGGCGCCAACATCGTCAACGGCCGCCCCGAATATGTACGCGCCGCCTGCGAGGCCAGCCTTAAGCGCTTGGGGCTGGAGGTGATTGACCTGTATTACACCCACCGCATTGACCCCCAGGTTGCCATTGAAGAGACCGTGGGCGCCATGGCAGATTTGGTCAAGGCTGGCAAAGTTCGCGCGCTGGGTTTGTGCGAGGCCAGCCCTGAGACCATTCGCCGCGCGCACAAGGTTCACCCCCTGGCTGCGATTCAAACCGAGTACTCATTGCTTTACCGCGAACCAGCCGAAGAAACGCTCAAAACCACCCGTGAGCTGGGTATTTCATTTGTGGCTTACTCGCCTTTGGGCCGAAGCATTTTGACGGGTCAAGTTCACAGTGCAGACGAAGTCATGAACGACAGACGCAAAGATCACCCCCGCTTTCAAGGCGAAAATTTTGCACTCAACCAGCAGTTGCTCACGCCAATGGTTCAGATAGCCAAGTCGAAAAACTGCACGCTAGGTCAACTGGCCTTGGCTTGGTTGTTGGCCCAAGGCCAAGACATCATTGCCATTCCGGGCACCAAACAAGTTCAGCGTGTTGAAGAAAACTTGGGCGCATTGCAGGTTGATTTATCTGACTCTGAGTTGGCCAGTTTGACCCTGGCTTTCCCCAGTGGGGCAGCTGCAGGCACGCGTTACCCAGCCGGCGCCATGAAGGGGGTTTATTTATAAAAACTCGGCTCTCAAAACTCAGCCGATAATCGCTGGGTCAGTTCAAATTAACAATAAGAGAGACACATGACTGCCGTACAACTCACCCCCTTAGAATTGAAAATCAAAATGCACCCCCATACGCGACCTCTGCTGCACATTGCCAAAACCTTTGCGCTGGTGATTGCCATGGCCCTGCCCATCACGGCGGCCATTTGCACCAGCGCCAGCGCCACCACCTTGCGTGTGGCCAACCAGGGTGACGCCTTGTCGATGGACCCACACTCATTGGCAGAGGCCGTGCAACTGGCTTTTTTGGGCAATATTTTTGAGCCACTTGTAACCAACGACAAAGCCCTCAAACCGATTCCAGGGTTGGCCACCAAGTGGTCGCTCGTATCACCCAACGTATGGCGTTTTGAGTTGCGCAAGGGCGTGAAGTTTCATGACGATCGCCCCTTCAGCGCCGACGATGTGGTCTTCTCGCTGCAGCGCGCTCGCGGTGAAGGCTCCGACATGAAAGGCAACTTGGCTTCAGTGCGAGATATCCGAAAAGTTGACGACTACACCGTCGACGTGGAAACCAACGGCCCCAACCCGATCCTGCCCAACTTGCTGACCATGACGTACATGATGAGCAAATCCTGGGCTGAAGCCAATGCAGCTGAGCGCCCGGTAGACCGGCGCAAAGGCGTTGAAAACACAGCCACCACCAAAGCCAACGGCACCGGCCCCTACCGTTTGCGCGAGCGCCAGCCCAGTGTAAAAACCACACTCACCCGCAACCCCACTTACTGGGGCCCCATTGAAGGCAACGTGACCGAGGTCGTGTTTCAGCCCATCAGCAACGATGCAACGCGTGTGGCTGCTTTGATCTCCAACGAGGTTGACTTGATCGACCCTCTGCCCCTGCAAGACGTCCCCAAACTGCAAGCCAACTCAGCCCTGCGTGTGGCACAAGGCAAGGAGTCGCGCATTGTGTTTTTTGGCTTCGACCAAAAGCGTGATGAACTTCTTTACTCCAATGTGAAGGGTAAAAATCCGTTCAAAGACAAACGAGTTCGTCAAGCCTTTTTGCAAGCCATCGACACACAAACCATCATTGACAAAGTCATGCGCAAAGCCGCCTACCCCGCCGCTTTGATGGTGGCCGAAGGCATGAATGGCTACTCCGCCCAGAACGACAAGCGTTTGCCCTTTGACCCCATTGCAGCCAAGCGTTTGCTCACTGAGGCGGGTTACCCCGACGGATTTGAAGTCACGCTGAACTGCCCCAATGATCGCTATGTCAATGACTCTGAAGTCTGCGTGGCTTCAGCTGCTTACCTGGCGCGCATTGGCGTGAAAGTGCGAGTGGATGCAGAGCCCAAAGGCACGTATTTCACCAAAGTGCTCAAGCGCGACACCAGCTTTTTCATGGTGGGCTGGTCGCCTGCGGGTTATGACGCTCACAACGCCTTGTTCTACCTCATGGCCACCCCTGCTGGCACCGCAGGCCAAGGCTCATGGAACATGGGCGCCTACAGCAATGCACGCCTTGATACATTGACCAGCGCCATTCAAATTGAAACCGATCTGACCAAGCGCACCGCCATGATGAACGAAGCACTGGCCTTGCACCGAGACGATGTGGGCCACATTCCGATGCACCAACAGTCTCTGGCTTGGGGCATGCGTGCCAATGTCGAGATTGCACAGCGCGCCGACAACTACATGTTCTTCAAGTGGGCCAGCGTGCGCTGAAAACCACTCACCTGACAAGCACCGCACGGTCAGTCTTCAGAGCCTTGCGCTAAGTGCGCCTGGATCAAGGCCGGCAGTGTTTGGGGCGATTGAATGCGAAGCAATTTGTTGACATTGGTTTGCCCAAACACAACTTCAATTTGTTTGCTTGAAACGCCAAACTCTTTGGCTAAAAATTTGACCATGTGATCCGTGGCTTTGCCGCCTTCAGGCGCGGCGGTCACACTGATTTTGAGTTGATGGCCTTTGATTTTTCCTATCGCATCTTTTTTCGAGCTCGGCTTGCCCAACACATAAAGCACCAGGGTCGATCCCTCCCAATGGCAACAGGTTTTCACATCGGGCTGCACAGCGGTCTTCACGTGGGTGTGCAACCCCAAAAAGTCAACACCGCCTGCAACAATGCTTCAGGTGCTTCTTCAGGAATGTAATGCCCGCAGGGCAATGCTCGGCCACTGGCTTGATGGGCTACAAGTCGCCACTCGTCTAATGGCGCAAAACATTTTTGCACCACCCCTTGATCACCCCACAAAACCAACAGGGGTTGTTCAAGCCGATTGCCAGTGTTCATATCCGCTTGGTCATGTACCAAGTCAATGCTGGCACTGGCGCGGTAATCCTCACACAAGCCATGGGCCGCCCCTGGCAAGGCCAAGCAGCGCTGGTACTGCGCTAATGCACGCGCATCGAAAGGCGCCAAGCCTGCACTGCGATTGCCCATGACTTCCAGCACATAGGCATGCGGGTCAGCTTGAATCAAGCGTTCAGGCATGGCGGTGGGCTGAATCAAAAAAAACCAATGCCAATAAGCACGCGCAAACTCTTGTGTGGTTTGCTGGTACATCGCCAGCGTGGGGGCCACATCCAGCAACACCAAGCTTTTGACAGCGTGGGGGTGATCTAATGCCATGCGGTGCGCCACGCGTGCACCTCGGTCATGGGCTAAAACGTCAAAGCGATCAAAGCCCAGTTGATGCATCACACTGATCTGGTCCTGCGCCATGCTTCGTTTGGCATAGTTGGAATGATCGGGTAAACCCTTGGGCTTTGAAGAGTCGCCGTAGCCCCTCAAATCAGCGGCGACCACCGTGAAGTGCTTGGCCAGATCAGGTGCAATTTTGTGCCAAATGGCATGCGTTTGAGGGTGGCCATGCAGCAACAGCAAAGGCGGCCCTGCCCCACCGATGGCAGCGCAGATGACTTGATCTGACTCGACTTGAATCAGTTGGTGCTCGAAGTTGGGAAATAAGTCCTGCAAGTGCATGCCTGAAGGTTGATTCATCCGTGTTTTGGCTTAAACTGCAAACGCACAATTTTAGCGAGTACATCCAAGATGTCAGAAATCCGCCCTGCTGCAAATCGACCAGAAGTTCACCGCCCCGTTGCGCAACGTCCTGCCAAATCCGAGCATCCAGCCAATGAACTGAAGCCTCAACAATTAGAAGCGCGAAGAGAAGCGCCCAAATCCGATAAGGCCAAGGGCGGAATAGTGGATGTGAGGGTTTAACGCCAACATGAAAAGCAAATAAGGCATTGCTGCTTATTTGCTTTTCATGCGGTTAAGAAGAGAAAGTTTTACAGGCCGCCGTTTTGCTGAGCCACCATCATGTACAACATGGGTATGGAGAGCATGGTGTTGATGCGTGAAGTGATCATGGCGGTACGTGCAGCAACTGGTTTTTCTTCAGGGCTGACTTCCACCAGGCCAAGTGCTTTTTGTTGATTGGGCCAAATGATGAACCAGACATTAAAGGCCATCACCAAAGCGATCCACATGCCCATGCCAATGGCACGCACAGGGCGCTCAAGCGACAAAGCGTTGACCAAGTAGCCGCTCATGAAGGCCAAAAGCAAGCCCGTGACGACCGTGGCCAATGCTGCATAACGGAACCAAAACAACGCGGCAGGCGCGATGACTTTGCTGACAGCGGGCTTTTGCTCATCAGGAATCTTGGGCATGGAGGGCATTTGAACGAAATTGAAGTAGTACAGCAATCCGACCCACATCACGCCGCAGGCCACATGCAACCAGCGCATGGCAAATGTGCCCCATGCGTGGTCAAACTTGGTCTCGCTACCAGACAGCAACACCAACGCGATCAGCAATACCAAGCCACTGGCCAAAGTTTGCCAGAGCGATTGAAAGATTTTTGTCATTTTTTCATCCTAAATTTGGGTTACCTGATGGAACAAATTGCAGCATGGGATTGAAGGCTCACCCGAGTTTGAAGCCGAGCGCATACTGACACACTTGATTTTTAAAAACAAGCAATTTTGCCTCAAATCGCATGTATGTGCTGAGCACACAATTAGCCCACTGAATAGGCATGTTTTGAAAATGGTGATTATTAGGCTAACCTTACATTTTGCGCATGAATTTCAGACTCATCACCATTTGATCAAAGGACAACACCATGGCCAAAGCATATTGGATCAGCACTTATCGCTCCATCACCGACAACGATGCACTGGCCGCCTATGCCAAGCTGGCGGGCCCCTCTCTGAGCGCAGCAGGTGGAACATTTTTGGCACGCGGTGTGCCTGCCGCAGTCAAGGAAAGTGGCCAGCAAATGCGCACGGTTCTCATCGAGTTTGAAAGCCTGGCCGCTGCCTTGGCTGCCTATGACACCCCCGGCTACAAAGCGGCCCTTGCCGCATTGGGCAGCAACGCGGTGGTGCGCGATATTCGAATCATTGAAGGGGTTTGAATTTAAATTGGATCCTGTGCATGCTCTAGCATGGCCAGGGCCTGGCTCATGTTGCAAATTGTGTTTGCTAAACTTCTACCATGCCTGCACCTTCCCCCGCCCCAAGCATGCTCTGGGCAGACCTCAGAGTATCGGGGTGGGCATGGCTGTTTTTTCTGAGCCTAGCAGGCTCGCTCACAGGCTGCGGTACGCCGCCGTCCCAGAGAGTCCAGACGGAAAATGCCGCTTCCCGCTTGTCCGTGGAACAGGCCAAAGATGTGACCGTTTACGCGGTTGGACTGGTGGGCACACCCTACCGCTGG
>CAIQBO010000023.1 GCA_903870145.1 uncultured Burkholderiales bacterium | reverse complement strand
TGGCGGGGGGCAAAGTGATTCACGCGGGGAAACCTAATAGTGAATGGAACGATATGCCGTCTGCTGGGGGATTTGAGGTGTTGATGAAGGTGGTTTGTGGGAAGGTGGGGTAGGGTGGTTTGGCCACTTGGCCTCAAACAATCCTCCCCGTCCGCGCAAAACTAACCCCACTCCCCACCACCACCAAAAACATTCCCAACAAAGCCAGATAAGAAGTAATCTCACTCATGGCCCGCTTCTCAAAGCGCAATTGGTACCCCAGCTTGTCATAGACCTGCAGCAGTCTTTCTGTGCTGTCTGCTCTGAAATATTCGCCTTGTGTGATGGAGGCCACTTTTTTAAGCGCCTCTTCTTCCAGTTTGACGCGCATGGAGCGGCCTTGCGCATGCACCACATCGCCCTCTGGGGTTCCAATGCCCACTGTGTAGACCTTGACTTCATGCGAGGCGGCCAGGTCGGCCATTTTGATGAAGTCGGGCCCCATGTTGCTTTGCCCGTCGGTCATCAACACAATGGCTGTGTTGCGCCCTCTTGATGCGGAGGCCTTGGCTTGTGCTTCGGGGCTGGGTTTGGTGTCCAACGATTTGCCAGTTGATTCGGCTTTTTTGGCCGCCCCAGGCTCAGAAGCATCGTTGATGATTTTTTGTGCGTCAATGCCCGAGCCGGGCAGCAAGGCTTCCAATGAAATCAGCAAGCCCGTGCCCAATGCCGAGCCGTATTGAAGTGGCAAATTGTCCAGGGCTCTTAATAAGGGGTCTTTCTCCTCTGTGGGTGCTTGAGCCAAGGCGGCTGTGCCCGCCACAGTGACCAAGCCAACGCGCAGCCGAGAGGGTTTGCCTTCGATGAATTTTTGCGCAGCACTTTGCGCTGCTTCTATGCGTGAGGGTTTCAAGTCTTTGGCGCGCATGCTGCCAGATGTGTCGAGTACCAGCATCACGGTGGCTTCGCGCAGCGGGGTCATCATGACGGCTTGAGGCCTTGCGATGGCGATGCACAGCAGCAATAGGCCCAAGCTCAAAAAAATGGGTGGCGTGCTGCGTGTTGAGTAGGCATAAGCCGCAGCCATCAGGGGCACAATTGCTGCGGTGTACAAAAGCAATGGCCATAAGAAACTGATGGAACTGATGTCAGGCACGCCACACTCTCCGTTTTCTCAGCTCAGAAAATTGGATCAATGCTGCGGCCAAATCTTCATTGGTTGACAGCTCCAAGCCGTCCACGCCCGATTGCGCAAAAGTAGTTTGCAAGTGTTGCTCGCGCTGATCAATCAAGTCTGCATAGCGCGCTCTGAATTTAGGGTCGGCAGTGTCTAACAAAAGTTGCTCAGACGTTTCCGAGTCTTGCAACATCATCAACCCGGCGTTGGGCAGAACCATTTCAGCGGGGTCAAACAGACGCACGGCGACTGCGTCGTGCCGGCGGCCCAGGGCGCCTAATTCAGGCGCCCAGTTTGCGGGGCCCATGAAGTCTGAAATCACAAAAACACTCGAGCGCCTTTTGAGCAAACCGCTGGCACTGGCCAGCCAGTATTTCAAATCTGTTTGATGGGGTAGCTGAGTGACAGGCATGTTTTCGATCGTTTGCATCACATGCAACAAATGCCTGCGTCCCATTCTGGCGGGGATGTGCTTGAAGCCGGAAGCTTCGTTGGGCGTTAACATCAAAGCGCCGATGCGATTGCCGCGCTGCATGAGCAGTTTGGCCATGACGGCCAAAAAGGCCAGCATGAGCTCGCGTTTGGTTTGGCCTGTGCTGCCAAAGTCCATGGAGCCACTGAGGTCCAATAAAAACCACGCACTGATTTCACGGTCTTCTTGGTGCTCGCGCACATAAGGTGTTTGCATGCGCGCTGTGACGTTCCAGTCGATGTGCCTGACGTCGTCATGTGCTTGGTATTCGCGCAAATCAGCCAGCTCCAAGCCCGAACCTCTGAACAAGGTTTTGTGGTCGCCTTGAAGCAAGCCATCGAGCCGGCGCAAAACCGTCCACTCGAGTTGCTCAAGCAATGCCTCAACGGACATGCGACTCCAAAGGTTTGTCGGGCATGGGCACGGCGTTCATCACGTCTTGTATCAATGCGTCGGCTGTTTTGCCTTGGGCCAAGGCGCTGTAAGAGAGCACCAAGCGGTGTCTCAGCACATCGGGCACCAAGTCAGCCACATCTTCTGGCAAGGCGTAATCTCTGCCTCTTAGCAGTGCAAGCGCGCGGGCACCTTCAATCAGGCCAATGCTGGCCCGTGGGCTGGCGCCGAAACTCAAAAATTCTTTGATCGATTCTAGGCCGTAACGTTCTGGGAAGCGTGTTGCAGATATTAATTTCACAGCGTAATGAACCAAGCTGGGGTCTACGTAGCAGCGGCGGCATTGCGCTTGCAGGGCTTGCAACTCTTCTGGACTGACAACGCCTGTGACTTGTGCGCCACCGGCAATGACACGCTGCACAATGACAAACTCATCGTCTTCACTGGGGTAGTCAATCAGCACTTTCATCATGAAGCGGTCGACCTGAGCTTCGGGCAGGGGGTAGGTGCCTTCGGTTTCAATCGGGTTTTGGGTGGCCATCACTAAAAAAGGTGAGGGCACGCGGTGTGACTCTCCTGCAATGGTGACTTGCCGCTCTTGCATCACTTCGAGCAAAGCGCTTTGAACTTTGGCAGGTGCGCGGTTGATTTCGTCAGCCAGCAACAAGTTGGCAAACACAGGGCCGAGCACGGTGCTGAATTCGCTGCGTTGCTGGTTGAAGATGCGTGTGCCGATCAAGTCTGCCGGCAATAAATCGGGCGTGAATTGAATTCTGCTGAACGTGCCGCGCAAGGTTTTGGCCAATGTGTTGACGGTCAAGGTTTTTGCTAACCCCGGCACACCTTCGATCAGCAAATGGCCTTGCGCCAAAAGTGCAATCAGCACGCGTTCTAAAAAGGCGTCTTGCCCCACCACCACGCGTTTGACTTCGTAGAGTACGCGCTGCATCATGGCGGCGGCTTCTGCGGGGGCCAGGGTGTGGGGTGCTGGGCTGCCACTGCGCCAAGCCTCGGTTGATTGAACCATCTTGCGTCTCCTGCGAAAAATTAAAAAGGTGGTAAACCCACAGCGCTGCCGGCGCTTTCAATGGTGGTGGCAAAGCCAATGCCAATGAAAGTTCTGGCAGAGGTGGGGTTCAAAATGGCAGTGACAATGCCCACCACTTCGCCCGACATGTTGACCAGTGGCCCGCCTGAATTGCCAGGGTTGGCGGCAGCATCAAATTGAATCAAGCCCGACATGACTTGATTGCCATCAGGCGATTTGAACTGTCGATTCAGGCCCGAGACAACCCCCGCGGACACCGATGGCCCAATGCCAAATGGAAAGCCCACAGCCACCACACCATCGCCTGGCGAGAGTTGTTGGCTTGAGCCCAAGATGGCGGGCTCCAGGTCATCTGGGATTTTGTTGGGTTTGATCACGGCCAGATCTTTCTCGGGTTGAACCCCGATCACCTGCGCATCAGCCTCGGTGCCATCAAAGAAGGTGACTCGTAACTTCTTGGCACCTGAAACCACATGGTAATTGGTCAAAATGGTGCCGTCGTCTTTGATCACAACACCGGTGCCCACGCCGCTTTCTTTGTCGATGTCTTTGTTTTTAGGATCGGCCACATAGGCTTGCACATGCACCACCGCGCCTTGCACGGAGGCCGCGGCTTTGGCGCTTTGCGAGGGCAGTTCTTTGGTTTGAAGGGTGTGCATGACGGCAGCGTCAATGTCGCGTTGGCTCAGCGCAGGCTTGGCTGGGTACAAAGGCTGACTCAAGCCAACGCAGAGCAAACTGAGCAATGCGCCTGAAAGGAACACGGCTGCAAAGTCCCATCGGCATAGCTTTTTCAAAAAACCTTGCTTGGAGATGGTGGTAAACCCTTGGGTTTCTGCGGCGGGTGTTTCGGGGGCGGGGGTTGCAAGAAAAGTGGGGGCGTGCACAGGCAGACCGACTGGCCGCAGGCTTTTGCTAAAAACCGCTTCTCGCTTCATGAAATAACCATAACACAGGCTTCAATGTTAAATTGGCGGGACTTGCGATAACCCTGCTCGCCATGCAATTTCTTCAACCTTTCATGCTTTGGTCTTTGTTGCTCTTGCCTTTGGTGGTGTGGGGCTACGCATGGCTTTTGCGCCGCAAACGCAAAGTGACGGTGGCGTTTTCAGCGGTGTCTTGGATTTTGCAAAACATGAGCGCGCCTTCACCTTGGCGCCGCCATGTGCCTCCGGCCTTGATTGGCTGTGCTTTGGCGCTGTTGTTGTTTGCCAGCGCACGGCCCATGGCCAGAGTGACCTTGCCTGCCGACTACATGACCCTGATCATGGCCATGGATGTTTCGCGCAGCATGTTGGCAGAAGATGTAGACCCGAGTCGAATCAAAGCGGCGCAAAAAGCGGCGCGTGAATTTTTACAAGACTTGCCCAGCAATGTGCGGGTGGGCATCATCTCATTTGCGGGCAATGCGCAAGTGGTGCAGCACGTGACAGACCAAAGGCAAGAGTTGGTTGCAGCCATTGATCGATTTCAATTACAGCGAGGCACGGCCACTGGCAGTGGTTTGTTGCTGGCCTTGGCCACCCTCAGGCCTGAAGCGAACATTGACTTGGAGGCGGCGCTGTACAACCCGAACCCATGGGGTTACAGCGACAGCGGGGGCAGCGCGTCTGGCGGCGCATCGGGGGGGGCACGCAGTTTGGACGCCAAACCTGCCGCCAAAGAGCGCCCGCCTGAGCCTGCGGGTTCCTACAAAGGGGGCGCCATTGTGCTGCTCACAGATGGCCGAAGAACCACCGGGCCAGACCCTATCGCGGCTGCCAAAAAAGCAGCTGATCTGGGCGTGCGTGTGTACACCGTGGGTTTTGGCACCCCGAACGGGTTCATTCCTGGTTACGAGGGGTACACGTTTTACACACAAGTGGACGAAGAGGCATTGAAGGCAGTTGCCAAGATCACCGAGGCCGATTATTTCAAAGCCGGGTCTGCCGACGATTTGAAGCAGGTGTACAAGCACCTGTCGACACAATTCACAATGGAAAAGCGTGATACAGAAATCACAGCCTTGCTTGCGGGCCTGGCTTTGTTGTTGATTTTCTTGGCCTTGGGTTTGTCCGCATTTTGGTTCAAGATTGGCAGGCCCCACAACCTGTTCAAAGCCAAAGAGGGCCTGCACCCACTTTGAATTTCAATCAGGAGCGGCCGTCTTGGAGGTGATTTCTTGACGTGCATCAAATAAGGCTTGGATTGAACTTGGTGAAGTGGGCTGCAAGGCCTAGAGTCAAGCTGTCAATCAAATAAGGCAACAGCCATGAGTCAACCCGCCACCATTTCGCCAGAGCACTATCAGGTTGACACGGACGCGCCAGTGAGCAATTTCAGCCATTGTCATATTGGCATATCGCATGAGTTTTGTCGTTTGTTGGAGTTGTGCGACCTGCCATACAACTCGCCTTTGGCCCAACAAAT
The DNA here is from genome assembly GCA_903870145.1 of uncultured Burkholderiales bacterium. Taxonomy (GTDB): domain Bacteria; phylum Pseudomonadota; class Gammaproteobacteria; order Burkholderiales; family Burkholderiaceae_C; genus Limnohabitans_A. The sequence continues at coordinate 47,362 of CAIQBO010000023.1, read as the reverse complement.
TGCATCTCGATCAGTCAAGTTTTTTCATCACGGCTTGCGGGTGCATCACCAAGATGAAGAGCAAGAACTATTTCCTGCCGTGCAATTCAGTGCGCAAAAAGGGGAAGAGCGTGCGCAGGTAGACCAGTTGATTGAGGCGCTCACAACGGAACATCGGGAGTTGGAGCAACTGTGGGAAGATCTGGAGCCGGCTTTGAAGAAAATTGCCAACGGCCAAAAGGCGCAATTGGACACGGGCAATCTTAAAAGATTGATGGTGCGATGCAGCGTTCATGCTGAGTCAGAGGAGTTGAAATTTCTTCCGCTGTGTGAAAAAATATTAGGTCGCAACAGCAATCACATGGCCGCCTTGGGTTTGTCGCTTCACATGCGACACAGTTCAGGGTTTTTGAGCTATATCTGAATTTCTTCCTAAAATACGGCACTGCCCGTAACTGCCAATGGACACTGGCACCCAAGGGTTATCCCTGCCGGAGCCCGCCTTCGAGCAACTTGGCGGACTTGTCTAAAAGGCAAGAGTTGCCAAAACTAAACAATTTTGCGATATAGCCGTATACGTTATGTGGGAGTGGTCAGCTCCCAAAAACTTAACTTTCTGGCTATTTAGGAGATTTCTCATGTCAGGTGCCATTATTCCTTCATTTCCCCAAGCACCCTTGGTGGTGCCAAAACTGGTCGCAAGGCCCATGGAGCAGCCGGTTGCTTTGAGCAACACGGATGGCTCGAAAGCCGCGAGCCCGCAAGTGCCCGTGTCCCTAACGCCAGCCAGCAAACTTGGTTTTCCAAATGACGCAACAGGTGGGATGGTGAATCTGAAAGCGTAACTTCTCCAATGTTCGGAAAAATCTGGGCCAAAGTTGGCAATGCATTCGGCAAAGCTTGGCGCTGGATGGGCATGGCTGCGCGCAAGCTTTTAGATTGGCTTGTTGTTTCGTTTTTTGTGCTCTTGTTTCTTGTCTTTTTCTTAACCGGAATGGGTATTCTGGGGTTCCATGTTTACCATTTTTTAAAAAGTGGCGAGTGGCCGCCGCTTGCAGCCAGTGATTTCGCGCAAGCCACCTGGCTTCAAACCGAATGGATCGGTGCTTGGAAAATTCTGAACTGGCTACCTGCGTCCATCATTTGCATGGCTTTGAGCTTTTTAGTCATCTTGAGCTACAGCAAGCTTAAAAAGACCCTCCGAGGGGCTTCAGTTTCAGAGGTGACAAAGGCGGTGGAGCCGTCTGTCGTGGCGGGCAAGTAGTGAGTATCATTGCGGCATTCTCGTTAAGTAGCTTGCCGTCACAAACACTGGCCTTTCATGATTCAAATTGGAGACACCGGCGCATCGGATTCTGAATTTTTCTTCAGAGTGACCGATCGCCTGCAAATGGACAGTTGCGTTACAGCTGTGGCCAAAGAAGGGAAAAGCCTACTTTTGTACAGCGAGTCGCGTGAATTGTTGGACCACTATGGCGCCGCAATTGTTCGCAGATTAAAGCAAGACCTGCCTGAAACGGACATTGAGGTCTTCATGCCGATCGATACCGAGGGCATGCTGGAGCGCTTCAACCAACTTTTGGGTACCTTGTCATTGGACATTGCAACCAAATCACGTGCGGGCAAGGCCCCAGAAAATGTTTGGGTGGTTCATGAAGCCAATGCTTTGGGGGCCTATGAACTCGAGTTGTTGACCCGCTTGGTCCATCAATTCCCTGGCGCGGGCATAGCGGCAGTGCTCATGTTTGCGTCTGATACCAACCCCAGCAGTGAGATCTGCGGTCAAGGCAAACAGTTTATTTCCTGGACCTTGGAGTTGCCTACACCGGAACAAAAGCTCAGCGCAATTCAACAGGCCAGAAAGAATGGCGAAGAAGAGGCTGCAGTCCAGTTCTTTAACCGATTGACACGCTCGGCACCTAAAAAAACCAGCAAGGACTCCAAGTCCAAGGATGCAAAGCCGCCTGCCGCCCAATCCAGCCCAGCAAGCACTGCGTCCGATCGCGCGTCTGAACCTAGGAAGATTTGGCCTTGGGTTGCGACGATCTCGGGCTTGCTGGCCCTGTCTGTGAGCGTGGCCGCGTTCCTCAACCCAGAGGTGGCCAGTCGACTCATGTCTGATGCGATCAGTTTGTTTGAAGCTGAACCCGCGCCAATGGCTACTGAAAAAACCACACCTGAAAAGCCCGAGGCCCATACTCTGAGTGCCAGCCCTGTGAAGGACGATCCGCCAGCAGCGGCCAACGCCGCTGAAAGCAGCCCTCTAAGCCCTTCTGCTGTTGCGCCAGAAGTTCTTGCAGCGCCCAAGGAATTGCCTGCGCCTGCACCGATCAAACCCGAAAAGCTGATTACAGAATTGCCAGATATCGCCATTCAAGGTCGTGCATGGCTCAAGGGCTTGCCGCAAGAGAGCTTTTGCTTAGAACACGGCATCTATGCCACTGTCAAGCAAGCAAGAGCCTCCATGAAAGACAAGCCTTGGTTGGTCAATGCGCGTGTGTTGCCCGTGTTTGCGCAAGGTCAGGAAGAGGCTCAATTTTCTGTTGTGACGGGCCACTTCAGATCCAAAGACCGTGCTAGAAACACCATCACGCGGATGGGCTTGTCCGCCGATGTGAAAATAAAATCGCATGCAGCGCTCATGGCCCAGGCATCACCCGAAAAGACCAAGCCTTGAATCCAGCCGGGTTAGAGTGTCATGGTGATATGTTAGATTGCTTGATGAAACCCAATTGGTTTTTCACTTTATTGATAAAGGCCTTGCCATGCTGTCGAAACAATTGAAAAAAGTATTGCTCTGTGTTGCGCTTGCTGCTTGTGGCCATGCGCTGGCGCAGGGCTATCCCACTAAACCGATCAAAATTGTGGTGGGCTTTGCCGCTGGCGGATCCACCGACAAACTGGCGCGCTTGATGGCGCTTCGCATGACGGAGTTGCTGGGGCAATCTGTGGTGGTGGACAACAAACCTGGTGCGGCTGGCAATCTGGCTGCAGAACTTGTGGCCACTGCACCGCCTGACGGCTATACCTTGTTCATGGCCACGCTCAGCAGTCAGGCCATCAACCCGTACTTGTACAAACTGAAATTTGACCCTGTCAAATCTTTCGAGCCCATCAGTTTGGTGGCCAAATACCCGCTCCTTCTGGTGGTGCCGCCGCAACTGCATGTCAACAGCGTTGCAGAACTGGTGTCATATGCCAAGGCCAACCCCGGTCGCACTTTCTTTGCTTCGTCAGGAAGCGGCTCTCCGGCCCACTTGGCAGGAGAGATATTCAAGAGCACCACCGGCACCGATGTGCAGCACGTGCCCTACAGAGGAGGTGGCCCTGCCATGTTGGCTTTGATGGCCAACGAATCACAGTTCGGTTTTGAAACTATTCCAAGCGCCATTGGCCATGCCAGAGGTGGAAAGCTCAAAGGCTTGGCTGTGACCTCGGATGCACGCTCGACAGCAGCGCCCGAGTTGCCCACCATGCAAGAGGCAGGCTTGAAGGGGTTTTCAGTCACCTCCTGGGCCGGTCTGCTAGCCCCAGCAGGAACGCCCCAAGCTGTGCTGGACCGACTGACACAGGTCACTCAAAACACGATTGCCAGCCCTGCAATTAAGTCCGCGCTTGCAGTCGATGGTGCGGAACCTGGTGGTGGCACAGGTGCGGAATTTGCCCGCTTCATGGCAGATGAATTGAAGGTTTGGGGTGAGGTGGTTCGCAAGTCGGGCGCAAAGGCTGATTGACCATCGGCAGGCCGCCTTGTTTCGAGCTGTGATTTTTATTTTTCTTTTGAGCTGACGTTGACCACGGCGCCATTGAGCAGGCCATCGGGTGGATTTTCAATGACACGGTCTGTTGGCAACAGACCTGAAGCCAATTCAACTGCAGAGCCAAAATCCCGTGCAATTTTGATGGACTTGAACAGTACTTTGTTTTGCGCGTCAACGGTTGCAACGCGCAAACCATCTTTGCCAAAAATCAGCGCACTGGGGGGCAGCATCAACGCATCAGACGCTGGCTGCTCAAACAGCACGTTGGCAAAACCACCAGGTAAGAGTTGAGTTTTGGCATTGTCTGCTGTCAACTGAATCAGCATGCTGGCTGAGCCCGCGTTGATGGACTGTGACAATGACTGAACTTTGGCAGGATAAGTGTGACCAGGATTTTCTGGAACTTTAAATTGTGCAGTGCTTGCCAGCTTGATTTGAGTGACATAATTTTGGGGCACGTTCACGTAGAGCCTTAATTTCTTGAAGTCGGATACGACGAACAACTCACTCCCGGGCGCTCCGCCCACATTGATCAAAGCGCCTACATCTGTTTGTCTGGCGGTGACCACGCCATCAAAGGGCGCTACGATTCGGGCGAAATTTTTCATGGCTTGCAAACGCGCTACATTGGCTTGAGATGCCTTGGCCAGTTCCAATTTGGCGAAAGATTCGGCTAGTTTTTCTTCCACTGCTTGGGGGGAGACAAAATTTTGATCTTGCAAAGATTGCCAGCGTTTGGCAGTGCTCGATGACAAGGCTGCATTGGCTTTAGCACTGCCCAACTCGGCCTGAGCCTGCAGCAGTTGTTGGTCCAAGTCGGGCGTTTCAATTTCAGCCAACAGTTGCCCAGCTTTGACGGGGCTGCCGATGTCCACATGCCAGCTTTTCAAATAGCCACTCACGCGGGCAAACAAGGAGGCGCGTGCGAAGGCTTCAATCCGACCAGGTAACTCAAGTGCTGGCGGGGCCGTGCTGGCTTGCGTTGGAGACACCAGTGTGACTGTGGGAGTTGACTGCGCTTGAACGCGGGCTTGCAGCTGCTTGTCATCAGACTGCCTGGATGAAATGCCGTTGAACACCACAGCCGCACTCAATGCGAGCAGGCCCAAACCAGCAAGCAAGAGTTTGCTCTTGGAGGTGGTGGACTGGGAAGAATCATGCATGTTGCGCTCCTGGTGCAATATCTGTTTCAGGTTCAAGCCCATCATTTTCATGAGCTAAGCAAAACACCACGGGCACGAAAATCAGGGTGGCCAGTGTGGCAAAAAGCAAACCACCAATGACGGCTCTGCCCAAGGGTGCGTTTTGCTCGCCCCCTTCACCCAGGCCTAAGGCCATTGGCAGCATGCCAAAGATCATGGCCAAGGCGGTCATCAAAACTGGTCTGAATCGAACAAAGCCTGCATCGAGTGCTGCAATCACAGCATCACCTGATTGCGCGAGTCTCTCGCGGGCAAATGTGATAACCAAAACACTGTTGGCGGTGGCAACCCCCATGCACATGATGGCACCGGTCAGCGCTGGCACTGACAATGTGGTTCGAGTGGCAAACAAAATCCATACGATGCCGGCCAAAGCAGCGGGAAGGGCACTGATGATCACCAAGGGGTCACGCCAAGACTGAAAGTTCACCACGATCAAAAAATAAATCAAGAGCACCGCGCCTGCCAGCCCAAAGAACAAGCCTGAAAATGCATGGTCCATGGTGCGCACCTGCCCGAGTAAAACCACCTTGGATCCTGGTGGAATTTGTGCTGCCTTGTCGGCCAAAACACGGCGAATTTCTTTGGCCACAGACCCGAGATCGCGGTCTTGCGTTGTAGCGTTGATTTGAACCATGGTTTGTATGTCATATTGACTGACCACCGCTTGACTGGCGCTGCGGGTCAGGTTGACCAAACCACCAACCACTTGCTGCGAGCCCCCGGAGGGGCTGTTGACAGGTAAATTGTTCAATGCGTTGATCGAGTCCAAGTTGTACTGAGGGGTTTGCATCACGATGGGATAAGAAACGCCATTGACTGGGTTTAACCAATACGTTGGCGCAATTTGACTGCTGCCAGCTAAATTGACAAGCAAGTTGTTGGTGATGTCGCGAGCGGTCAGGCCCACATCTTGCGCCCGGGAGCGGTCCATGCGGAGCTCCAAAATGGGGCTTTGGGAGGACTGCTGAATGCGCGCATCGGCCACGCCTGGGATGCTGCGAATTTCTTTGAGCAATTGGTTGGCATAGCCGAAATTGGCCTCTAAGTTGTTGCCACGAATTTGAATGTCGATCGGTGCGGGTGCGCCAAAGTTTAAAATTTGACTGACGATGTCGGCCGGAGGAAATGAGAAAACTGTATCGGGAAAAGCGTGCGGCAAGCGCTCCCTCAAGATGCGAACGTAGTCAGCGGTTGGCACATGGTCTTTGCGCAATGCGATTTGAATGTCACCATCTTGGGATCCAATCACGCCAGTGTTGTTGTAGATCAGGTTGATGCTGCTTGGTGGCAGACCGATGTTGTCTACCATGGTGGTGATTTCTTCGGCGGGAATCACTTGACGAATGAGTTCTTGTATGACCGCAAATCGGGCTGCTGATTCTTCTACGCGGGTGCCCACGGGCAAGCGTGCATGGATCAAAATTTGCCCACTGTCGACGCTTGGGAAAAAATTGCTGCCCAAATAGGGCAATAAAGCAAAAGAGGCTAAGACCACGGTCATGAACCCGACTACAAATTTCCAGCGCAGTTGAATGGCGAGCTTGAGTATTTCGTGATAATTTTTTCGAAAATCTTCAAATTTTTCTTCAAATATTCTTTGAAAAAGAAGAATGGGATTGCGTGTGGCCGGCAGGGCAGCGCGCGTGCCATGCATGTCGGTGTGAGGTGCATGGGGTCGCAGCAAGAATTTAGACAGTGTTGGCACCAAAGTGCGCGATAAGACGAAAGAGAAGAACATGGCCAACATCACGGCCTGCGCCATAGGCACAAACAAATACCGCGAGACGCCTTGCAAGAAAAACATGGGCACAAACACGATGCAAATGCAAAGCAGCGATACAAATGCTGCAGTCACAATTTGATTGGCGCCATCAATGATGGCTGTCTCAACGTCTTTGCCTTTTTCCAGATGCCAGTTGATGTTTTCAATCGTCACGGTGGCGTCGTCTACCAAGATGCCCACAGCCAGCGCCAAACCGCCCAGTGTCATGATGTTGAGGGTTTCGCCAAGGGCTGATAAAGCCATGATGGCGCCCAAGATAGACAAAGGAATCGACACGGCAATGATCAAAGTCGAGCGCCAACTGCCCAGAAATAAAAGAATCATCAAACTGGTCAAAGCAGCAGCAATCGCCCCTTCCAGAGCCACCCCATGAATGGCGGCGCGAACAAAAAGCGATTGATCGTTGATGGGCAGGACTGTTAAATTCGCTGGCAATGCGGCTTTGATGTCTTGGAGTTTTTCTTTGATGCCATCGACAATCGCCAAGGTCGAGGTGCTGCCGTTTTTAAGCACTGACATCAAGACCGATCGACTGCCGTCCACATGGACGATGCTGGTTTGAGGTGAATTGCCGTCATGCACGTTGGCCACATCGCGCATGTAAACCATGGCGCCATTGACCGTTTTAATGGGTAAATTTCCCAACTCTGAAATCTCATTGGGTGCATTGTTCAAGCGCATGCTGTATTCAACGCCACCAATTTTTTGAGTGCCAATGGGCACGATCAAATTCTGCGCAGACAATGCATTGGCCACGTCTTGCGCAGACAAGTTACGCGATTGCAGGGCCACTGGGTTCAAGTCGATCTGAACCAGTCGTTGTTTGCCGCCATAGGGGTAGGGAATGGCCGCTCCCGGAATCGTGACCAAGGGCGGTCTGACAGAGTTGACCCCCACGTCAAAAAGGGCTTGCTCCGACATGCCTTTTCCTGACAGGGCAAGCTGCAAAATAGGCACAGTGGATGCGTTGTAATTGATGATCAAAGGGGGCGTCATGCCAGCGGGCATTTGCTTGACGACCACTTGCGAGATGGCCGTGACCTGAGCGTTGGCCACAGCAATGTTCACGCCGGGTTGAAAAAATACTTTCACAATGCCAATGCCGGCGTAAGAGTTGGCCTCAATGTGTTCAATGTCATTGACGGTGGTGGTCAAGGCTCTTTGAAATTGCGTGCTGATTCGCCCTGCCATTTGTTCGGCTGGCAGACCGGTGTACTGCCAAGCAATCGCAATGACTGGAATTTTAATTTCAGGAAAAATATCAGTCGGTGTGCGCAGGGCGGCGATGGGGCCAAGGATCAACATGAGCAGCGCCATGACCACAAAGGTATAGGGGCGGTCTAATGCAACGCGAACAACCTTAACTAGCACGCCAGAGCCTTTCGGGCGATGCTGAGGTTCAATGCCGTCAAGGGGCGCATGTCGATGGTCAAAGAAAAAACAGAATCAACTGTCAACGGTTTTTGAAAACCGCTGCACGCTTGTTTAAAAATGCGTCCATGCCTTCTTTTTGATCGGCTGTGGCAAACATCGAATGGAACATGCGCCGCTCAAACATCACGCCGTCGCTCAGGCCACTTTCGAATGCTCGGTTGACGCTTTCTTTGGCGGCCATCACGGCCAGTTGGCCCATGCCGCAGATGACCAAGGCTGCGCCCAATGCTTCGTCCATGAGTTTGTCCAAGGCCACCACACGGCTGACCAGGCCTGAGCGTTCGGCTTCTGCGGCGTCCATCATGCGGCCGGTCAAGACCATGTCCATGGCTTTGGCTTTGCCCAGTGCACGGGGCAAACGCTGTGTGCCACCAGCGCCAGGAATAATGCCTAACTTGATTTCGGGTTGACCAAATTTGGCGTTGTCTGCGGCAATGATGAAGTCGCACATCATGGCCAATTCGCAACCACCTCCCAATGCAAAACCGCTGACCGCTGCAATCACGGGTTTGCGAACGCCGCGAATGATTTCCCAGTTGCGTGTGACGAAGTCTTGTTGGTAGACGTCGCTGAAATGGTGTTGCGCCATGGCGGTGATGTCTGCACCTGCCGCAAAGGCTTTCTCGCTGCCCGTCACGATCATGCAGCCAATGGCGGGGTCGGCGTCAAAGGCTTTGAGGGCGGCGCCCAACTCGTCCATGAGTTGGTTGTTCAGGGCGTTCAAGGCCTTTGGACGGTTCAACGTGACAATGCCGACCTTGCCGGCTTCAGTGCGCACTTCAATGGTTTGGTAAGTCAAAATAGGTCTCCAGTAGGGAGTCAATTAAAAGCTAGGCTTGACTATAGCGGCATCGCAGGCCTAGGGGTGTCACGGCAATTGCCGTGTTTAAGGGAAAACATTAGCCAACCGATCGGTCGGGAAATGGTACATTTCTTGAAGAGGAGTACAGCATGAGTACAGATTTGCAAAATACCGTCTTGTTTGAAAAGCGTGGCGCCGTGGCTTTGGTCACGATGAACCGGCCGCAAGCCTTGAACAGTTTCACACGCCAAATGCACCATGATTTATGGTCTGCGTTTGATCAAGCAGAAGCAGACTCTGAGATCCGTGCCATGGTGCTCACGGGCGCTGGACGCGCTTTTTGTGCTGGTGCCGATTTGTCTGAATTTGATTTCACACCGGGGCCTGATCAAATCAAACGGGCGGACCCAGGCCCCATCATTGAGCAAGCGTTTAACCCCACCACACGCAGGTTGCAAAGTTTGCGCATGCCCTGTGTTGCGGCTGTGAACGGCGTGGCAGCAGGGGCAGGGGCATCGATTGCCATGGCGTGCGATATTGCCATTGCAGCGCCAGGCGCAAGTTTCATTCAAGCCTTTAGCAAAATTGGATTGATTCCCGATGCGGGCAGCAGTTGGCTGCTGGTGGAGCGTTTGGGGCTGCCGCGGGCCTTGGCCTTGGCCATGACCGGCGACAAATTGGGCGCTCAGCAAGCCAAAGATTGGGGCCTGATTTGGGATGTTGCAGAAGACCCGCTTGCCGCTGCTTTGCTGTTGGCAGATCGCTTGGCAACCATGCCCACCAAAGCTTTGGTGGCCACCCGCGCATTGCTGCAAAGTGCGGGCACTCGCAGCTTGTCAGAGCAGTTGGACCAAGAGCGCGATGCGCAATCATTGATGGGCCAAACGCACGACTATTTTGAGGGTGTGCAAGCTTTCTTACAAAAGCGCCCAGCCCAGTTCAAAGGGGAATGAGCTTGAGTCCATTGCCGGTTGAATCGGAAGAAAAAAAAGCAGCTTCACTCAGTGAATGGGAAGTGGCCAAACAAGTGGGCGAGGCCATGTTCGCTGTAGACACGGCAAGCAAAGACACCATGGGCATGGAGCTGCTGACCTGCGAACCTGGGCGCGCCGTGATGCGCATGAGCGTGAAAGAAATGCATTTGAATGGTCACAAAATTTGCCATGGTGGTTTTATTTTCACCTTGGCTGATTCGACCTTCGCCTTTGCTTGCAACAGCTACAACAAAGCTGCAGTGGCGTCTGGCGCCAGCATCGAATTTTTAAAGCCCGGGCAGTTGGGCGACGTGCTGACTTGCGAGGGTCAAGAGCAAGCCTTGAGCGGGCGTCACGGCATTTACGACATGAAAGTCAGCAACCAGCGCGGTGAAATCATCGCCATGTTCCGCGGTAAAAGTGCGCAAATCCAAGGAACAGTGATTCCACAGAGGAGACCGTCTTGAGCTTTGCATCTGCGTTTAATTTAGAGCCCATTGAAAAAGCCAGCGTTGACGAACTGCGCTCATTGCAGCTCAAGCGCTTGAAGTCAACACTCAAGCATGCGTATGCCAATTCACCGGTTTACCGCGCCAAGTTTGATGCTGCGGGCGTGCACCCTGACGATTGCAAAAGCTTGGCTGATTTGGCCAAGTTTCCGATGACAACCAAGCTTGATTTTCGAAGCAGCTATCCGTACGGCATGTTCGCTGTGCCGCGTGCGCAGTGCGCTCGCATTCATGCCTCCAGTGGCACCACGGGCAAGCCCACGGTGGTGGGCTACACCTTGCGTGACATTGATACCTGGGCCACCTTGGTGGCTCGCAGCATTCGCGCGGCAGGCGCTAAGCCAGGCGACATGGTGCACGTGAGCTACGGCTACGGTTTGTTCACAGGCGGCTTGGGTGCCCATTACGGGGCTGAAAAATTGGGCCTGACGGTGGTGCCGTTTGGTGGTGGACAAACCGAGCGGCAAGTGCAATTGATTCAAGATTTCAAGCCTGAGATCATCATGGTCACGCCCAGCTACATGTTGGCCATTGCAGATGAATTTGAGCGCCAAGGCATTGACCCTCGCAGCAGTTCTTTGCGCATTGGTATTTTCGGCGCAGAGCCTTGGACCAATGACATGCGCGTGGCCATTGAGCAGCGCATGGGCATCGATGCGGTGGACATCTACGGCTTGTCAGAGGTGATGGGCCCAGGCGTTGCCAGCGAGTGCATTGAGACCAAAGATGGTCCAACGATTTGGGAAGATCATTTCTACCCTGAAATCATCCACCCTGAGACGGGTGAGCCAGTGGCCGATGGCGAAATGGGCGAATTGGTTTTCACCAGTTTGACCAAGGAAGCTTTGCCCATCATTCGTTACCGCACGCGCGACTTGACTCGCTTGCTGCCTGGCTCGGCCCGCAGCATGCGGCGCATGGAGAAAATCACGGGACGCAGCGACGACATGATGATCATTCGAGGCGTCAATGTGTTTCCAACTCAAATTGAAGAATTGATTTTAAAGCGCCCTGAATTGGCGCCGCACTATCAGTGCGTGTTGACCCGCGAAGGCCCCATGGACGATTTGAAAGTGGCCATTGAAACCAGGCCAGGCTTGTCACCAGACAGCATAGAGGCCCGGGCTGCAGCCAAGATGCTGCAGCATGAGATCAAGGTCTACATTGGCTCGAGCGTGACGATTGACTTGCGCGCAGAAGGCGGTGTGGAACGCAGCCAGGGCAAGGCCAAGCGGGTGCTGGACCTGCGCAACAAGACCTAGCAGGAAATCAGGCCGCGGGCCAGGCGCTGCTGCGCTCACCGGCGCTCAGGCGCCAGGTGGTCTCGTTGCTTGGCAATGCAAATGGCAACTCCAGCATGCGCTGGTCACGCGAGACCCAGGCCACGGCCTTTGCCTGAGTGCCTAACAAGGATGTGAGCTCGTCCAGTTTGCGCAATCGCCAGCGCTGTGGTGTTGACTTGGAGCGGGGTATGTTGCTTGGGGGCGCGCTGACTTCCAAGGCCCACCATTCGTCCCCTGCAGCCATGCCAGCTTTTTCTGCGGCGCCGCCGCGCAGCACTGATTTGATGTGCACGAAGCCTTGCGTTTCAGTGGCACGAAGGCCTAAGCGCTGCGCCATTTGCGGCGGATCTTGGTGCACTTGCACAGACTGTGTGATCAGGAATTTTTTCAGCGGAAGTTCTGAAGTGCTATGCACCCAAGCCTTGATTTCTTTTTTCCAGCTGCGACCCGTTTGAGCCTTCAACTCGGTCAGTAAATCTTCCTCTCGCATGGGCCCGCCTTGGCAGCGTTGCCACAGACCGCGCATCACATGGTCTAAATTAGATGCACCCTCTGAGCGCAGCGCCAAGTCCAGGCACAGCGCAACCAAAGCGCCTTTGCTGTAGTAACTCACTGTGGCGTTGGGGGTGTTCTCATCTTGCCGGTAGTATTTGACCCAGGCATCAAAGCTCGATTGCGCCACCGATTGCACAAGTCGCCCGGGCGTTTGCAGCACTTGGTTGATGGTTTTGTTGAGCAGTTTGAAATATGTGGTGTCGTCGATCAAGCCAGATCGGCGTAGCAGCAAATCATCGTAGTAACTGGTGAAGCCTTCAAAAAACCACAGCAGTTGCGTGTAGTTTTCTTGGGTGTAGTTGTAGCGCGTGAATTCTGCCGGCCTGAGTTGCTTGACATTCCATGTGTGGAAATATTCATGGCTGATCAAGCCCAGCAAAGTGACATAGCCTTCAGAGGCCTTGCTGGCATTGACTTGCGGCAAATCTTTGCGTTTGCAAATCAATGCGGTGCTGTTGCGGTGCTCTAAACCGCCATAGCCCTCGTCGACCGCGTTGAGCATGAAAATATATGTTTGATGCGGCGCTACAGCGCCTGCACGCTTGTCGCTGGCAGCGCTGGAATGCCAAAAACGAATTTGTGTTTCGCAAATTTTTTGTGTGTCAGCGATCAAGCGTGCATGATCGAAGGAGGGCAGGGCGCCAGCCACTACAAAACTGTGCGCGATGCCGCAAGCGGTAAATTCGCCGCGCCAAAAGTGCCCCATCTCTATGGGGCAGTCGGCCAACTCGTCGTAATTGGCGGCGGTATACGTGCCAAAGCCTTGGCGGTTGACTTTGACGCTCGACAAGCCAGTGGCTACATGCCAGCCTGCAACACCGGTGCTTGCGGCGGTAAGTGGTTTCTTGTTAACGATGGGCAGGAGGGTCAATGCATGGGGCAATTCTTCTTGCCCTTGAACCTGCAAACACAGGCTGGTGGCGTTGAAGAAACCACGTTGACTGTCTAGCCAAGCGGTGCGAACGGAGGCGTCCAAAGCATAAACTTCGTAGTGCAAAGTCAGGGCTTGATCGGCTTGGCAGTCGAGTGTCCATTGAGATTTATTTTGCTGCAAAACAGCAACAGCGCGGCCCCCTTGCTGGGCTTTCAAGTTTTGTAAATTTTTGGAAAATTCACGCATCAAGTAACTTCCCGGAATCCAGGCGGGCAAAGCTACATTTTGTGGGCTTTGGGGCTTGGCAATGTGCAAAGTGACTTGAAAAATATGCGCGTTGTAACGCGTGATGTCTACCGTGCAGTGCACGGCCGCAGGGTTCTTTAAGCTCATGTGGCGGCCGCTCCCAATAAACAGCTGAGGCTGGCTACTGCAGTGATTTTTAAACGCATGGGCAGCCATTGCTTCAAGCCTGCTGCTGGCCAAGTGGTTTGATCAACCCAGTAGCACAGCAGCAAAAGCAGGGCCAGCAAAGGAAGGCCAGCATAGGCAGGCATTGTCACTGCGACCCAAGCGAGCAAGGAGGGCACAATGCCCCATGCAAAATTTTGCAGCGGTGCGTTGTGCATGGTGGTGGTATTTTTAAAACCAATGCCCCAGTGGATGCCACCTAAAAACGACACAATCACGGCGCCATAACCGGCCAAAGCCAGGGCAACAAAGGGGTGTAACTCTTCAGTGACCAACCACATCAAGGCGGCCAACAGCACGAAGGGCAGTAGCCCCGCATAACTGAAGACTTGAATCCATCGGCGGGTGTGATCGGTGTACTTTGTCATTGTTTCACGGCGCTCAAGAGTGTTTCAATTTGGGCCGATTCGATTGCACCGGGCACCCGCGTGCCATCGGCAAAAAACAGTGTGGGCGTGCCAGTGATTTTATTTTGACGACCAAAATCGAGGGTGACATCGATGCTATTCGACTCGCAACTTAAAGCTGGTGGGACAACGCCTTGCAGCATCCAATCGTTCCACGTTTTGGCTTTGTCTTTGGCGCAGGCGATGTTGCGGGATTTTGTTTTAGAGTCCTCCCCCAAAACGGGGTAGAGCAGATGGTAAATCGTGACGTTGTCAATTTTTTGCAAATCTTTTTCAAAGCGTTTGCAGTAGCCGCAATTGGGGTCGGCAAAAACCACCAGTTTGCGTTTGCCATTGCCGCGAACCTGAGTGAATGCATGCTTCAACGGCAAGCTGTCAAAGGCAATGGCGGACAATTTGTTGTTGCGCTCTTCTGTCAAATTGCGTTTTTGTTTGGTGTCTATCAGTTCGCCTTGGAACAAAAAATCGCCTTTGGCATCGGTGTAATAGATGTCGTTGCCTTGTACTTTGATTTCATACAAGCCGTTCATTGGTGTTTTATTGACTTCTTCAATTTTGGGTAATGTGGGAAGTCGCGCTGCTAAATTTTTACGCAGCACGGCTTCTTGTGCGAGCGCAGTTGCTGCGCAGCACAAGAGCAGGGCGCCTAGCAGGGCTTTGTCAAAGCGCATGAAGATACTTTCTCATTCAAGTTTTTAAGAGGTGCGAATGGCCTGTTGCGCCATCCAGTGTTTGATCGGTCCGCTGCGGTCAAAGCCATTCATGCCCCAGTTGCGCAGTTGCTGCCAAGGCATCGCTGTTTGGGCGAAGAGAGTTTGCAAACTGTCGGTGATGCAGGCCATGGCCTGCACGTCGGCTTGCCTTGCGCGCTCGTACCGACGCAGCAATTTGGTGTCGTTCAAGGGGCGCCAAAATTCACGCTCACGCAAGACGCGTGACAACTGTGCCACATCGGCCAAGCCCACATTCAAGCCTTGACCGGCCAGCGGGTGCATGGCATGGGCTGCATCGCCTGCCAATGCAAAGGATGATTGTGTCAAGCTGGGCATGGGGCCGGTCCAGCGCTTGGCATGGGCCAATTGCAAAGGCCAAATGGCACGTGCGCTGTTGAGTTTCAAAGCGCCCAATGCAAAGTGGCTGGCAGTACCCAAGGCTTCGCAAAATTGTTCTTCTGTGGCTTCAAGCATGGCCTTGGCCCGCTCGGGCGGCAGTGACCACACGACAGCAATCTCATGACTTTGCGCGCCGGCGATAGGCAGGAACGCCAAAATGGCGGCCCCCTCTTGATCATGAAACCATTGCCGCGCCACTTGTGCGTGGGGATGTTCACACACCATGCGGCAGGCCAATGCGTGCTGCGCGTAGTGCTTGACTTCAAAGGCCACCCCCAGTTCTGCCCGCGTTGTGCTGGTACGCCCCTCACAGACCACGGTCAATGGCGCTGCAATGGGTTGGCTGACTTCTTCAATCAGGGTTTGATAACGTACAGCTTCGGCCAGTTTTTCTTCAAGGGCTGTTACATCGACCAGCCAATTTAAGGCGGGTACGTTTTGCTCGGCTGCATCAAATTTCAAGTGGCCACCTTGGTCGCCCTGCACGAGCATTTGCAAAACAGGTGTGACCGCATCGCCTTGCGGCCAACAGCGCAAGGATGTCAATGTGTTTTTGGCGGCTGCATTCAATGAATAAGCGCGCACATCGCTGTGGCCACTCGAGGCACTGGGGCCATGGATCAAAGCCACGCGCAACCGGTCCGCCGCCAGCATCAAGGCCAAACTGCGCCCAACGATGCCGCTGCCGCGAATGCACACGTCAAAGGATGAGGAAGAGGTGGTTGCCATGAGGATGATTGTAGAAGCGGTGGGCCCAGTGTGTTGACAGGCACTTCAATCCCACTGAAGTCGCAGGCCACTGGTAGCGGCCAGGGCGTCAATGTCGGCTGGACTGTCAACATCGATTCGGTAATGTGTGTTGGCAGTGGCCCACTGGTAGACGCTGGTGGGGTGGGCTTGTTGCCACTGTTTGCCGCCCATGTCTGGTGTGGCAGTCAAGATCTCAGCCATGACAGAAGCGTCAAATAGCACGGGGTTGCCCGGCAAACCGTCGACCTGCGGCACCAGCATGCGCGTGCCAGGAGGGCGGAGCTTGACTGCTGCAATCAAATCTTGGAGGTCTTGCGCGTTGATCAGGGGTTGGTCGGCCAGCGCCACCATCACCCAGTCTGCAGCCAATGTGTTGGCTTTGGCCAGACCGATGCGCAATGAGCTGTTTTGCCCGTCTTGTGGGGAAGAGTTCAAGACTTGGCAGACGGGCATGTTCAAGGCGCTGAAGTGCGCCAAGGCGTTTTGGACTTGCTCAGCGCAGTGGCCCAGCACCAGAACGGTTTCGTCAACACCGGCCAGCGCCAAGGCTTGCAGCAGCCCTTGGGCCAAGGGTTGGCCATTGACTTGAAGCAGGCATTTGGGGCGGCCCCCCATGCGCGAGGCCGTGCCTGCAGCCAGCAGCACCGCTACCACCCGAATGCGTGCGAAGGCGCAGTCAAGGTTGTGCTCAGAGGGGTCTGATACAGGGCACTTCAGGAGGGGGGCTGTCATGGAAAGAAATTAAACCACGCAGGGCCAGTAAAATCAGCGCTTATTCAAAGAATTCAAGAAAGCTATCCATGAGCCTCAAATGCGGCATCGTGGGCCTGCCCAATGTGGGCAAGTCCACTCTTTTCAACGCCTTGACCAAAGCGGGCATTGCGGCCGAGAACTACCCTTTTTGCACCATTGAGCCCAACACGGGCGTGGTCGAAGTGCCAGACGCGCGTTTGCAGCAACTCGCGGCCATCATCACGCCAGAGCGCATTGTTCCTGCCATCGTGGAGTTTGTCGACATTGCGGGCTTGGTGGCAGGCGCCAGTACGGGCGAAGGGTTGGGCAACAAGTTTTTGGCGCACATCCGAGAAACCGATGCCACCATCAACGTGGTGCGCTGCTTCACAGACGACAACGTGATTCACGTGGCGGGCAAGGTGGACCCGATTTCTGACATTGAAGTGATCCAAACTGAGCTGTGTTTGGCCGATATGGCTTCGGTGGAGAAAGCTTTGCACCGCGTGACCAAAACTGCGCGTTCGGGCGACAAAGAGTCGATCAAATTGGTGGCCATTTTGGAGAAGTGCCAAGCCGCTTTGAATCAAGGCAAGCCGGTGCGCACTATTGACTTTAGCAAAGAAGAGAGGCCGCATTTGCAGCAATTTTTCTTGATCACGGCCAAGCCTGCAATGTTCGTGGCCAACGTGGCCGAAGATGGCTTTGAAAACAATCCATTTTTAGACCGATTGAAAGAGTATGCGGCTGCGCAGAATGCGCCGGTGGTGGCCATCAGCGCCAAGTTGGAAGCCGAAATGTCTGAGATGAGTGACGAAGACCGTCAAATGTTTTTGGAAGAGCTGGGGCAAACGGAGCCAGGCTTGAACCGTTTGATTCGGTCTGCATACAAGCTGTTGGGTTTGCAAACTTATTTCACAGCCGGTGTGAAGGAAGTGCGTGCTTGGACCATCCATGTGGGCGACACGGGCCCCCAAGCCGCAGGTGTGATTCACACCGATTTTGAAAAAGGGTATATCCGCGCACAAACCATTGCCTTTGACGACTTCATTGCGTACAAGGGCGAACAGGGCGCCAAAGACGCGGGCAAGATGCGAGCTGAGGGCAAGGAATACGTTGTGAAAGATGGCGATGTGATGAACTTCTTGTTCAGCAGCTAAGACGCCTGCCCATGCTTTTTTCACTCAGCACTGACACCGCAATGGTGGTTGCGGCATGCGCTGGCGCCATCATGTTTGGCGGCATCGTCAAGGGCACCTTGGGAGTGGGCTTGCCGCTGTTTGCAGTGCCCATGATGTCACTCATGATCGGTAGCACGCAGGCCATCGCACTGGTGGCCGTGCCAGTGCTGGTTTCCAACATTTGGCAGGCTTGGCTAGCAGGAAACTGGAAGGCCAGCTTTGTTCGGTTTTGGCCATTGATGCTGACGCAGGGCGTGATGACCGTTTTTGCAGTGCATTGGACTTTGTCCTTCAGTGCGCGTGAGTTGAACGCCTTGGTGGCTTTTGCTGTGGTGTTGGCAGTCGTTTCCATGGCTTTCAAACCAAGTTTTAAAATCCCACCCGAAAAAGAGCGTTGGATTGGTGCTTTGGTGGGAACCCTGTCGGGCCTGCTGGGGGGTGTTTCGTCCTTGATGGGCCCGATTTTGATCACTTACACGATGTCTTTGAAGCTGAAAAGAGATGAGTTTGTGGGCTGCATCAGCATCATTTATTTGAATGCTGCTTGGCCTTTGTATCTGGCGATGTACAGCTTTGACCGAATGGAGGTCCTTGATTTGGGCTATTCGTTGTTGGCTTTGGTGCCGATGGCCATTGGCTTGATAACAGGGCAACGCATTCGGCACCGCTTGAGCGAAGAGACATTTCGCCGAGTTTTGTTGGCTTTCTTGGTGTTGGTCGCCGCGCTTTTGGTGCTGCGCTGATCAATTGGGAAAGAGCCACATCAAAGAGGATGTCATCATCAGGTAGCGTGCAAATTTACCGATGGCCATGTACACACTGCACTGCCAAATCGGCATTTTGAGCCAGCCTGCCACCGCACACAAAGGGTCGCCCACACCAGGCAGCCAGGCCATCAAACAGGCTTTGGGTCCTAATTTTTCCAACCAGTCCAAAGCGCGCGAGTGAAGGCGATCGTTCAAGCTACTGCCTTGCTTGATTTTGCGCCAATGGCCTACCGCTTGCTGCGCGCCAAAGCCCATCCACCAACTGACCATGCCGCCCAAAGTGTTGCCCAAGGTGGCCACTCCAATGGCGGGCCAAAACAATTCGGGACTGAGTTTGACAAGGCCAAATACAGCGGGTTCTGAGCCTAAGGGCAGCAAAGTGGCAGACACAAACGAGACCACAAACACAGTGGACAGTCCGTGCTCTGGCAGGGCCAGCCAAGACAGCAATTGAGTGATGTGAGCGCTGAGCCAAACTTCCATGGTGCTCCAAGTGTAGCCATTGAATTACAATCATGCCTCCTTTTTAAGCAGCTTGCCCATTCCCCTACTCTGACCCCGCAATGCAAATAGGCCCCTATGTTTTGCCCAATGCTTTGTTTGTAGCCCCTATGGCAGGGGTGACAGATCGGCCCTTTCGCCAGTTGTGCAGACAGTTTGGTGCAGGCTACGCCGTGAGCGAAATGGTGACATCGCGCAAGGACTTGTGGCACACCTTGAAGACATCGCGCCGAGCCAATCACGAGGGGGAAGCAGGGCCGATCGCAGTTCAAATTGCTGGCACAGATGCAGACATGATGGCGCAAGCCGCCGCCTACAACATTGATCATGGTGCGCAAATCATTGATATCAACATGGGTTGTCCGGCCAAAAAAGTTTGCAACAAATGGGCTGGCTCAGCTTTGATGCAAGACGAGCCCTTGGCCATCTCGATCGTGCAAGCGGTGGTGGATGCCTGTGCGCCGCGCGGCGTTCCGGTCACGCTGAAAATGCGCACTGGTTGGTGTGACTCTGAGCGCAATGCGGTGGTCTTGGCGCTGGCCGCGCAAAGTGCGGGGGTCCAAATGGTCACAGTGCATGGACGCACCCGAGAGCAGGGGTACAAGGGCGCTGCCGAATACGAAACCGTGACGGCTGTCAAGGCCGCTTTGAAAATTCCTGTGGTGGTCAATGGCGACATTGACTCAGCGCAAAAGGCGCACAGCGTTTTGGCGCAGACTGGTGCTGATGCCATCATGATAGGGCGTGCTGCGCAGGGCCGGCCTTGGATCTTTCGCGAGACCGCACATTATTTGGCCACAGGTGAGCTTTTGGCACCGCCTTTGGTGGCCGAAGTACGCCGCGCTTTGCTGTCTCACTTGGAAGATCATTACAGTTTGTACGGAGAATTCACTGGTGTTCGCACGGCGCGCAAACACATCGGTTGGTATGTGCGTGATTTGCCAGAAGGTCAGGCATTCCGAGAGCGCATGAATTTGTTGGAAGATGCACAGGCGCAATCAAGCGCATTGGCAAATTTTTTGGATGATTTGGCCCAGCGCATGGAGCGCATGCCGCAGGTTTTGACGTTAAAGGCAAGGGACTTGGCCTTGGAGAGTTTGGAATGAGCAAAAAGAAAATTGAAGAATGTATTCGTGAGAACTTCAAAACTTACTTTGAAGATTTGGCAGGAACCGAGCCGCACGGTTTGTACGACATGCTGCTGCGCGCTGTTGAAAAGCCGTTGCTGGAAGTGGTCATGCAAGAGGCGGATCAAAACCAGTCCCGCGCTGCAGAGTGGTTGGGCTTGAACCGAAACACCTTGCGCAAGAAATTGCTTGAACACAAACTATTGAAATAAAAAAATGAAAGCTCTGATTTCCGTTTCGGATAAAACTGGCGTCGTTGAACTCGCGCAAGCGCTGCATGCATTGAAGTTTGAGTTGGTTTCAACTGGAGGCACGGCCAAACTGTTGGCTGAAAAAGGCTTGCCAGTGACCGAGGTGGCGCAGCTGACAGACTTTCCGGAAATGCTGGACGGGCGGGTTAAAACTTTGCACCCCAAAGTGCACGGTGGTTTGCTGGCACGCCGAGACCTGCCCGAGCACATGGCGGCCTTGAAGGCCCATGACATTCAAACCATTGACGTGTTGGTGGTCAATTTGTACCCCTTTGAAGCCACTGTGGCAAAACCCGGTTGCACTTTGGAAGACGCCATTGAAAACATCGACATTGGTGGGCCTGCCATGGTGCGAAGTGCGGCCAAAAATTGGAAAGATGTGGCCGTATTGACCGATGCTTCGCAATATGCCGGCGTGATCGAAGAGCTCAAAATGCTGGGACAAGTTTCTGCCAAAACCAAGTTTTCACTTTCAGTGGCAGCGTTCAATCGAATCAGCAATTACGACGCGGCCATCAGTGACTATTTGTCTTCCTACAACTTGGGTGACGGATCGCGCAGCGAATATCCTGCGCAGACCAATGGTCGCTTTGTGAAGTTGCAAGACTTGCGCTATGGCGAAAATCCGCATCAAACAGCAGCCTTCTACCGCGATTTGTACCCAGCCCCGGGTGCTTTGGTCACGGCTGTGCAATTGCAGGGCAAAGAGCTTTCCTACAACAACATCGCGGATGCCGATGCGGCATGGGAATGTGTCAAAAGCTTCTCTGAAGCGGCTTGCGTGATCGTCAAGCATGCCAACCCCTGCGGCGTGGCCATTGGCGCCAATGCTTTAGAGGCGTACAGCAAAGCTTTTCAAACCGACCCCACATCGGCCTTTGGCGGCATCATTGCGTTCAATTGCCCCGTGGATGCAGCTGCCGCAGAGCAGGTGAGCAAGCAGTTTGTGGAAGTCTTGATGGCTCCGTCGTATTCTGCGCAAGCCTTGGAGATTTTCAAAGCCAAAGCCAATGTGCGTGTTTTGCAAATTGCTTTACCGCAATTCAAAGTGGGCGGTACTGCGTTCGAGCAAGGACGCAACGCACAAGACATCAAGCGCGTGGGTTCTGGCCTTTTGATTCAAACGGCCGACAACCACGAATTGCAGTTGGCGGATTTGAAAGTGGTCACTCAAACTCAACCCACACCAGCGCAATTGCAAGACTTGTTGTTTGCTTGGAAGGTGGCCAAATTCGTGAAAAGCAACGCCATTGTGTTTTGCGCCAATGGCATGACCATGGGCGTTGGCGCAGGCCAGATGAGTCGCCTCGATTCAGCCCGCATCGCCAGCATCAAGGCCACGCATGCTGGCCTGAGTTTGCAAAACACTGTGGTGGCCAGCGATGCGTTCTTCCCATTTCGCGATGGCTTGGATGTGGTGGTGGACGCAGGTGCCAATTGCGTGATTCAACCCGGTGGCTCGATGCGCGACGCAGACGTGATTGCCGCTGCCGATGAACGCGGCGTGGCCATGGTGTTCTCAGGCGTGAGACATTTTAGGCATTAAAGGGGACGCTACCCTTTTTCATTTTTGAAAAAGGGTAGCGTCCCCTTTAACAGCGTCCCCTTTAACAGCGTCCCCTTTAACCCCCTTTAACCCTTTTAAAAAATTGCTTTGAAAATTGCGCGGGCTGCTTCCACTGTGTCTGCAATGTCTTGCGCGCTGTGTGCGCCGCTGACAAACCCGGCCTCATACAAGGCTGGTGCAATGTAGACGCCGCGGTCTAGCAAGCCGTGGAACAGTGTGTTGAATTTGGCGCCATCGCTTTTCATGACTTGCGTGTAGTTGCTGGGCAAATGGGGTAGCAAAAAGAAGCCAAACATGCCACCTTCACAATCCGCTGAGAAAGGCACACCTTCGGCCGCAGCGGCAGCGCTTAGGCCGTCGACCAAACTTTGAGTTTTGGCACTCAAGGCGTCAAAAAATCCGGGTCGACTGATCTCTTGCAGGGTGGCCAAGCCGCAAGCAGTGGCCACGGGGTTGCCACTCAAAGTGCCGGCTTGGTAGACCGGCCCTAAGGGTGCGAGTTGTTCCATCACGCTGCGCTTGCCGCCAAAGGCGGCCAGTGGCATGCCCCCGCCAATGACTTTGCCCATCACGGTCATGTCGGGCTCAAAGCCAGGCAGGCTGCGGGCGTAGACGCTTTGCGCGCTGCCCAAGGCCACGCGGCAGCCGGTCATGACTTCGTCAAACACCAACAACGCACCGTACTGCGTGCACAACTCGCGGCAGCGTTTCATGAAGGGCACACTGGCGCGCACAAAATTCATATTGCCTGCAATGGGCTCGATCATCAAGCAAGCCAATTCCTTGCCATGCAGAGCAAATGCTTCTTCCAATTGCGCAATGTTGTTGTATTCCAAAACATGGGTGTGCTGCACGACCTCGGGTGGTACGCCTGCGCTGGTGGGGTTGCCAAAGGTGGCCAAACCCGAGCCTGCCTTGACCAACAAAGCGTCGGCATGGCCGTGATAGCAGCCTTCAAACTTGATGATTTTGCTGCGGCCTGTGGCCCCGCGCGCCAAACGCAGTGCACTCATGCCCGCTTCTGTGCCCGAGCTGACCAGGCGGACCATTTCCATAGATGGCACGAGTTTCAAAATGGCTTCGACCAGCTCGATTTCTCGCTCGGTGGGAGCACCAAAAGAAAAACCGTCCAAGGCGGCTTTTTGAACTGCTTCTAAAACAGCAGGGTGGCCGTGCCCTAAGATCATCGGGCCCCATGAGCC
The DNA here is from genome assembly GCA_903870145.1 of uncultured Burkholderiales bacterium. GTDB lineage: Bacteria > Pseudomonadota > Gammaproteobacteria > Burkholderiales > Burkholderiaceae_C > Limnohabitans_A. The sequence goes on along the minus strand of CAIQBO010000023.1, from coordinate 24,135 downwards.
GATGTAGTCGATGTATTTTTGGTCGTTGGCGTCCCAAAAATAAGCGCCTTGCGCACGCTTGACAAAGCGCGGTGTGCCGCCTACTGCACGAAAAGCGCGGACTGGGGAATTGACCCCGCCCGGTATGACTTGGCAGGCACGTTGGAACAAAGAGACGTTCAGGTCAGTGTTTGGTTTCATTGAATGGCATCTCGAAAAAATCGGCGTTCAGGTCGGGCCCCACTGCGGGGGTTTCTTCATCGTCTGTTTCAGATTGCGCCCAAAACAAACGGTCAGGAATCACATGGCCCATGCCGGGGCGAAAGCCTTCGTCCAAGCAGCGGTCCAAATAGTGCAGGGCTTCGCTGGCAGCAGCCGAGAGGTCCAAGCCAGTGGCCAGCAATGCGGCCAGTGCGGCCGAAAGCGTCTCACCGGCCCCACTGAAGACGGCCTCGATGCGCTCGAACTTTTCGTGGCCCACCACTGTTTCAGGGGTGGCCAAAACGTTGTCGATGTATTGGTCGGCCAAGGTCAAGCCGGTGACCAAGGTGTAGGGCACGCCCAGCTCAGCGGCGGCTTTGGCGATGTCACGCGGGCCAGGGTTTTTGTCGCTGCTCCAGTCGGGCAGCAACCAGCGGCGCAAGGTGCTGTGATGGCCCACCAGCACGCTGGTTTGAGGCAGCAAGAGTTCTCGGAAGGCGTCCAGGTATTGGTCAATTTTGTCGTCTTCCCACCACGATAGATTGGGCATGTAGGCGACCACTGGAACGCCGTCGTAGTCGGCAGTCAACTCGGCAATCACGCTCAAGTTCTCGGCGCTTCCGGCAAACCCGACTTTGATCACTTGGGGCGGGACGTCTTCCAAAATGGCACGGGCCTGGTCGCCTACGGCATCTTCGTCCAAGGGGAAAAAATCAAAAATTTGAGCCGTATCACGGGCATAAGCGCCGGTCAAGACGGGCAAAGCGTGTGCCCCCACAGAGGCAATGGCCAGCGCGTCACAGCTGATGCCGCCGCTGCCGCTGGGGTCGCTGGCATTGAAGACCAAGACGCAGGCAATGACCGCTTCTTCGTCGTCGTCTGGGGTGTCGTCGGGGGTTGGCGCAGGGGGCGGGGCGTGTGTCATGGCTGAGCGATCAAGGGCAAAAAAAGCCTAGCTTCAAAAATCCTTCATCGGAGCTGCGTGGGAGCCCGATACAATCGCTCGATTCTATTCGACACTGGTGCCACTCTGTGACTGATTACAAAACTTGGATGTGTTTGATTTGCGGCTGGATTTACGACGAAGCTGCAGGTTGCCCTGAAGATGGCATTGCGCCAGGCACGGCCTGGGCCGATGTGCCCATGAATTGGACTTGCCCCGAGTGCGGCGCCCGCAAAGAAGACTTTGAGATGGTGGCCATTTAAGGCCCCCTTGTGCCCCATGGGCACTAGGTTTTTTTGACCACGGCGTAACGCGCCAAGGTTTTCTCGCGGGCCTCTGAGTGCACCACCACGGGCAAGGGGTAATCGCGGCCCAACACCACCCCGGCGGCCTCTAGCACCATGGGTTTGGCCTCCCACGGGGCGTGTAAATCAGCCGTTGGCAAGTGGCCCAATTGCGGCAGATAGCGCCGAATGAACTTGCCCTGTGGATCAAATTTCTGACTTTGACTCAAGGGGTTGAAGATGCGAAAGTAGGGCTGCGCGTCACAGCCGCTGGAACTGGCCCATTGCCAGCCGCCGTTGTTGGCTGACAAATCAAAGTCGATCAAGTGCTGGGCAAAATACTTTTCGCCCCAACGCCAGTCAATGCCCAGGTCTTTGACCAAAAAACTGGCCACCACCATGCGCAGGCGGTTGTGCATATAGCCAGTTTGGTTGATTTGCGCCATGGCTGCGTCAACCAAGGGATAGCCCGTGCGCCCCTCGCACCAAGCGGCAAACAGGGCCTTGGCATGGGCACCACGCTCCCACTGGATGGCGTCGTAGTCGGGTTTGAAACTGCGCTGGGTGACGTGCGGGAAATTGGCCAAAATTTGGGCATAAAAGTCGCGCCAAATCAGCTCCGACAACCACACGCTGGCACCCGCACTGAGCTTGCGCGCCAAGGCCTCACGGGCCAATTGGCGAATGGAGATGGTGCCAAATCTCAGGTGCACGCTCAAATAACTGGGGCCTTTGACTGCAGGGAAATTGCGTGTGTCTTCATAGCGGTCGATGCGACCCAGAAATTCGGCCAATAAAATTTGTCCGCCTGAACTTCCAGGCTGGTAATGCAGCTGCTGCAAACCCGTGGGCTCAAAGCCAATTTCAGCCAGTGTGGGGACCATTTTGCAATACGACTTGGGCCGGGGCGCCAATGCGTTGGCATGTTTGGCAACGGCACGGGCCTGCAGGTCTTGGGGTTCAATTTTTTTAAGCCATGCGTTTTTATAGGGTGTGAAAACGCTGTAGGGCCGTCCGGCCAAAGTTAAAACCTCTTGCCGCTCAAAGACCACGTGGTCTTTGCCGGTGTGAAAAGCTATGCCGGCATTGGCCAAAGCGCCCCTGACTTGAGCGTCACGGGCCAAAGAGTCGGGCTCGTCGTCGTGGCTGGCAAAGACCACTTGAACCCCTAAATCTTGCGCCAAATGGGGGATGGTCAATTTGGCCGTGCCGTGGACCACGATCAAGCCGGCCAACTCTGCCAAGCTGTGAGGCAAGCCCGCAGCAAGGGCGGTTTGACGCAAATCTTGGTCCAAATCGACCAAAGACTCCCGAATGAACTCGACCCGCCGGTCTTGCTGGGGCAAGCCGGCCAGGATGTCCGTGTCAAAGACAAAGGCACAGTGCACTTTGCTGCAGTTTTTCAGGGCGTGAAACAGCGCAGCGTTGTCTTGAACGCGTAAATCACGCCGAAACCAGACCAGACCTGAAGAAAAGGGTTTGTTCATGAAGCTTGCACCGTTAAAATTGGGCCATGTCTGCCGATTTTGCCTCCATCAACCTCACGCATCATTTTTTGATCGCCATGCCCAGTTTGGAAGATGCCTCTTTTGCCAAGAGCGTGATCTACCTGTGTGAGCACAACGAGCGGGGTGCCATGGGTTTGATCATCAACAAACCGGGCGACATGAGTTTGCGGCATTTGTTTGACAAAGTCGAGCTCCCATTGCGCCGAGAAGACCTGATGCAATCGAATGTGTTGCACGGTGGTCCAGTTCAAACTGAACGCGGTTTCGTGCTGCACGATCCGGTGGTGGCAGAAAATGCCGCCAAGGACACCCCCATCTACGCTTCCACATTGAGTGTGCCTGGCGGCTTGGCCATGACCACCTCGCGCGATGTGCTGGAAGCCTTGTCCGGCGGAGCCGGCCCGCGCAGGGTCTTGGTCACCTTGGGCTACGCCGCTTGGGGTCAAGGGCAGCTGGAATCAGAAATTGGCGAGAACAGTTGGTTGACTGTGCAAGCCGATCTGGACGTGATTTTTGACACCCCGATTCAAGAGCGCTATGCACGCGCTTTGAGTTTGCTGGGCTTGCAGCCCTGGATGCTCAGCACCGAGGCGGGCCACGCATGAGCCTGGCCCAGACCCTGTCTGTGCCTGCCGCGCAGCAGAGTTTTTTGGCTTTCGATTTCGGACTCAAACGCACCGGTGTGGCAGTGGGCAATCGCATGCTTGGGCAAGCCACGGCGCAAACCACCGTGCAGGCCCAAGGTGATGCTCGCTTTGCTCAAATTGAAAAACGCATTCAAGAGTGGTGCCCAGATGCCTTGGTGGTCGGCGTGCCTTTTCACCCCGACGGCGCTGCGCATGAGAATACATTGCGGGCACAAAAATTTGCACGCCAATTGCGCGGCAGGTTTGGTCTGGATGTTTACGAGGTGGACGAGCGCTACAGCACCACCGAAGCCTTGAGCGCTGGCGCCAAGGATGCAGATGCGGCATCGGCCTGCATCATTTTGGAACAATTTTTAAGGAGTCTGCCGTGAGTGCATTGGCTTTGAATGCAGAGGCGCTTTACAGCGAGCTCTTGCGCGGTGTGCGGGCCATGTGCACGGCGCAAACCCGTTTGGTGGGCATCACTTCAGGTGGAGCTTGGTTGGCTGAGCGTTTGCAAAAAGACTTGGGCCTTGCAGGCGAGCACGGCACGATTTCTTCGTCCATGCACCGAGACGATTTTGCCCAGAGAGGTCTCTCGGGCAGGGGGCAAACTGCATTGCCTTTTGAAATTCATGGCGCCGACATTGTGTTGTTGGACGACGTGCTCTACACCGGCCGCACCTTGCGCGCTGTGATCAACGAGTTGTTTGACTACGGCCGCCCAGCTTGCGTCAAGTTGGCGGTTTTGGTGGACCGAGGGGGGCGCCAATTGCCGATTCAGGCTGATTTTGCTGCTGCACGCGTGGTTTTGCCAGAAGGTCAATCATTGGCGCTGGCGCGTGATGCGGCAGGCGCCTTCAGCTTTCAAGTGCAGGCCCAAGAGGAGTAAGCATGTTGTACAAAAGAAACCCGCAGCTCAACGCCAATGGTGAACTGATTCACCTGTTGTCTACCGAGGGCCTCTCGCGCGACATGCTCACGCACATCTTGGACACAGCCACCCATTTCGTCAGCGTGAGCAACCGAGAAGTCAAGAAAGTTCCGCTTCTCAGGGGCAAAAGTGTATTCAATTTGTTTTTCGAAAACAGCACCCGCACGCGCACCACATTTGAAATTGCAGCCACTCGTTTGTCTGCCGATGTGATCAACCTGGACATCTCGCGCTCGTCGGCCTCCAAGGGTGAATCTTTGCTCGACACGATCGCCAATTTGTCGGCCATGGCTGCCGATATTTTTGTGGTGCGCCACAGCGAATCGGGCGCGCCGTATTTGATCGCGCAACATGTGGCGCCGCATGTGCACGTGATCAATGCAGGGGACGGCCGCCACGCGCACCCCACGCAAGGCTTGCTGGACATGTACACCATCCGGCATTACAAAAAAGATTTCAGCCAACTGACTGTGGCCATTGTGGGTGACGTCTTGCACTCACGCGTTGCTCGCTCAGACATCCACGCTTTGACCACTTTGGGTTGTGCCGAAGTGCGGGTGGTGGGGCCGCAAACACTGGTGCCGCAAAACATGACGCAAATGGGTGTGCGGGTTTTTCATGATCTGGAAGAGGGCATCAAAGATTGCGACGTGGTGATCACCTTGCGTTTGCAAAGCGAGCGCATGAGCGGTGCCCTCTTGCCTTCGAGTCAAGAGTATTTCAAGCAGTTTGGGCTCACCCCCGAGAAACTGCAACTGGCCAAACCAGATGCCATCGTGATGCACCCTGGCCCCATCAACCGCGGTGTTGAAATTGACTCGGCCGTGGTGGATGGCCCGCAAAGCGTGATCTTGCCGCAAGTGACTTTTGGCATTGCCGTGCGCATGGCGGTGATGAGCATCGTTGCTGGCAATGAGGCGTAAGGCGAATTGATAAAAAGAAGTTGAAAGAAAAGTCGCTATGAAAATTCTGATTCAAGGGGGCCGCGTGATCGACCCGCAAAGCCAACGCGATGAGATCGCCGATGTGGCCATATCGGCCGGAAAAATTGTGGCCATAGGCCAAGCGCCTGCAGACTTTCACGCGCAAAAAACAATCTCAGCTGCGGGCTGCGTGGTGATGCCTGGTTTGGTCGATTTGGCCGTGCGATTGCGCGAGCCAGGCCACGAACATGAGGGCATGCTCGACTCTGAGTTGGCTGCGGCCGTGGCCGCAGGAGTGACCAGTTTGGTGTGCCCGCCCGACACAACCCCTGTGCTGGACGAGCCTGGTTTGGTGGAGATGCTGCGCTTTAAGGCCAACAAATTAAACCGCTCCAATGTCTTGCCCTTGGGTGCATTGACCCGCGGCTTAAAGGGCGAAGTGTTGACCGAAATGGTCAAGCTCAGCGAAGCCGGTTGTGTTGGTTTTAGCCAAGCCGAGGTGGCGCTGGGGAACACCCAAGTCTTGCAGCGGGCTTTGCAATACGCCAGCTCCTTTGGCTACACCGTGTGGCTGCGCCCACAAGAATTGCATTTAGGAAAAGGCGTGGCGGCCAGTGGTGCTTTGGCCACACGCATGGGTTTGTCGGGCGTGCCCGTGGCAGCAGAAACCATCGCCTTGCACACGATTTTTGAATTGATGCGCCATACCCCAGCGCGCGTGCATTTGTGCCGCTTGAGCAGTGCAGCTGGCGTGGCATTGGTGCGCCAAGCCAAAGCCGATGGACTGAATGTGACCTGTGATGTGAGCATCAACTCGTTGCACTTAACAGATGTGGACGTGGGCTACTTTGACGCTCGTGCACGCCTGTCCCCGCCGCTGCGTCAGCAAGCTGACCGTGAGGCCCTCAGGCAAGGTCTGGCTGACGGCAGCATCGACGCGCTGGTTTCAGACCATTGCCCCGTTGATGCAGACAATAAAGCATTGCCCTTTGCAGAAGCGGAGCAGGGCGCTACCGGAGTCGAGTTGTTGCTCAGCTTGGCCCTGAAATGGGCACAAGACAGCAAGCTGCCTTTGAGCCGTGCGTTGGCCTCCTTGACTTGCCAACCCAGCCGTGTTTTACAGTTGCCCTCGGGCAGTTTGAGTCTTGGTAGTTTGGCCGACGTGTGCGTGTTGGATCCCCAAGCCCACTGGCAAGTCACGCCCAGCGCCTTGCGCAGTCAAGGCAAGTACACGCCTTTTGCAGGGTACGAATTGCCTGGCCGCGTGCGCTGCACTTTGGTCGGTGGGCATGTGGCTTACCAAGCCGCATAGCATCTGGCTGCACTGTGCTGCGTGCTCTGATCAAACTCTTGCGCGGAGTCTGGCATGCTCTGATAGGGTTTTTCACCATCTACACGCGCTTTCCAGTGCTCAGCTTAGAGCAACGCAACGCTCGTGTGCAAGTTTGGGCGATGCAGATGCTCAGGATTTGCGGCATTGAATTGCGAGTCTTGGGCAAGCCCGTGGTCAGCGGCCCAGCCTTGCTGATTTGCAATCACATTTCTTGGCTTGATATTCTGGTGATTCACGCCACGCGCCATTGCCGCTTTGTGTCTAAATCGGAATTGCGCGACTGGCCCGTGCTGGGCACCATGGCCACGGGCGCTGGCACTTTGTACATTGCCCGCAGCCAGCGCCGCGATGCCTTGCGCATGGTGCACGAAATGGCGCAGGCCTTAAAGCAAGGTGAAGTGGTGGCGGTGTTTCCAGAAGGCACTACCAGCGATGGGCTTGGCCTCTTGCCCTTTCACGCCAACTTGATTCAATCGGCCATTGCTGCCAATGCGCCGGTACAAACTTTGGCGCTGCAATTTGTCGATGGCCGTACAGGGAAAATCAGCATGGCTGCGCGCTACATCGATGACGATTCATTGCTGGTTTCTGTCTGGCGAACCTTGAATGCCAAAGGGCTTCAAGCAGTGGTCAATTTTGGTGATCTGCAAACTGCGCAAGGTCGCGGTCGACGCGAATGGGCGCATGACCTGCGCTTGAAAGTGATGCAACTCAAGCTGGCTTGTCTGTTGCAATCGGAATGACTTTGCCTTCGTGCGGGTGCAAACTGCAAGGCATCTGACACAACTGGCGTGAGCCTTGTGGGCAGGCGCGGTTGAAGGTGACCACATGGTCGACTTCAGCGCGAATGCCGATCCACTCGCCAATTTTGTGGTCGTGGTGACTGGGCACATGCGCCATCACAGTTTCTCCACTTTGCAAGCGCAGCGTGTACAAAAATTCTGAGCCCCTGAAGGCCTTGCGCAAGATCTCGGCTTTCACCGGTGCATGGTCGTCGTGCACGATGTCATCAGCGCGCAGCAGCACATCACAAGCACCACTGGCCAAGCTGCATGCGATGGGGCCTTGGGCCACATCGGTTAATTCACCCAGCACAGTTTTAACCACCACACAGCCGGCTTCTTCGCGCAGTGTGGCGGGCGTGAATACGCCGTGCCCAATGAACTCGGCCACAAAGCGTGTGGCGGGGCGGTGATACAGGTTGTAGGCATCGTCCCATTGATGCAGGCGGCCTTCATTCATGACGCCAATCACGTCGCCAATGGCAAAGGCTTCGAGTTGATCGTGCGTGACAAACAAAGCGGTGGCTTGTGCGGCCTTCAAAATGTTTCGAATCTCCAGCGCTAAGCGCTCACGCAAATCCACATCCAAATTGGAGAAGGGCTCGTCGAGCAAAAGCAAATCGGGTTTGGGCGCCAATGCCCTGGCCAATGCCACGCGTTGCTGTTGTCCGCCAGACAACTCATGCGGGTAGCGTTTTTCTGCGCCCTCTAAATCGACCAACTTTAAAACTTCCGCAATGCGTTGTTTCTTGTCTGGCAGAGGCCAACCATGCAGTCCAAAACCTAAGTTGCCCGCCACATCCAAGTGCGGAAACAAAGCGTAGTCTTGAAAGACCATGCCCATGCGCCGTGTCTCGGGCGCTTGCGTGAACTGTGCGCTGCTGACCACGCGGCCCGACAAGCTCACCTGGCCTGCCGCCACAGGCTCCAAACCAGCCACAGCGCGCAGCAAGGTGGTTTTGCCGCAGCCCGAGGGGCCAATCAGCACGCCAATTTGCCCTGCCTGCAAGCTCAGGCGAACCCCTTGCACAGCAGGTGTGTCCCGTGCGGGGTAACAAACATCAAGGTCAGAGACTGCGAGGAACATGACTTGGATTGTAGAGAATATGCAAAGCATGGCCCATTTGCCGGCATCCTCACGTGCCTCCTTACAATGGGCTGCTGAAATTCCTTTGCACACCGAATCAAAGATTGCACTTGCCCATGCTTTTGCCCTGGCTTCGCTCACTTGCCTTTAGCCTGCTGGCCCTGCTCTTGAGCGTGCCCGTGTTGGCCCTGTTGGCCTCGTGGTTGTCATGGGGCCCCGATAGCGCCAGCATCTTGCGCGAAATGGCGCAAACGGTGCTGCCTGAGTACGTCCTGAGCACTTTGATTTTGTCCCTGGGGGTCGCGCTGGGGGTGACGATGATCGGTTTGAGCGCGGCCTGTGCAGTGACTTTGTTTGACTTTCCAGGCCGTGGATTTTTTGAATGGGCTTTGCTCTTGCCTTTGGCCATGCCAGCGTATGTCGTGGCCTATGCCTACACCGATTTTTTGCAGTTCAGTGGCCCTTTGCAATCGTTCATGCGAGCCCAGTGGGGGCTTGAAGGCCGCATGTTGCCTGAGGTGCGAAGTTTGGCAGGCGCCGTGTTTGTATTCACGCTGGCTTTGTACCCCTATGTTTATTTGCTGGCCCGAACCGCTTTGAGCGAACGTGCGACGCAGTTGATGGAAGCCGCCCGTTTGTTAGGGGCGCCCTTGTCTAGGCGCATTCGTGAAGTGGCCATTCCCTTGGCCCGACCTGCGGTGGCTGCCGGCGTGGCATTGGCCCTGATGGAAACTTTGGCTGACTTTGGGGTCTCGAGTTATTTTGGCATCCAAACTTTCACCGCCGGTATTTACAAAGCCTGGTTGTCCATGGACAACCGCGTGGCTGCAGCGCAATTGGCAACGCTTTTATTGGCAGTGGTGCTGGTTTTGTTGCAAATTGAAAAACGCGCTCAGCAACGCATGCGCTTTGCCAACTTGCGCGGCGCTATCAGCAGCGCCAGTGAAGCGCAACCGGTGCGACTGTCCGCAGGCGCTGCTTGGGTAGCAGGGCTGCTTTGTTTTGTGCCGATTTTTTTAGGCTTTGTGTTGCCCGTGCTCTTGATGTTTCGCCCCCTGTTGGCCGACACCTCTTTGCTGGCATGGGACCGCTTTGGCGTGTGGGCCTTGAACAGCTTGAGATTGGGCGCTTTGACGGCGGTTCTGGCCGTGAGCATCGCCTTGCTGCTGGCCTTTGGCATTCGCCAAAAGGCCGATGCCTGGACGCGCGCTGTGGTGCAGCTGGTTGGTTTGGGTTACGCCGTACCCGGCGCAGTGGTGGTGGTGGGTTTGTTGCTGCCCGTGGCTTGGTTGCAAGCCACATGGCCCCAAACGCAGGCCGGGTTTTGGGTCACCGCCACGGTGATGGGCTTGGTCTGGGCTTACTTGGTGCGATTTTGCGCTGTGGCTTTGCAGTCGGTGCAAAGCGGTTATGCCAGAGTACCTTTGAGTCTGGACGATTCAGCGCGCATGCTGGGCGTTTCAGGTTGGGGCCTCTTGAGTCAAGTGCACGGCCCCTTGCTGCGCCGCTCAACGCTTGCTGCCGCACTGCTGGTGTTCGTTGATGTGATGAAGGAGCTGCCCGCTACCCTGGTGCTGCGCCCATTCAATACCGACACATTGGCGGTGGTGGCTTATCAATTGGCCCGTGATGAACGCTTGGGCGAAGCGGCATTGCCCTCATTGGCTCTGGTGCTGGTGGGCTTGCTGCCGGTGATCTTGTTGAGTCGTACCATGCGGCAAAAAACAAATGGACAGCAATGAGCACATCATTTTTTCTGTGAACGAGGAAATCTCAATGGCTTCAAAAGCCCCGTCGGTTCAATTTGGCAATTTACCCAAAGGCGATGCAGTCTTTGACAAGGCCGCTGAAATTTTTCGCGTCATGTCTGCGCCCATGCGACTTCGCATCATCAGCAGTCTTTGCCAGGGCGAGAAAAATGTGGGTGAATTGTTGGCTGAAATCAACACCACGCAGCCCAATATGTCGCAGCACTTGAGCACGCTGTACCAGGCGGGTATTTTAGGCAAGCGCCGAGAGGGTGTTCAAATTTACTATTCCATTGTCAACACAGGTGTGGTCAATCTTTGCCGCGCCGTCTGTGAGCAAATTCAAGTCAAAAAGAAAAAGAAGATCTGAACTGGGGTTTTTACTGTGCTCGGGTAATGCTTTAGGCCTTTAACATGACGATAAATAAGAGGTGACGAATGAATCAGAGACGTTCAATGCGGAATTTTTTTGCGATTGGTTTGGGCCTGATGGCTTGTGCTGCCGCGTGGGCGCAAGTTAAAGTGGTTTACCATTTGAACGATGGCATTGCGCAAGCCTCCAGGGCCATCGGTAACATTCGAAATCACTTGAGTGCCGACCCTTTGGCTAAAATCGTGGTGGTCACGCATGGGCAGGGGATTGATTTTTTATTAGATGGCGCCACCAATGCAGCGGGGCAAAGTTTTGCCGGAAGCATTGGTGAGTTATCGGGAAAAGGCGTGGAATTTCGGGTTTGCAATAACACTTTGGTGACCCGCAGCATTGGCAAAGAGCGCGTGGCCATGGAGGCCGTGGTGGTTCCTTCTGGCGTTGTCGAAGTGGCCAAGCTTCAAGCCAAAGAAGGCTTTGTTTATTTGCGGCCTTGAGTTTGTGGCTTGGGTTGACCAATTGGGCTGTTGTCAACCAGTCCATTGATTGTATTTTTCAGAGGAGATTTGATGAAGACTTTTAGAACTGTTGGATCAGCACTGCTGTTGCTGGCCGTATTTGCTGCGCATGCGCAAAGCTCAGCCCCAGACCCATTGCAAGTGCGAAGCTGGGCGGCAGCTTGCTTTAATTGCCACGGCACCAATGGCAAAGCTGAAGCGGGCAATGAAGCCTTGGCCGGCGTGAACAAAGACGACATCGTTAAAAAAATGATGGACTTCAAAGCAGGGCGCAAACCGGCCACGATCATGCACCAGCTGTCCAAGGGTTACAGCGATGATCAAATCGTTGCCATTGCTGGCTATTTTGCGGCTCAAAAGAAATAAGGCAGGCCCCATGAAACGTCGTCAATTTATTCAAACAGCTTCTACGGGTACTGCGCTGGGTGCCTTGGGTTTAACGGCCGGTTGCGCCAGCATTGGCAATGGCAATGGGCCCAAAGTGGTGGTGGTCGGGGGCGGTTACGGCGGTGCTACCGCAGCTAAATATGTTCGCATGTGGTCCGACTACGGCATTCAAGTCACAGTGGTTGAGCCCAACCCCAGTTTCATCTCTTGCCCCATCTCTAACTTGGTCATTGGTGGCAGCAAAACCATGGCCGATATCACCACCTCGTACGACAATTTGGTCAAACGCCACGGTGTCAATTGGGTGCAAGACCGGGCTGTCAGCATTGACCCTGATAAGCGCGTGCTCAAGTTGGCTGGGGGCACTGAGCTGAGCTATGACCGATTGATCTTGTCGCCGGGTGTTGACTTCATGTTCGATGCCCTGCCGGGTTTGAGCAAGGCCGGCGCACAAGACAAAGTGCTGCACGCTTGGAAAGCGGGCGCTCAAACAGTGGCCCTGCGCAAGCAACTCCAAGCCATGCCCGACGGTGGTGTTTATGCGCTGTCCATTCCCTTGGCACCCTACCGCTGCCCGCCCGGGCCTTATGAGCGTGCTTGCCAAGTGGCTGACTATTTCACCAAGGCCAAGCCCAAAAGCAAAGTGCTCATTTTGGATGCCAATGACGACGTGACCTCCAAAGGCCCCTTGTTTAAAAAAGCTTGGGCCGAGCGCTACAAAGGCATGGTGGAGTACCGCGGTAAGCACACCGCGACCGATGTCGACGCTGCCACCAACACCTTGAAGTTTGAGTTCAACGACGACGTCAAAGCCAATGTGCTCAACGTGATCCCACCCATGCGCGCGGGCGACATTGCTGTCAAAACAGGTCTGGCCACAGCCAACAAGCGCTGGTGTGAGGTTGATTTTTTGACCTTTGAGTCCAAGGCGGCCAAAAACATCCACGTGCTGGGCGATTCGATTCAAATTGCTCCGGCCATGCCCAAATCAGGCCACATGGCCAACCAGCACGGCAAGACTTGTGCGGCTGCCGTGGTGGCCTTGCTCACTGGCAAGGCGGTCAATGCCATGCCGATCTACAACAACACCTGCTACAGCTTTGTCAGCGCCGAAGACGTGGTGCACGTGGCCAGCGTGCATGCCTATGACCCCGACAAAAAGACCATGCTGGCCGTGGCAGGGGCCGGTGGTGTCTCTAGCGCCGCCAGTGAGCTAGAAGGGCGTTATGCCATGGCTTGGGCTCGCAACATTTGGGCTGACACACTGGCTTGAATGCGCTGGGCGCAGTAGGGGTTTTGTGCGCAATGATTGAGAGTTTTAAATGAATTGGATGATGGGGTTGCAACGTGTGACGCTGGCCTTGGCGGCGCTTGGCTGGTGCAGCGCGGCATGGGCGCAGGCAGATGAAGCGCGTGCTAAAAAAATTGTATCTGGCGTTTGTTTTGTTTGTCATGGCGCGCAAGGGGAGTCGTCCAGCGAAGTGTTCCCTCGCTTGGCCGGGCAACATGCTGAATACATTGCCAAGCAATTGGACAACTTCAAATCGGGCAAACGCAAAAGCACCGCCATGGCTGACATGGTGGCCAAACTCACACCCGATGAGATGCGCGCTTTGGGCCGCTATTTTGAGAATCAAAGTGCACCGTCAGAGCCCGCCAAAGACGCTGATTTGGCTGCGGTGGGGCGCTACATATTTCATGTGGGCAATAAGTTCAGCGGCGTGCCGGCCTGCGCCAGTTGCCATGGGGCACAGGCCAAGGGCAGTGTCACCTTGCCGCGCTTGGCGGGTCAATATGCGGGTTACACCGAAGCGCAGTTGAAACTTTTCAATGACCGCGAGCGCACCAACGACAACGCCGTCATGCACGCGATTGTGAGCAAAATGACGGCACTGGAAATGGCTGCTGTCGCGGAGTATTTGAGCGGTAAATAATGCGTCTGGTCTGCGCAGAAGCTACTGAATTTTGATCATGGCGCGCGGTGCGTGCTGGGTGAGTCCAGCCACCGATCGGTCAAGCCCGCGCCCAACCACATGCCAATCAAGGTAACCCAAGCAGTGACTGCAAAAATAGCGCCGCCCGTCACGCCCGCCCCCACCGCACAACCGCCAGCCAACATCGAGCCAAAGCCCATCAAAATAGCGCCAAAAATATAGCGGCGCATGCTGTAGCCGTCGTTAAAACCTTCCAAATGGAATTCTTTGCCAAGAAGTGCGCCCATCAGCGAACCTAAAAAGACACCGGGCAACAAGCCAAATTCAAAACCAATTTTGGGAGATGGATTTAGCAAGATCCGCATCAACCATTCAGCTGAAGGGCCGCTGAAGGTTAAGCCTTGAATTTGCACGGGCTCAAAGGAGTTGCGCGCCACCCATTGGCTAAAGCCCCAGGCAGCGGCCACTGTCAAGCCGGTGCCGATGCCGCCGACCCACATCCACGCTGAGCGGGAGTTGCTGCGCCTGCCAAAATAAATGGCGGCAAACAACCATGTCACTCCGAGCACCAGACCTGCAGCAGGCCCCCACCCCAACAAGGCGAGCAGGTCACGAGTTGGCCCACCTTGCAGCGTCCACATCTCGCTCAGCGCAATGCGCAGTGGCATCAAAGCGCCCGACAAACTTGACTGGGCAGCGACTGCAAAAATCAAACCGGAAAGCAAAGCACGCAAATTGCCATTGGCAGAAAGAATTAACAATCGACTGGCGCAGCCGCGCGTCATGATCATGCCAATGCCAAATAACAAGCCGCCGATCAAGGCGCCCGATAAACTGCCTCGGGCTGCAATTTGGCGTGCAGCGCTGGTGTCCAAACCGCCCCACAAACTCAAAGCCTGGGTGGCGATGACGGCTGAAGAAAAAGCCAGCAACCAAATGGCCAATTTTTCTTTGAACTGGTGGTGCCAAAATTCGATCACGGCTGCGCGCAGGCAAAACTTGGAGCGCTGCGCAAAAAAGCCAAATGCCACGCCTATCAAAGCTCCACCAAGGGCCAATACCCAGCCTTCGCCATACAGCTCAATGGCATCAATCAAAGCCACAAGCGCCACCCTTCATATCAGTAGTTACTGATATTAATGCTAACATAGCCGATCCAAAATTGCCTCAAGATAAGGCAAAATAAAGACGTTGAGCCAACCCTGAACGCGAAACTGATCCTGTTGATGAACAAGTTGCAAACAAATTGGACCCGGCGCCGAGAGTGGCTTTCTCTCGCATCTCTTACCGCGGCAAATGCGGCTTTGGGACTTCGCCCTTTGGCCGCGCTGGCAGCGCCTGCCCAATTGCCGCTGTCTGTTTCATTGCCTGACGAATTGAACAAAGCGCTGCTCATCAAAGATCCTTTGTTGGTGATGGTCAGCTTGGAGGGTTGCCCTTATTGCAAAGTTGCACGGGAGCATTTTTTGGGTCCCATGCACATGCAGGGCCTGCCGGTGGTGCAGGTCGATATGCGCAGTGCGATGGCGGTGCGTGATTTTTCCGGGCAGATGCAAACACACGACCAAATGATCAAGCGCTGGCGCGTGAGCATTGCGCCAACGGTGCTATTTTTCGGGCGCAATGGACAAGAAATTGCCGACCGCATGGAAGGGGGCTACTTGCCTGATTTTTATGCGGCCTATTTAGATGAGCGCTTGGCGCAAGCGCGCAAGCTCTTGCGATCGTGATGGCGGTTGTTGCTTCTGATTTAAGTTAAATTAGCGCTTGGTTTTATTCAAAATACTTAAGATGAATTCATGAAGAACGAGCTAACTGTCCTGTTACTTTCAGCTTTGTGGGCCACGCCTGTTTGGGCCAATTTGGACTTGGCCAAAAAGAACGCCTGCATGTCTTGCCACTCTGCCGAGAGAAAATTGGTGGGGCCAGCGTACCAAGATGTCGCCAAAAAATATGCAGGTCAAAAAGATGCTGCGGCCACTTTGGCCAAAAACATCAAAGCCGGTGGTTCGGGCAAGTGGGGTCCGGTGCCGATGCCAATGCAGTCCACTTTGAGCGATGCCGATGCGGCCACTTTGGCGGCTTGGATTTTATCTGGAGCTAAATGATGTCCTATTTTCAGAAAAAACTTCACATCGCATCGTGCATCGTCGCCATGTGGGGGGCGGGTCAAGTCTTGGCGCAGCCCTTGTTGTTCAAGGGGGCTGACCTCAAACTCGGCGAGCAATTGATTGCACAAAACCAATGCGTCTCCTGTCATCAGCGCAAGGTGGGCGGTGACGGCAGCGCCATCTACAAACCTTTGGAGCGCATCAATACCCCTGGATTTCTGCGCGGCATGGTCGAGCAGTGCAACACTGAATTGAATCTGGGATTTTTCCCTGAAGAAGTCACAGCAGTCGCAGCGGTGCTCAACAGAGACCATTACCAGTTCAAGTGAACACTGACGTGTGTCAGCGCAGGTTGGTTGAATTACTATACTGACTAGGGTATAATTCGGGTGTGAATCACAAGGAGACGGTGTGAAAGAAGAACGTACGTCCTCAGGACGACTGCTCAAAGCGCCAGAAAATTTTTTGAACCTTGAAGGGGTTCGAACCGTTTTTGCTCAAGGCAAACAGGGTCGGCGCGACTTTATTCGCAAGGCCTTCATCACGGCCACTGCCGCCACGGCTGCTGGCGTTGCAGCTGTGGCAACGCCCACGGCTTGGGCCCAAGGCAACCCCTTGCCAAGCGAAGGGGGTGACCCCCATATTTTGAATTTGCCAGCGCACGCTACAGGTTTGGGTCAGGGCGTGGCCACGGAGGGCTATGGCAAGCCCTCGCAGTTTGAGGCCAATTTGCAGCGCCGCCAAAGCCCGGGTTTGACGCAAACCACGCAAGCATCGGTATCTTTTGCACCTTTGCAATCTTTGTTTGGCATCGTTACCCCCAGCGGCTTGCATTTCGAGCGCCACCACCAAGGCTGGTGGGACATTGATCCTTCCAAGCACCGCTTCATGATCAACGGCATGGTCAAGTCGGCCAAGGTTTTCACCATGGACGAGATCATGCGCCTGCCTTCGGTCTCGCGCTTTCACTTCATTGAGTGCGGCGCCAACACGGCGGTCGATTGGGGCAATGTGGCGGTGCCCACTGTGCAATACACCCACGGCATGTTGTCATGCAGTGAGTTCACGGGCGTGCCGCTGATCACGCTGCTCGAATTGGCGGGCGCCGATTTGAAAAACGGAAAATTTATTTTGGCCGAAGGCGGTGATGGCTCTAGCATGACGCGCACCATCCCCATGAGCTTGATCACCTCCGGTGAAGTGCTCGTGGCTTATGGTCAAAATGGCGAAATGCTGCGCCCTGAAAATGGTTACCCACTGCGCTTGGTGGTGCCGGGCGTGCAGGGGGTCAGTTGGGTGAAATATTTGCGCCGAATCGAAGTGGGTGACAAGCCCTATGCCGCCAAAGACGAAGCCATTCATTACATGGATTTGCAGCCAAGTGGTTTGCATCGCCAGTACACCAACATTCAAGAATGCAAGAGCGTGGTCACCACGCCATCAGGCGGCCAAGTCTTGCTGGACAAAGGCTTTTACAACATCACCGGACTGGCTTGGTCGGGCAAGGGCAAGGTCAAGCGTGTGGACGTGTCCACCGATGGCGGGCGCAATTGGCGCTCAGCGCGGCTTGAAACACCGGTGCTGTCTAAGGCATTGACGCGCTTTAATCTGGATTGGGTTTGGGATGGCAAACCGGCCATCATTCAAAGCCGCGCGCAAGACGAGACGGGGTATGTGCAGCCTATGTACAAGCAACTTCGAGATGTGCGGGGCACGCGCTCGATCTATCACAACAACGCCATTCAGTCCTGGTTGGTGCAAGAAAATGGCGAGGTCAAGAATGTTCAAGTTTCATAAAGCAGTTTTGATATGCGCCGCCTTGCTCAGCGCAGGATGGGCCGCAGCGCAAAGCGCAAAGTACCCCGGTGTTGGCCGAGATGCCACGCCCAAGGAAGTGGCCGCGTGGGACATTGATGTCCGCCCTGACTTCAAAGGTTTACCAGCTGGCTCAGGCTCCGTGGCCAAAGGCCAAGATGTGTGGGAAGCCAAGTGCGCGCAGTGCCATGGCATTTTTGGTGAGTCCAATGAGGTGTTCGCTCCACTGATCGGTGGTACCACGGCGCAAGACATCCAAACTGGGCGCGTGGCCAACCTAACGCGCGCTGATTATCCTGGGCGCACCACGATCATGAAGGTGGCCACGGTTTCGACCTTGTGGGATTACATCAACCGCGCCATGCCATGGAACAACCCCAAGACTTTGAGCACCGAAGAGGTCTATGCGGTCACAGGATTTTTATTGAGCTTAGCAGGTGTGGTGCCCGATGACTTCACGCTGTCCAATCAAAATATCGCTGAAGTGCAAAATCGCATGCCCAATCGCAATGGCATGAGTACCGCGCATGCCATGTGGCCTGGTAAAGAATTTGGCAGCGCCCTGAAGCCAGATACAAGCAACATCATTTGCATGAAAGACTGTGTGCCTCAAGCCAAGGTGGCTTCATTTTTACCTGACTTTGCCCGCAATGCACATGGCAACTTGCGTGAGCAAAATCGGCTTGTAGGACAGCAAAAAGGCGTTGACACCAGCAAGACAGAAGGCAAAGTGGGCGCGTCTGTTGTCGCTTTGGCACCTGGGACTGCTGCCCCAGCGGCAAGCCTTAAAGCCGAAGATGGTAAATCTGAGAGCAAAATAGCCATTGCTTTGCTGAACAAACATGTCTGCACGGCATGCCACGGCATGGACAAGAAAATCGTTGGCCCAGGATTTAATGAGATAGCCAAAAAATACCCAGGCAAGGCCGAGTATTTAGCTGGCAAAATCAAGGCAGGTGGAAGCGGCCTTTGGGGCCCCATTCCGATGCCTGCGCAAGCCCTTGGCGAGGCCGATGCCAAAACCATCGCTGCGTGGATAGCAAAAGGCGCACAAAAGTAAACCTTCACTCTCTATTGAAGCGGGTTTTGCCCAATTGAATTGAGAACTGATTTCATTAGCATCAACTTATTCACAAGGAGAATTCAGATGCAAACTCGTCGCGAGACACTCAAGCAAAGCGCTGTGGTCGCCGGCTTGCTGGCTTCTGCTGGCTTTCCTCAATTTGCCCAAGCGGCATTCAACAAAACAGGCTTTGACGCCAAGTCGGTTCAAGACGCTGTCAAGGCTTACGGAGGAGGCGCCCTTGCTGAAAGCAAAGATGTCGTCATCACTGCCCCGGACATCGCAGAAAATGGTGCCGTAGTGCCCCTGGGCGCCAGCACCACGTTGCCTGGAGTTAAACAAATGCTGATTTTGGTAGAAAAAAATCCATCAGCATTGGTGGCCATGTTTTATGTGAGCGATGCCGTGGAATCAAATTTCTTAACGCGCGCCAAAATGGGCCAATCCTCCGATGTGTACGCCGTTGCCATCATGGCCGACGGCAAAGCTTTGTTCGCCAAAAAAGAAGTCAAAGTGACTTTGGGCGGTTGCGGCGGTTAATCCGCAGCGCTTCATATACCCCATCATTCAGGAGAAAAACATGGCAGATCCAATGCGCATTCGCGCCCAAGCCGCTGGCGACAAAGCCACCGTTCGAGTTTTGATGAGTCACGAGATGGAATCGGGCCAGCGCAAAGACGCCGCTGGCAAAACTGTGCCAGCCTGGTTCATTCAGGAAGTCACTGCCACATTGAATGGCAAACCCGTTTTGTCCGCCGAATGGGGCCCTGGTGTTTCTAAAAATCCATTTTTGCAATTTGTCGTCAAAGGCGCCAAAGCAGGTGATAAAGTGGCCGTGACTTGGAAAGACAACAAGGGCGACACGCGCACCGACGAAGCCACGGTTTCGTAATCAGAGCATGTCTTTCACAAGGGTGAAGCGAGACCTTCACCCTTTTTTGTTTGATTCAAAGAGGTGACCATGAAGCGCACATTGACAACCGTTTTGGCGGCCTTGAGCTTGGCTTGCAGCTGGCCAAGTCTGGCTCAAAAAACAGCCAGCCAAGGCATTGACGAATACCGTGCCATGCTGCAAGACGGCAACCCTGCTGACCTATTTGAAGCCAAAGGCGAGGGCTTGTGGACTCAAAAGCGTGGCCCCAAAAACGCCTCGCTTGAAAAATGCGATTTGGGCAAGGGCCCAGGCGTGTACAAAGGCGCTTTCGTAGAATTGCCTAAATATTTTGCTGACACTGGCAAAGTGCAAGATTTGGAGTCACGCTTGCTCACCTGCATGGACACATTGCAGGGTTTGAACGTGACTGAAATTGCCAAAACAGGGTTTGGCAAGGGCGAGCAAATCAACATGACGGCATTGGCCACTTTCATTGCCGCCGAGTCCAAGGGCATGAAGTTCAATTTGTCACAAGCACACCCATCTGAAAAAACTTTTTACGAAGTTGGCAAACGCCTGTTCTTTCAGCGCGGTGGCCCGCACGACTTTGCCTGCGCCTCCTGCCATGCCGAAGACGGCAAGCGCATTCGTTTGCAAGATCTGCCTAACCTGACCAAAAATCCTGGCGATGGTGTGGGCTTTGCCGCATGGCCGGCCTACCGTGTCTCTAACGGCCAAATGTGGGGCATGCAGCAGCGCTTGAACGACTGCTATCGCCAGCAGCGCTTTCCCTATCCGGGTTTTGCCAGCGATGCCACCATTGCCTTGGGGGTTTACTTAGGGGTGAACAGTCAAGGCTCAGCGTCCATTGCACCGGCCATCAAGCGTTGAATCAGGGAGCATCCAAATGAAAAAAATCAATTTCAAACCTCGCCTGACTCTCGCGCTTGTGTTGGCTTCAGTATTTGTACTCGGCTGCGCCGGCGCACCCTCGGTTGCTGACTTGAATTTGTTGACGCAACAAATTGTGAAAGCCTCTTTTCGTGACGAAGGCATAGTCAAAACCAGTGCACTGTTGAACACAGACGAAACCAACCGCGTTTGCAGCCAAGCCGATGTGGATGGCAAGCCCTTGGACGAAAAAACCGCCAAGGCCATCGAGGCCGTCAACCTCCAAGCCGTCAAGTGGCCCTCCGACGGTAAGTTTTTGGGTGATTGGAAAGAGGGCGAAAAAATCGCCCAAAATGGCCGCGGCCTGACCTTCACCGACGACGACAAAACCGTCGTTGGCGGCAATTGTTACAACTGCCACCAACTGGACAAGAAAGAAATTTCTTTTGGCACCATTGGCCCGAGTTTGTACAACTACGGAAAAATCCGAGGCGTCACCAACCCCAGCAGCCCCGAAGTCAAACTGATTGTTGAATACACATGGGGCAAAGTGTGGAACGCCAAAGCCTACAACGCTTGCTCGAACATGCCGCGTGTGGGTCACAATGGCATCTTGAGCGAGGCGCAAGTGCGTCATCTGGTGGGCTTGTTGCTCGACCCCAAGTCACCCGTCAACCAATGAAATTGAAAACCCGGCGCGTCCGGGTTTTTTGAATTTACATATATCAGTCAAGACAAAACTATGAACCTTTCTAAACGTGAATTCATGCAGGTCTTGGGCGCAGGCACCATGGCCGGTTTGGGCATGGGTGCCTATGCCGATGCAGATGCCGCCACAGCCGCTCATGGGCTTTACGACATTGAAAAATTTGGCAGCGTCTCGTTCCTGCACATGACCGATTGCCATGCGCAACTCAAACCCATTTATTTTCGCGAACCCAGCATCAACATGGGCTTGGGTTCCATGAAAGGCAACTTGCCGCACTTGGTCGGCGAGCACTTGCTCAAAGTTGCCAAGCTGCGCCCTGACTCTGTGCAGGCGCATGCATTGACCTATTTGAATTTTGAAAAAGCCGCAGCGCGTTACGGCAAAGTAGGGGGCTTTGCCCACTTGGCCACCTTGGTCAAGCGCATGCGGGCCAGCCGGCCCGGCGCTTTGTTGCTCGACGGCGGTGATACCTGGCAAGGCTCGGGCACCTGCTTGTGGACCAACGGCCAAGACATGGTGGACGCCTGCAAGTTGCTCGGCGTGGATGTCATGACGGGTCATTGGGAATTCACCTTGGGCATGGACAGGGTGAAAGAAATCATTGAAAAAGATTTCGCGGGCAAGATCGATTTTGTGGCGCAAAACATCAAGACCCAAGATTTTGGCGACCCCGTTTTCAAGCCCTATGTGATCAAGGAAATCAATGGCGTGCCCTGCGCCATCATTGGCCAGGCCTTTCCCTACACACCCATTGCCAACCCGCGGTACATGATGGCCGACTGGGCCTTTGGCATTCAAGACGAGAACATGCAAGCCATGTGCAACGAAGCGCGCGCCAAAGGTGCGCAAGTGGTGGTGGTGCTCAGCCACAACGGCATGGATGTGGATTTGAAAATGGCCAGCCGCGTCACCGGCATCGACGCCATCCTGGGCGGACACACGCACGACGGCATGCCCGTGGCCACCTTGGTCAGCAACAAAAGCGGCAAGACCATCGTCACCAATGCAGGCTCCAACGGCAAATTTTTAGGCGTCCTTGATTTTGAAATCAAAGACAAAAAGGTCTCTGATTTCCGATACAAATTACTGCCCGTTTTTTCGAACATGCTGCCGGCCGACAAAGAGATGGACGCCTTGATCACCAAGGTGCGCGCGCCTTACGAAAGCAAGTTGTCTGAAAAACTGGGCATCTCCGAAGGCATGTTGTACCGCCGCGGCAATTTCAATGGCACGGGCGACCAATTGTTGGTAGATGCTTTGATGGATGTTCAAGGTGCAGAAATTGCATTCTCCCCTGGTTTTCGCTGGGGCACCACGCTGCTGCCGGGGCAAGCCATCACACGCGAATGGTTGATGGACATGACGGCCACCACCTACTCGTTTGCCACGGTCACTGAGATGAGCGGCGAGACCCTTAAAACCGTGCTTGAAGATGTTTGCGACAACCTGTTCAACCCAGACCCTTACTACCAACAGGGCGGCGACATGGTGCGCGTGGGCGGCTTGCAATACAGCTGCAACCCCACAGCAGGCATGGGCAAGCGCATCGAAGAGATGCGCTTGAATGGCAAGTTGATTGAAGCTGGCAAGAAATACAAAGTGGCCGGATGGGCCCCTGTGGCCGAAGAGGCGCGCACACAAGGCAACAAGCAAGTGTGGGATGTGGTCGAGCAATGGCTCAAAACGCAGCCCAATGGCCGCATCAAGGCGCGCCAACTCAATGCCCCCAAAATCACGGGTGGTTTGCCCAACCCGGGCTATGCAGTTTGAAAGGCAGTCGCGCCATGAAGACCTCTAGCATCTCCCCAGTTCATCCGGCCTTCATGAAACGAAGAGCTTTCTTGGGCGCTGCAGCAGCGGGCATCGGCGCAGCAGGCCTGTGGCCAGATGTTCAATTGTTCGCATCTGAAGTGAAAGACTTCATCGTGGGCCCGCCAGTCAAGGACATTGCACCCGTGCAATTGTCAAAGCATGTGTGGATGATTTTTGCGCCCGATGGTTTCCCCACGCCAGAGAACCGCGGCATGATGTCCAACGTGAGTTTTGTGGTGACCAGCGCCGGCGTGGTGGTGCTCGACTCTGGCAGCTCCTTGCAAATTGGCGAAATGGCTTTGCGCATGATCCAGCGCGTCACCCCGCTGCCGGTGGTGGCGGTGTTCAACAGTCATTTTCACGGCGACCATTGGCTGGGCAACCATGCCTTTGCCAAGGCCTATGGACCCAGCTTGCCAATCTATGCCTTGGCCAAAACCAAGGAAATGATTCAAGGCTACGAAGGCAATACGTGGCGCACTTTGATGGAGCGCTGGACCAACCAATCCACCGTGGGAACCCAACTGGTGCCGCCCAACCAATTGGTTGAAAATGGGCAAAGCTTCCAGTTTGGCGATGTGAATTTGAAAATGCATCACTACGGCAAAGCCCATACCGATTCTGATTTGTGCGTGGAAGTGGTGCAAGACAAAGTCACAGCTGTTGGCGACATCGCCATGGCCAACCGCATTGCCAACATGGACGACGGCTCCTACCCAGGCAGCTTTCAAACTTTCAAAACGCTAGTGGCCAATGCCGGTGCTCAACTGTGGCTGCCCGGACATGGTCAACCCGGTACCGATTTGTTGCATACTTATGGCACATTTTTGGCTGGCATTTGGGAGCCGTGCTTGCAAGCGGTGAAAGAAGAAAAAACCGAAGCGCAAGCCAAGCAAATGGTCCTGCAAGACCCGCGTGTGGCTGCGCGCGCTAAAACCATGCAGGGCTTTGACGGCAACATTGGCAAATACACCAGCTTGGCGTATTTGGAAGCTGAGAAGGAAGCCTTTTAAGGCCTCGCGCAGCCCATCAGGCCATGCGGCCAATGGCGCAACTGACGAAAGATTTGGCGTTGGCCAAGCCCGCATTCAAACCGCTGACACTGCCTTTTTCGGGGTAGCCCATTGACAGCAATTTCTTCAATACGCTCTCGCGCAAAGATTCATCGGCCTGCACGCTGATCAACTGGCGCTCGCGGTCGATCACGATCTCGCTGACCCCTGGTATGGCGGTCAGCCCCTTGACGATCGAGTTTTCACAGCCGCCACATTTGATGTTCTCAACTTCGAATTTCATTTGTAGT
>CAIQBO010000022.1 GCA_903870145.1 uncultured Burkholderiales bacterium | reverse complement strand
TACCTGAAAGTTTCTGCACCTTTGCCGCCTGAGGTGGTGGAGGGCGTTGTGGCCATGGGCGGGGAAATTAGTGAGACTTCTGAATCCGAGGAGGCCGGAGTGACTGGTTTGCAAGAGCCAGAATCCATGGGTGACCTGAAGCCGCCCCCCGGCACAGACGCCGCCACTGCGAAAGCGACGATTGCAGCAGCAGCCGAACCCGCCAAGCCTGTACAACCCCCAGTGGCAAATACTGCGTCAGTTGTTGAAGAGACGCAGGGCGAGCGCGTACCTGCACCCATGGCATTTTGGGTCAGCTTGGTCAGTTGTGCGCTGGCTTTGTTCATTTTCTATGCATATTTCAGTTTTGCACGACTTGAAATCTTCAAAATGCTGCTGGGCTCCTTCTTTCCCCTGGCCATCATGATTTTGGCAGTGCTGGGATCCATCGTCTTTGGCTTGGCCACACCCACAGAAGCGGCCGCCATTGGCTCGTTGGGGGGCTTGCTGTTGGCAGCGGCTTACCGCCGACTTAACATGAATGTTCTGAAAGAGTCGGTATTTTTGACGGCCAAGACCAGCGCCATGGTCTGTTGGCTGTTCGTTGGCTCCAGTATTTTTTCAGCAGCTTTCGCGTTGTTAGGCGGGCAAGAGATCATCAACCAGTGGGTTTTGTCTCTGGACATGACGCCGGTGCAGTTCATGATCTTGGCGCAAGTGGTTATTTTCCTGCTTGGCTGGCCCTTGGAGTGGACTGAAATCATTGTGATTTTCATGCCCATTTTCATTCCCTTGCTGCCGCACTTTGGCATTGACCCCTTGTTCTTTGGACTGTTGGTGGCATTGAATCTGCAAACGGCATTCTTAAGCCCACCAGTGGCCATGGCAGCGTTTTACCTCAAAGGTGTGAGCCCACCGCATGTCACTTTGAATCAGATTTTCGCAGGCATGATGCCTTTTATGGCGATTCAAGTCTTTGCGATCGTTTTGCTTTACATGTTCCCTGCGATTGGTCTTTGGTTGCCAGAATTGCTCTACAAATAAGCAGGGTTCAATCTGTGGCCTAATACCGGCTTGAACTTTTTTCCTGGAGCCATTGATGGGCAATAAGATTGTTACCGAAGCTGACCGTAAATTCACAAAACCTTTAACCCCTTTGCCAGGCGTGACTTTGCCCACGGCTGGCCGTGGACAACGCGTGAGCTTGGAGCGCGGCGTGGCCACACGCAGCAAGAAAAACCCAGGCAAACGCTCTAAAAAAGGCGGTTGATTCTGTGAAGGGTTGTTTTCTTGGGCTTGACTTGAGATTCAACTTGCACCTGTAAAAGCCCTCATCAGAGGGCTTTTTCTTGTGAAATACAGCACAACTTGAAGGCACAATAGAGGTTTGGCCCCGGTGGTGAAATTGGTAGACACATCGGACTTAAAATCCGCCGCTTCCTGCATAAGGGGCATACCGGTTCGATTCCGGTTCGGGGCACCATAGACAAAGCGAAATGACATGACTTCCTACACTGCACCTTTTGAGATTCATGTTCATGGTGAAGTCTTGTTGCGCGACGATGTTGATTTCAAGGCGCTGCAAGAAGCACTCAAGCCACTTTGGAAGTACGCCGGCGCGCGTTCCTTGGTTGAGGGCGGTCAAAGCTTGTACGAAGATGAGCCGGGCATCCATTTCGAAGCCAAAGAGCACCGCCTGCAACTGTGCTGGACGGTGCGCGGTGACGATGATTTCCGTCAAGTGCTCGACGATTTGTGCATGAACATCAACGAGCTTTCGGCCACCGGCGCCCAACTCGAAGTCACCTTTTACGACACCGAGTTCGACGACGAAGACGAAGAGCGCGGCGCTGAATCGCGTGATGACTTTGTGATTTTGTTTGTGGGTCCTGACCCCGCATCCATCATGCAAGCACAGCGCGACTTGCTGGTGCAAGACGTGGTGGGTTTGATGGAGCGGCATTTTGATGGCGCTGAACTCAGCGGCGTGGTGCAAGAGATAGACAAACTTTTTGGCCAGCGTTTTGAGAGTCTGGTCAGCTCACTTGAACTTGGAAAACCGCCCAGGGGTTCTGGCGGGGCAGGCCCGCAAGGGGGCCACGGCAGCGGTCGCCGTCCTCGGCATTTGCATTGATTTAAATCGGTTTGTGCGTTGAGAAGGCGGCCGGCTTTGAAGCAATACCCGATCAAGCTCACTGCAAGCGAACAGCCGCCATGTTGAATGCAGGTGTCAAGCCAAGGGAAGTATTTGGCTGGGCCATGTACGACTTCGCCAATTCGGGCTACACCACGGTGGTTATCACGGCGGTTTTTGCGGCTTACTTTGTAGGCGCTGTGGCAGGCAATGCCGATTGGGGCCCCTTGGCCTGGACCTGCGCTCTGAGCTTGTCTTATGCCATCGTGATGCTGACCATGCCCGCTTTGGGGGCTTGGGCGGATCGCCATGCAGCCAAGAAAAAACTGCTGATGGCAGTGACCGTGGCCTGTGTGCTCTGCACGGCCGCTTTGGCTTGCGTGGGCCCAGGGCAAGTCGCATTGGCTGTCGTTTGCATTGTTTTGTCCAACGCGTTTTACTCTTACGGCGAGTCCTTGACGGCTGCCTTTTTGCCAGAGCTGGCCAAGCCCGAGGCCATGGGCCGCATCAGCGGTTGGGGTTGGGCTTTGGGTTATGTGGGCGGCATGCTGACCCTGGGCGTTTGTTTGGCCTATGTGCTTTGGGCACAGGGACAAGGGCAAACGGCAGGGCAGTTTGTGCCCATCACCATGCTGGCCACGGCTTTGATTTACGCCTTGGCTGCCAGCGTCACCTTTGCCTTGATGAAGGAGCATGCTTTGCCTCAAGCAAGGCGCGCCTTGGGCCCCTCAGAAAGTCAATGGCAGCAAATGCGCAAGACCTTTGCACAAGCCAAACGCTACAAAGACTTCATGCAATTGCTCGTTTGCGCCGTGGCTTACCAGGCTGGCGTGGCCGTGGCCATTACCTTGGCTGCCATTTACGCTGAGCAAGTCATTGGTTTTAAACCTGAAGAAACCATGGCGCTGATTTTTGTTCTGAACATGGCCGCCTTTGTGGGGGCCTTGGTTTTTGGCCACGCGCAAGACCGCATCGGCCACAAATTGGCACTGAGTTTGACGCTCTTGGGATGGGCCATCACGTGCGCATGGGCCGCGCTGTCTACCAGCAAAGAAATGTTTTGGTGGGCCGCTGGTTTGGCGGGTGTTTGCATGGGTTCGAGCCAATCCATTGGCCGTGCCATGGCCGGCTTGCTGGTGCCCCCCGCGCAATCGGCGCAGTACTTTGGTCTTTGGACATTTGCCATTCGATTGGCCAGCATCGTGGGCCCTTTGGGCTACGGCTTGATCACTTGGCTGACTGCGGGCAATCAACGCGTGGCCATTGCCTGCACAGCTTTGCTTTTCTTGTTGGGTTGGTTGCTGTTGTTGCCAGTCAATATGATACGCGGCAGGCATGCAGCACTGAACGACTTTTCCGCGCAGCCTTGAAGCCCCGCACCACGTGAAACCTCTGCCCTATTTGCAAGCTTACCCAGAGAATGTGCTGGGCCAAGTTCATGATTTGATGCATGGCCCAGGGCTGGGCGCGTGGCTTTTAAAACGCCATCCTAAAGCCCACGGCATCCGCACCGATGGCGCTTTGTATCAGTACGTGATGGATTTGAAAAATCAGCACTTGCGCCAAGCCGAGCCTGTCACAAAGGTCGTGTTTGACAGCAAAATTCATGCAGTTCAGCATGCGCTGGGGCTACACACCACTCTGTCACGCGTGCAGGGCAGCAAGCTCAAAGCCAAGCGTGAGATCAAGGTTGCAGCCTTGTTCAAAGACACGCCTTTGGCATTTTTGGAAATGATTGCAGTGCACGAGTTGGCCCATTTGAAGTTGCGCGATCACGACCGCGCTTTCTACAAGTTGTGCCAGCACATGGCCCCCGATTACGGCCAGTGGGAGTTTGAACTCAGGGTCTACCTGACACACTTGGACCAAGGCGGCGAACGCCTTTGGGCCTCATTTTGATGCGACCGGTATACCTTTGAACTCACCCATGGCGATGCGCTTTTGCCACTCGGCCGGGCCCGTGATGTGAGCGCTGGTGCCGCCAGAATCAACGGCCACGGTCACGGGCATGTCGCGCACATCAAACTCGTAAATGGCTTCCATGCCTAAGTCTGCAAAGCCCACCACTTTGGCGTGCTGAATGGCTTTGGAGACGAGGTAGGCCGCGCCGCCCACAGCCATCAAGTAAGCTGACTTGTGTTTTTGAATGGCTTCGATGGCAGTGGGCCCGCGTTCGGCTTTGCCCACCATGGCGATCAAACCGGTTTGCGCCAACATCATTTCAGTGAACTTGTCCATGCGGGTGGAGGTGGTGGGGCCGGCAGGGCCCACAGCTTCACCTTTGACCGGATCGACGGGGCCCACGTAATAAATGATGCGGTTGGTGAAGTCAACGGGTAATTCTTCGCCCTTGGCCAACATGTCTTGAATTCGTTTGTGCGCAGCATCGCGCCCAGTCAGCATCTTGCCGTTGAGCAGCAAAGTTTGGCCCGGCTTCCAGTTGGCCACGTCAGCTTTGGTCAACTTGTTCAAATCCACGCGCTGGCTTTTTTGGGTGTCGGGTGTCCAGTTCACGTTGGGCCAAAGGTCCAGGCTCGGTGGGTCCAAGTAAACGGGCCCAGAGCCGTCGAGCACGAAGTGGGCATGGCGGGTGGCCGCGCAATTGGGAATCATGGCCACGGGCTTGCTGGCTGCATGCGTGGGGTACATCTTGATCTTGACGTCGAGCACCGTGGTCAGGCCGCCCAAACCTTGGGCGCCAATGCCCAGAGCATTGACTTTTTCGTACAGCTCCAAGCGCATTTCTTCAACTTGGGTGAGTTTGCCCCCTTGGGCTGATTTTTCTAGCAACTGGTACATGTCCAGATCGTCCATCAGGCTTTCTTTGGCCATCAGCACGGCTTTTTCTGCGGTGCCGCCAATGCCAATGCCCAGCATGCCTGGCGGGCACCAACCCGCGCCCATGGTGGGCACGGTTTTGAGCACCCAGTCGACCACGCTGTCGCTGGGGTTGAGCATGACCAACTTGGATTTATTTTCGCTGCCGCCGCCTTTGGCTGCCACGATCACGTCGACTTTGTTGCCCGGCACAATTTGCGTGAAGATCACAGCGGGTGAATTGTCTTGGGTGTTTTTGCGAGCGAATTCGGGGTCGGCCACCACCGAGGCGCGCAGCGTGTTCTCGGCGTGGTTGTAGCCGCGGCGCACCCCTTCGTTGATGGCGTCTTCCAGGCTACCCGTGAAATTGCTCAGCTTGACGTCCATGCCGACTTTGAGAAACACGTTGACGATGCCGGTGTCTTGGCACATCGGGCGGTGACCGGTGGCGCTCATTTTGCTGTTGGTCAAGATTTGGGCAATGGCGTCTTTGGCCGCGGGGCTTTGCTCGCGCGCGTAAGCGCTGGCCAAATGTGAAATGAAATCAGCAGGGTGGTAGTAGCTGATGTATTGCAAGGCCGCTGCAATCGATTCAATGAGGTC
Source organism: uncultured Burkholderiales bacterium (assembly GCA_903870145.1). Lineage (GTDB taxonomy): Bacteria > Pseudomonadota > Gammaproteobacteria > Burkholderiales > Burkholderiaceae_C > Limnohabitans_A. The sequence continues at coordinate 3,424 of CAIQBO010000022.1, read as the reverse complement.
TTTTTGTTGGATCAAGGTGGTCATGTGGGACTTTCGAGATGTCTAGGTTCAGTTGGCGTTCAGATCAGGTGTGTCAGAGCTTTGCGGCGCAATTCAGTGCTTGACGCCATTTGAATGATGCGACATCAACTTATCTGTGTACGCAATGGCCACCGCACTGAGTAAGAAGGTGATGTGGATGATGGTTTGCCACATCAATACTTTCTCCGTGTAGTTGGCAGCGTTGATGAAAGTTTTCAACAAATGAATGGAGCTGATGCCGATGATGGCAGTGCCCAGTTTGACTTTGAGCACTGAAGCGTTGACATGATCGAGCCACTCCGGTTGGTCACGATGACCTTCCAAATTCATGCGTGAGACAAAAGTTTCATACCCCCCCACGATCACCATGATCAGCAGGTTGGAGATCATGACCACATCGATCAAGGCCAGAACGACCAACATGATGATGGTCTCGTTCAGATGGGTAATGGGTGCGTCAACTTTGTAGCCGATGCCGGAAATCAAAGCCTGCAGCGCTGTTTGGCTGCCAAATGCGGCTTCCAGCAAATGAACCAGTTCTACCCAAAAATGAAACACGTAAACAGCCTGCGCTGCAATCAAGCCCAGGTACAGAGGCAATTGCAACCAGCGACTCGCAAAAATCAATTTGGGCAGGGGTCGCAATGGGGCAGGAGCAGGGTGCGGATCGTATTTATCAGACATGGTGTCCTATGAGAAGGGTTTTCACTGATTTTAAATGGCGATCAACAAGCCAAGACTGATTTGCTGGAAAGAACCTGAAAGAAATCAGTTAGTCAGGGCTTTGTAAGAGCCAAACGCCACATTTACGGCAATTAATTTTAAAACAAAGGAGATGACATGAGCGCCCACACCATCTATCAGCCCAGCGATGCTTTTGTCAAGAATGCGTTCGTTTCAGGCATGCCCGCCTATGACGCACTTTGCCTCGAGGCCCAAAATGATTACGAAGGCTACTGGGCCCGTTTGGCCCGTGAATTCATCACTTGGAAAACCCCCTTCACTCAGGTCTTGAATGAGTCTGAAGCACCGTTTTTCAAATGGTTTGAAGACGGCACTTTGAACGCCTCCTACAACTGCTTAGACCGCAATATTGAAAAAGGCTTGGGCAACAAAACCGCCTTGATTTTTGAAGCCGATGGCGGCGAGGTCACGCGCATCTCTTACAGTGAATTGCTCGCCAAAACATGCCAAATCGCCAATGGATTGAAGTCACTGGGCATCCAAAAGGGTGACCGCGTGGTGATCTACATCTCCATGTCGATTGACGGTGTGGCTGCCATGCAAGCTTGCGCCCGCATAGGCGCTACGCACTCGGTGGTGTTTGGCGGCTTTTCAGCCCAGTCGCTGCGTGACCGCATTGAAGACACCGGCGCCAAAGCCGTCATCACCGCGGACCATCAGATCCGCGGCGGCAAGCAATTGCCTTTGAAATCCATTGTCGACGAAGCCATCGCCTTGGGTGGCTGCGGTGCCATCACCAATGTGCTGGTGGTCAAGCGCAGTGGCTCCGAAGTGGCCATGCACGCTGGGCGCGATGTTTGGATGCACGATTTGGTGGCCAAACAAGCCAGCACCTGTGAGCCCGAGTGGGTGGGCGCAGAACACCCCTTGTTCTTGCTTTACACCTCAGGCTCAACGGGCAAGCCTAAGGGAGTTCAACACTCAACGGGTGGCTATTTGCTGCACGCCGCCTTGACCACAAAGTGGACATTTGACTTGAAGCCGGACGATGTGTTTTGGTGCACCGCCGACATTGGTTGGGTCACGGGCCACACCTACATCACCTACGGCCCCTTGGCTTTGGGCGGCACTGAGATCGTGTTTGAAGGCGTGCCCACGTTCCCCGATGCTGGCCGGTTTTGGAAAATGATTCAAGACCACAAAGTCTCGATTTTCTACACGGCTCCAACGGCCATTCGTTCCTTGATCAAATTGGCTGAGGCCACTGAGGCAGTGCATCCTAAGCGCTACAACTTGAGCAGCTTGCGTTTACTCGGATCTGTGGGCGAGCCCATCAACCCTGCCGCTTGGGAGTGGTACCACCAGCACGTGGGCGGGGGCAATTGCCCGATCGTTGACACCTTCTGGCAAACCGAAACGGGTGGGCACATGATCACCCCATTGCCCGGCGCAACCCCCATGGTGCCTGGCTCTTGCACTTTGGCTTTCCCTGGTATTGAAGCGGCCATCGTGGACGAAACAGGCAAAGACATGCCCAATGGGCAGGGCGGAATTTTGGTCGTCAAACGCCCATGGCCTTCCATGATTCGCAACATTTGGGGTGACCCTGAGCGCTATAAGAAAAGCTACTACCCTGACGATTTCAAAGGCAAGTATTACTTGGCCGGCGACGGTGCCATTCGCGATGCAGAAACAGGCTACTTCACCATCACAGGCCGCATTGACGATGTGCTGAACGTCTCTGGCCACCGCATGGGTACCATGGAAATCGAATCGGCCTTGGTCAGTTGCACCGAGTTGGTGGCCGAAGCCGCTGTGGTGGGCCGCCCCGACGAGACCACGGGCGAGGCCATTTGCGCATTTGTGGTGCTCAAACGTTCACTGCCCACGGGCGACGAAGGCAAAGCCATTGCCAAACAATTGCGTGATCACATTGCCAAAGAAATTGGCCCGATTGCCAAGCCCAAAGACATTCGTTTTGGCGAGAACTTGCCCAAAACGCGTTCAGGCAAGATCATGCGCCGCTTGCTGCGCAGTTTGGCCAAGGGTGAGGAAATCACGCAAGACATCAGCACGCTGGAAAACCCGGCCATCTTGAGCCAACTCGGCCAAGCTTACTGAGTAGGGCCCATCACCACGCCTTCGCGGCGTGGGTCTGCGCCCCCAAAAAATCCCTGAGGCGTGACCTGAATGGCTTGCAAGCCACTGGGCAACGATGATTCGCGCACATCATGCCCTCGTGCTTGCAAGGCTTTGATGCTGCTGGCCTGGAAGCGTTTTTCTTCCAAAACAGTAGGGCCATTGAGGGAGCTGAAGTTGGGCAAGTTGATGGCCTCTTGTGCGTTCAAACCCCATTGCAAAGTGCCAACCAGCAGCTTGGCCATGTGGTTGATGATCACCGCACCCCCAGGGCTGCCGCCACTCATTACAAGTGCACCATCGGCTTTGTTGAATACCAACATGGGCGACATCGAAGAGCGTGGGCGTTTGCCCCCTTCAACGCGATTGGCAACTGGCAGGCCTTGTGCGTCACGGGGCGTAAAGCTGAAGTCGGTCAACTCGTTGTTAAGTAAAAATCCACCGCTTCTTCCTTGACCCGTGTTGACCATCAGGCGCGATCCAAAAACCGCCTCAATGGTGGTGGTCATGGCCAGTGCATTGCCTTGGCGGTCGATGATGCTGATGTGGCTGGTGCCGTGCTCTTCTTGCTCGGGCATGG